>JANQMN010000041.1 GCA_028280065.1 Hahella sp.
ATCCAGATCTGTACAAAAAAGAATCAAATCGTGGAGTATTTGGTGAGGCTGATGCAAACAGCACCCTCGGTAGAAATATCACCTTAACTGGCAGGGCGCTGGCATTTTGCATTGTTTTGCCATTCAAGGATTCTCTGCAAGCGGAATACTGCTTACACTAGGCCTCGTTGACATTTGGTCATCGTCACTGTTGCGAAATCCGGGGAGAAACAGCGAATGAATATCTTAAAGCGGCGCGAAAGCCAACGGCAGCCAAGTAAACAGACTAATGCTGGAAAACAGGAAACCAGCGCAGCTAAAAGCAGTTTTTGGGAGATGGATGCACAGCAAGCACTCCGGGTAAATATTCTCGCCTGTCACGAAAAGAGTCTTTAACTCCCTTAAACTCGGACATTGCCAGAAGTGCCCTATAGGCAGAAGTCTCTGGCCGCTACTCCGATCATCCCTTTCTTCAAATAACAAGTTTCACCAGGGCAAAATCTGTACAAATGCCACTGGTTTTTCTGTCTCCATTCAGTACAATTCACGCCGTTCTTTTACTAAGGCGATTGAAGTCGCTCAATTAGTTAACCGTTTTTTAAAGTGATCAACCAAATGAACCTGCGTCAACATTTCCACTGCCTTTTACTTGCGATCCTGGGGTCAGCCAGTTGCCAAGTCAGCGCCACCGACTTAACAACCTCCGAACAAATCCAGCGTCTGTATATCGGGTATTTGGGCCGGGCTGCGGATGGTGCGGGACTTGAGTATTGGACCAATGAAGTCGATAACGGTGCCATTACCGTCGATCAGATCCGCATAAACATTGTTAACGAGCAACCGGAATACCTGGAAAACTATGGCCAACTCTCCAATACCGAACTCGCGATTAAGGTCTATCAGAACCTGTTAAACCGCGAACCTGACCAAGCAGGCTTGGACTATTGGGTGAATGAGTTGGAAACCGGGAGTATTGCTCCCGAAGATCTTATCATTGCCTACATTAACGGCATCTCCTCAGCAGAAGACGAGCAGGTGATGGCCAATAAACTGACAGCTGCCGAGTGCTACACCAGTCATCCCGGAATCTACAGCGCCGATAATATCGAAAAAATCATCACCGAGTTGGATAGCTCAGCCAGCTATAGCCAATGCCCTCCGGTAGCGGATGCCGGTGAAAACCAGTCCTTTGCCATTGGCGAATCAGCGCAAGTCGCCGGATTTGGCGTCGATCTGGAGAGCACCGTTACTTATCAATGGCGGCAGATTTATGGCCCAACCATTGAAGTCGGCAATACCGAAGCGGCCGCACTGACATTTACCGCGCCTGATGTATCCCAGTGCATTTCAGAGCCATTGGTGTTCGAGCTAAAAGTCACCGACGATGCCGGTGCTGTAGGAACAGATACCGTACAGGTGAATATCACCCGTGATTTCCCTGGGGACAGCAATTCCCTGGTGGAAATGCAGACCAATTTGGGAACCGTCAACCTGGAACTGTTTGATTCCACCGCCCCGGTCACGGCCAGCAACTTCATGAAATACGTGGATGCGAGTTTCTATGACGAAAAGCTGTTTCATCGCGTTATTCCAAACTTTGTCGTCCAGGCCGGCTTGGTGACATCCGACTACCGCACCGTGACAACAGGCCTGTTGCCCGCGATAGAGAATGAAGCCAGCAATGGCCTGTCGAACCTACGGGGCACCATAGCCATGGCGCGAACATCGAATCCGGACAGTGCACAGGCTCAGTTCTTCATTAACCAGGCGGACAACACCATGCTGGATTACCAAGAGGGTGGAAGCGCCGGGTACGCCGTATTTGGCCAAGTGACTTCCGGTATTGAAGTGATAGACGCCATGGTGGCGGTTGAAACCACCACGGTTCAGGATGGCCAGGGAATTCAGTACCAGGATTTTCCGGTCGATCCGATCATCATAGAATCGGTGAGTTGCTACATAGCCACGGACAGCAGCGAATAGAATTTAAAATTACAACCGGTAGTTACTTAAAACCTTGTCGCCCCAGCCAATCAACGCATCATCCGCGAACACTAGCGGCGTTGTTTCGTCTCGCGTCGTCTTGCCGTCTTCATGCGTATGGCGGGTACGGTAGTAAAGCACCACTATTTGCTTACCATTTTTTTGGTAGCCTTCCGAATCATCCGGTTTTCCCAGGCGAGTCTTGACACTCTCAAGGCTCGAACCAAGAGATAAATTGGAAATCTCTTCCCGGTTTTCATGTTGCTTGCGTTGCCAATCGTGGTCGCTGCGGCGCAGCTCGTCGTCATGGATAGCCACGACACATCCCGATAAGGAAACTGCCACGACAACGGCGGCACATAGCGTTTTAATAGCGTGCATTAACGAGAACTCTCCTTTTTTTAGTTACGATAAAGTTGAGCCGCACGAGACGGCTCTATATTGAATTTGCCGATAGTGGCAGATGAGAGATGAAGCCCTTTACTCTATAATCTTGGGGGATTGCAGCCATACCCGTCAAAGAACCTAATCTCAAGATCAATCCTGTACGTTAAGTTTGCAAGGGCTTCCACAATTTTTGACTCAGATCTGGTTGTTGGCAGCAATCATGAGCGGCTGTGCCGGCGGATCGAGACTTAGGTCCAACTCGATCTCAACCTTCGGCATTTCAATGACGACGTCCGGAGTGACGATTTCAACCCGATCTTTAGATTCCGTGCGATCAGCCATTTGCACGTGCTGTACCGGCGCTTCAAGAGCAAGATCCAGCTCAATTTCAATCGCCGGCATCTCAATGACAACCTCCGGGGCAACGAGGGATTCTTTTTCATTGCCAATTTGGGCAGGCAAGTTATCGGCAAACACCGGCAAAGAGAATACGAATAACAAAGTGGCTGCAATCTTGGTCATGTCTAGGTTCCTTACAAATTGTTGAAGTTACCAATAGGACGCGGGGCCAAAGCAATTTGGATTCAAAAAAATGTATTTTTTTCTGAAAATTTCTCGAAAACGAGCTAACACATTGTTTTTGAATAAAAATAAATTCTCGATTTTTTTGATTTTTTTCACAAAAACCTTGTGGTGATGAAAAAACGTGGCCAAAAGTGCAAAGAAACCCCTGCTTTCGGTAAAAACAAAGGACCTGGTCGTTAATCGGTGGCGCGTTGCAGCCGGTTGCGGCCCAGATTTTTGGCCTTATACAGTGCCTGGTCCGCCTGATTAAAAACCTGATCGATGGATGCATCTCCAGCGAACTCGCTAAGCCCCATGGATACGGTTATTTGCACTTTTTCATTATCAAAATGGAAAGGCATGCGGGAGATCATTTCCCGGGTTTTATCCATTACCTCAAAAGCGATGTCAGCAGCCGTTTCCGGCAACAGAATGACAAACTCCTCGCCGCCATAACGGGCCATGAAGTCGGTCTTGCGAATCCGCCGGGAAACCTCTTTACCAATCAACTGGATAACCTTGTCACCGGCCAGATGACCGTATTTATCATTAACCCGTTTAAAGTGATCGATGTCTGTCACCACTAAAGTTAGTGGATGTTTATAGCGGCGCCAGCGTTCATATTCGTCCATGACGCGGTTTTCATACGCCATGCGATTGGGCAATCCGGTCAACACGTCGGTGAGCGCCTTCTGCTGCTGTTCGATCAAGGCCTGCTGCATTTCACGTGATTCGCTCTCCATCGATTGCAGTCGTTCCTGCAGCTCTGCCATTTCTTGTTGCAGCTCCGATTCACGGCCATCTTCCTTTTGCAGAAAGCGTTCCAATGAGGCCAGAATAGAATCCAGGTTGGATTTGACAGTCGACTGTAATACCGAGAGATTCTCAGCAGCTTTCACATCCTGATGGATCAGATTGACATGGTTACGCATTGCCTCCTGCAACTCGTTTTTGTTGTCCGTGCTTTCAGATTGGTTTTGCCGGGTTTTCTCCAGGAATTCCTGAATACTGACCAGCCTTGCATCCAACGACTTTAAAAAGGATTCAAAGTCTTTTTGCCCCTTGCCAAACGCCGCGATAACAAGATTCGCGATATCGTCCAGGGTAGGAACCAGTTCATACCAGTTCAGGCCCGAGGAAATCTTCTTTCGGACTTTCCCGACGTCCTTGTCCATGCCTTCCGGTAGCTGCAGGTGTTCCACCAGATTCACCAAAGTCGCGCAAACATGGTCGGCAATCGCGGAAAAGCCGGGTTCAAATTCCTGGGGATTCTCGATGCCGGCATGAGCAGGCGATTTTTCAGCGGGGACCCGGGTTTCCTGCTCACCTGGCACCCCAGCCGGTTCTTCCTCGACAGCCTCGCTCTGGGAGTCTGCGGTATCGATATCCTTGGTTTGCTCCTTGTTACCGAACAGCCGGGAAAAAAAACCTTCTTTGGTCGTCGTCGGATCCTGCGAGGAGACAATATCTGCCAACGCCTGCCCCTGAAGTTTGCCGAACTCATTCAGCAGTTCCGGGTACTGCCTGAGATCGTTAACCCGGTTGCGCAGCTGTTTGCCATAGCTTTTCAGCGCCTTTTTCTCCGCTCGTCCTAAATCGCAGGTTAATAACTGCTCCACCAAGTCGCTTAAGGCCTGCAAAACGCCTTCGACAGTACCTTCCCGTTCCTGATCCATCGACAGCACCTGCTTTTCGATGACATCAAGCTGGCGATTCAGGTCACGGGCGGTGGCGTTTTCTTTGCGGACAATATTACGTAGCGCCCCGAGCTCCGCATCCAGTTTGCTATCCAATCCTTCAGCCGCGAGGCTTACCCGGACCAGCAAGCGTTCGAGGACATTGATTTTTTCACCAAAACTGGTGGAAAGACTTTCAACTTCATCCAGTTTGTCGAAATACTTTTTTTTCCAACGGGCAGCAGTTTCACTCATGGTTGAATGTTACCAAAATCATGGATCAGGAATTACAGCCTCTGGGCCATTCCAAGTATAGAAGGGTCTGCAAATTACGGGTTGGATTTCTTCGCCTTCTGCGCTCTGGGGTGCGCCTTGTCATAAACTTCGGCTAAATGCTGGAAATTGAGGTGGGTATATATTTGCGTGGTCGCAATGTCGGCATGGCCTAGAAGTTCCTGAACGCCGCGCAGGTCGCCGCTGGATTCCAACATATGACTGGCAAAGGAATGCCGAAGCAGATGCGGATAAAGCCTGCCATCGTATCCCCGCCGCTTGGCCCATAGCTTTATTCGGGTTTGAATACTGCGTGGCGCCAGCCGCTGCCCGTGGGCGCTGACAAACAGAGCCTGTTGGTCAGCGCCGCAAAACTGGCCACGGAGTTGCAGCCAGTGTTGCACTGCCGTTCGCGCTGCAGCGCCAATGGGAACGTCCCGTTGCTTGCGGCCTTTTCCCAGTACCCTCGCGAGGCCTTCTTGCAGATGCACGTCCTGGATGTCCAGTCCGGCTAATTCCGCCAGCCGGACTCCCGCACCATAGAATAATTCGAGGATTGCTTGATCACGCACATCCAGGCGCGGATCGGCGCCCGCTTCCAACTGCGGTTGACTATCCAGCATCTGCACGGTTTGGTCGACATCCATCACCGAAGGTAAATCCCGGCGAACCTTGGGGGCCTGTACCAAATCTGCCGGATTCTGGCCGACCACCCCTTCCCGGTGCAAATACCGGAAGAATCTCCGCACCGCACTCAACCAGCGATGAAGGGATTTCGCGGCCAATCCGTTACGATGTAAATTGCCGGTGATACGCCTCAGATCGGCAGTGGTCAGTTCATGCCAGCCTTGGAACCCCTTCTCATGACAGTAGCTGACAAGTTTTTCAAGATCGCGCCGGTAATTGCTGACCGTATGTGGCGAATAGCGCTTCTCGGTTTCCAAGTAGGCCAGATAACGTTCCAGATGCGCAGTCAGCATTATCCGATCTCTACACTAATAGCCCGATTTTTCGACAGCCACTTAATCCACCAGCATCTGGCTACCCAGTTCATTCGCCATCAACGCCGGTAAAATCCGCCCTAAGGCTTCACAGATGTAAGTGATAAACAGCGAATCCAGTCCGTCATGGAAGTAGTCCGGCTCCCGGCTACCGATACAAAGCACCGCATGGGCATCGCCGTGCCGCACCGGCATAACAGCTGCGGATTTCACCTGGTCTGACTCTGCGCCAAATAGTAGGAAGCTCTGCTCCTCGGATAATTGACCGATGTGGGGTTTCCCCTTTGCCAATAAGTCGTCCTGAAAAAGGGGGATTAACTCTTCCCTGGTGACCACTTCCAGATTAGTCACCGGAAAATCTTCGCGGCGGGCCAGCAACACCAAATTGCAGTAGTCCAATTTGAAATCGTTGAGAAAACTGTCCTGAAGGACAATTTTAACTTCATCGAGGGCTTTGGCATCCAGCAGATTCATCAAAAGCCGCTTACTCTTTTCGAAGAACCGGTCATTTTCCCGGGCGGTATCAATCAAATCGAAAAGTTGCGATTCATACCTGTCGCGCTGTTCCCTAAACAGCGATAGTTGCCTTTCCACCAGTGATATCGCCGCCCCGGACGCATGCGGCAACTTGATTTCCTTCAACAGATACTCATGTTCCACAAAAAAGGAAGGATGTGCACGTAAGAATTGCGCTACCTGTTCCGGCGTTATTTCCTGATCCGCACTTGATGGTTGTGGTTGGTTACTCATTTCATTACTCCAAAACAGCCAGCTTCTCGTCCTTTAGTTTTTATCCGTCCCTTGATTCTCACCTTTTCCTTAAATTCTTACCTGTCCGTCGAATACCCGGGTGGCCGGCCCGGTCATTCTGACCGGCTTGCCATCGCCTTCCCATTGTATTTTCAGATTACCGCCAGGCAGTTTGATTTCGACCTTCGCATCCAACAACCCCTGCAGACGCGCCGCAACTACAGCGGCACAGGCGCCGGTGCCACAAGCCAGGGTTTCGCCAACCCCTCTCTCAAAGACACGTAACTTGGCGAACCGTCGATGGCAGACCTGCAAAAAGCCAATATTGGCTTTCTCCGGAAAATTCGGATGGCATTCCAGCAACCGGCCTAACTTATGTACCGGCGCCAGGTTGACATCGTCGACCAACAACACGCCGTGGGGATTGCCCATGGAAACTGCCGCAAGTTGATAGGTTTCGTTTTGTATTACAAAAGGATAGGTGAGCGAACGCTGATCTGCCAGCAGCGGTATCTGCTCCGGTTCCAGGCGCGGTTCGCCCATATCGACGGTCACCTGGCCATCCTTGGTAATTGAAAGCTCTATATTGCCTTTTTTGGTTTCAACCCGGACGGACTTTTTATTGGTTAACCGGCTTTCCCGCACAAACTTGGCAAAGCAGCGTGCACCATTACCGCATTGTTCAACTTCGCTGCCATCTGCGTTGAAAATCCGGTATCGAAAATCCACATCCGGCTGTCCCGGCGGCTCGATAATTAGGAGCTGGTCGAAACCGATGCCGAAATTCCGGTCGGCCAACTTCCGGATTTGCTCCTGGCGAAAATGCACATGTTGGGAAATACTGTCCACGACCATGAAATCGTTGCCAAGGCCATGCATTTTGGTGAACTTAACCAGCATGCAACACCTTAAGCCCTGCTTCCGCCTGAGTTCACACTGTCAGGCAAAAGGCTCTCGTGGGCAAATAGTTCCTCAATGGTTTCCTTGCGGCGAACCACATGGACCTGATTGCCGTCAACCATAAGTTCGGCTATACGGGGACGGCTATTATAGTTGGAACTCATCACAAAGCCGTAAGCGCCAGCCGAGCGTACTGCCAGCAAATCCCCCGGATTCAATGTCAGGTGCCGTTCCTTGCCTAAAAAGTCGCCGGTTTCACATATCGGCCCGACAATGTCGAAACTCGCCTCAGTGCCGGTTCTGCCCTGCTCGACAGGAATGATATTTTGCCAGGCGCTGTACAGAGAAGGACGAATCAAGTCGTTCATGCCGGCATCGACTATGGCGAAATGCTTTTGTCCATTATCTTTCAGGTAATCGACACGACTGATCAAGATCCCGGCATTAGCCGCAATGGAGCGGCCGGGTTCCAGGACCAGGGTTAACCCACTGCCGTGCAGTTGAGTCAGCACTTCCTTGGCGTAATCGGTTGGATGAGGCGGCGCTTCCGCATTGTAGGTCACGCCAAGTCCGCCGCCGAGATCCAGATGACTAAGATTGATCCCTTCGTCACGCAAAGAGCGAATCACCTCCAGAATGCGTTGCAATGCATCCATGAAGGGAGCCATTTCCGTCAGTTGCGAGCCGATATGACAGTCGATACCGAGTACATTCAAATGTCGGGATCTATGCGCATAGCGATAAAGATCCAGCGCTTTTTCCATATGGATGCCGAACTTGTTTTCTTTTAGTCCGGTAGAAATGTAGGGATGGGTCTTGGCGTCCACATCCGGATTGACCCGCAATGAAATCGGCGCGACCTTGCCCATATCAGCGGAGACCCGCTCCAAGACCTGCATCTCGGCTTCTGACTCCACATTGAAGCAATGCACCCCAACTTCAAGCGCCCTGCGCATTTCCGCAGCCTGTTTGCCGACACCGGAAAATACAACCTTGTCGGGGTCCCCTCCGGCCTTTAATACCCGTTCCAGTTCACCTTGGGAAACAATATCGAATCCTGAGCCCATGCGCGCCAGGACATTCAAAACCGCCAGGTTGGAATTGGCTTTTACCGCGTAACAGATCAGGTGCGGGTAATTTTCCAGTGCCGTTTGATAGGCTTTGTAATGACGCTCCAAGGTGGCTCTGGAATATACATAGCAAGGGGTTCCGAATTGCTCGGCAATAGCCGCCAACGGTACGTCTTCAGCATGGAGGTGCTGTTGTCGGTAATTGAAAAAATCCATACACTGTCTCTAAAGAAAGTAAGGCATTAGCGTTGCAGGCAGCGCATCTGGCTAATCCGGTGAGCGGCGGATTAATGCAAAAAAGTGCTGAAACCAAGCGTCGTTGAACCTGCGTTCTCAAACAGGCTACCGGTCGGCTGCAACGGTCCTTTTTGGCCGCAAGAGAGCGCTCCTAAGACAAACCATGCAAGAATCGCGATGCCCAGCAGACGCATAATATCTTCCAAAAAACTAATCAAATTGGGCAAGTATAGCGACCTGGCACGAATTTCTCATCCTAAAATTCGGCGGGTTGCGCGTTCCGCCAGAAACCCAAATCTCAAGCTCATCAAGAGCCTGTGTTCTCTGCATTGGATTCCGTGCCAAGCGTCTGCCTGCCCGAATCGGGCGCTAGCGACTCGGAGTTACTACGGTAGCCGAAACGGGCTTGATGAAGTCTGGTTTCAAGCTCATTTTTGTAGGTGAGATAGAGTGAAGTTTGCAGTTGGAAGGTATCCTGCACCAGGCTGTGAGGTATGCTGACATCGGTGATGTAGCAGGGTATCAGGTCCGCATTGGTGAATCGCTGCTGGATATAGTGGGCCAGCGCTTCTTCCACCTTATCCCCATAGTCCATCGGGGAAAATTCCTGATGCTCGCAAAACAGGCTAAAACGTAAGTTACCGCCAATATCCATGTGGCCAATTGCCTGGATTTCGATATATTCGCCGGCTCCCTGCTGGGACAATATCGCCAAACCATCCACCTTGTATTGCTTGCCAGCTTGCTGTAGCTGATAAAACTCCACGTCCGCAATAATATCTTGCGAGGCATCCAGCGTATCCCGCATTTGCTTGCGTTCCTGCACGCTGTAGAGAAAAGTGCGCAGCGCACCCAAAAGCAGCCGCCGATCCTCGCCGGTATTGGCAAAGCGGACCAGCGAGCCGCATTCATCGACCACATACAACCAATAGCCCAACTTTTCATGATAGGCAAAAACTTTGACTGTATCAGGCTGCATCCGTTTGAAAATCGGGATCAGCGGGTCGCCGATCAACGCATACTCATCCACTTCCATGGCGCTGAAATGGCTTTGCGGCAAACTCAAGTAGTCGCAAAGCTCATCGTAACTATCGACACTGGTGAAGCGAGGCCGGCTGGCCTCAAATTGCAAAATAAAATAGCGTTCCTCGATTTGCAGCAAATAGCGTTTATGATCGAAATGACCGGAAGTCGCCGGTTTGCTGAAAAAACACCCGGCTACCTGTTTAAACAGCTGGTGTACCCGCCGGGCAATGGCAGCGGGCCTTGTAGGACAGAAGCAAAATACCGAAAACCCCGGCAGATGGGCACCATACTGACCTGATTCCGCAAGTGCGGCCAGCGTATTGTTGAGGCACTGCACCAAAGTATCGCCGGATTCATAGCGTTGCACCATGACTTCGTTCCAGCTATTGACCATAACCTTGTCCAGCGTAACCACCAGATTCGATCGGGTGGATGCATAACCCAGCGCATCGGTGTGATCGCTGAGCTTGGAAAGGCCGCGCTTGGTCAGATTCGTCATCGGGTCCACGCCGACATTGACGAACAGCATCACCATCCGCAGCTTGGCCTTATCGTGATAAGCCTGCTGGCTCACCTCAGGCATCGGCAGGGGTATAAGACTGCGCATACTGCCCATGATTTGCTGTAACTCGAATACCGTCGCTGCGCTTTCGCCGGCAACCAGACTGACACTGGAAGTACCGGCTAATAAGCCGTTTACATAGGCCCAGACTACCAATTCGATCAGACTGTTGGAGCGCTTTTGGGCGGGTGAATAGTCCGCGTCCGCCGGCGTGGACAAATTGGTGTAGAGCAGCCAGCCGTTAACCCCCGAACTCAATGCCTGACTGGATAGATGGTGAAAGGAAATGCTGTCCTCCGCCAGATTCGGCGAGATATTCGGGTTGATCATCTCGATCTTCCCCGCTTTCCGTTGAAACGCCGCGTAGAGCTTACGGCCCAGGAGATTGATATCGCGCTTGCTGATCGCGGCCGCCAGACCGTTGTCCCGTGCATAGCCGGACAGGTAACGGTAGCTTTCGGTCAGTTCGTTGACGATCAGCCTGCGCTCCTGCAACACTTGCTCAATCTTCCAGAACTGCCGGGCATCCAGATACTTGACTTCCGCGTCTTCCCAGCCCCATTCCTGCAGCAGTTTTTCCATGAACCGCCGGCGCCAGCCACGTTCATGGGTCTTTACCACGCGCGATAACTTTTCACCTACTTTAAGATAAAAAGCGCGGCGCACCAGTTCCAGCTTATGGAGTTCCCGGCGCGCGGTTAAGCTGGACTCCAAACGCCGATAGATCATCACGTAGGGGTCAAGTTCATCAGGGTCGATGTCGTCGTCAAACACCGCCCGTTTGAAATCATGGCAGAGCGGCGGCAGTTTTTTTTCTTCCTTGACGTAACTCTCCACCAGTTTCAGCTTCAGTGCCGACTTAAAGGGGGAGTCGATGCCCTTATAAAGCTGCCACATTCCCGCGCCGACAAATTCATTCGGAGGGATAGTCGCGCAGCCGCCGAAATCAATATAGTCGCGACTCTTTATGAAGCGTTTTTCCAACAACAACCGCGCCAGCTCGTTATAGTTGTGCTCCTGGTCGGCCGGAATCAGCCACCACAGCGGATAGGCGCCGGCCAGCCAGATGCTGGTGCGATAGAATTCATCCAATAGCAAATAATGCTGAGCCGTGCCACAGTCTTCGCTATCTGCCAACGCGGTTTCCCGACCCTGGCGAAAACTGGCGGCGTTCATTAAAAAAATGTGGGTTTCGACACCGACATCCTCAGCCCATCCGCTTACCGCCTGCGCCTTACGTTCCAACTCTGCAACGGCTTTGTTTGCAAGCCCGTTGCGGTAGCACAGCCAGATATCCAGGTCGCTCGTTCCGGAATGAGCAATAGATCCGGTGCTCCCCATCAGGAACAGGCTGACTATATCAGCCGTTTTATTTTCCGAGGAACGATAGTTGAACGACCGGGTCAGGCTTTGGGCGCGCCGCACCGTATCCTTGTCGGGCGCGTAATTTCGTACCAAATGCGGCGCTTGACGGGAGATATAGCCAGGCAACAATGGATGATTGACATGAAACAGTAAGGGCAGAAGATCCACAACCATCTGCTGGCGACCGGTCATCGCCAGCTTGGTGCGTTCCAGCCGGGTTTTCACCAGCGAGAGAAAGCGCTGACTTAAGATTTTAAGATCTTTGCGGTCAACTCCTTCATGAAAATCGGGTTTTATCTGCCGTTTAATGTTCATCCGCGGGTTTTCAGCCTGCTGCTTGCCTTCCTTAAGCAGTATAGCGGCCCTGGCTCCGGCGAAATCCTATCCCGCGTAACTTTTTGTGGTTTTCTTCAGGGTTCCTGCAACCATTGCCGGGTCCGGTTGACCGCAGCCTTCACTTGTTCAGGCGCCGTCCCGCCCAGGTGGTTCCGAGCTTGCACGGAGCCTTCCAGCGTCAGCACATCGAATACATCCGCCTTGATCGCCGCGCTAAATTGCTGTAACTCAGCCAAAGACATTTCACTCAGATCTTTGTCTTCGCTTAGACCAAACGCCACAGCCTTGCCGACAACCTCGTGGGCATCGCGAAACGGCATGCCGCCGCGCACCAAATAGTCGGCCAGATCTGTCGCCGTGGAGAAGCCGCGGCGTGCCGCCTCCTGCATGAACACCGGTTTAGTCTGAATTGACGGGACCATGTCGGCATAGGCCTTCAAGCAATCCTTTACTGTATCAACGGCATCAAACAGCGGCTCTTTATCTTCCTGGTTGTCCTTGTTATAAGCCAACGGCTGGCTTTTCATCAATGTCAGCAAACTCATTAAATCGCCGTATACCCGGCCGGTTTTACCCCGCACCAGTTCGGGTACATCCGGATTTTTCTTTTGCGGCATGATGGATGAACCGGTACAGAACCGGTCTGGAAGATTGATGAAGTTAAACTGCGCGGAAGTCCAAAGCACCAGTTCCTCGGAAAACCGAGACAGATGCATTAACAGCAAGCTGGCGAAACTGCAGAATTCGATGGCAAAGTCCCGGTCGCTTACTGCATCCAGGGAATTTTCCGCGATACCGGAAAAGCCCAGCAACTCGGCCGTCAGATGGCGCTCAATGGGATAGGTGGTACCGGCCAGTGCCGCCGCGCCGAGCGGCATGACATTGACCCGCGTGCGACAATCGTGAAGCCGCAGATAGTCCCGCTTTAACATCTCCACCCAAGCCAGCAGATGATGGCCGAAGGTCACCGGCTGGGCGGTTTGCAAGTGGGTAAAGCCGGGCATGATAGTAGCGGCTTCACGTTCCGCCAGGTCTGCCAGACCGCCGATGAGGCGTTGCAGCTCGGCGCTGATAAGGTCAATTTCATCCCTGAGAAAGAGGCGTATGTCGGTGGCAATTTGATCATTCCGGGAGCGCCCCGTATGGAGTTTTTTCCCGGTAACTCCGATCTTTTCCGTCAAACGCGCTTCTATGTTCATATGCACGTCCTCGAGCTGTACCGACCAATCGAAATTGCCGTCTTCCACTTCCTGTTTGATCTCTTCCAACCCGGTCAGTATGTCGTTCTGCTCCCGCTCGGTCAGAACGCCGACTTTTGCGAGCATTTTGGCGTGGGCGACGGACCCTTGTATATCATGTAAATAAAGCCGCCGATCAAAACTTATCGAGGCCGTGAAACGCTCGACAAAGGCGTCCGTAGCTTCTGAAAATCTGCCGCCCCACGGCTTATCCTTGGATTCTGGTTTTGTCATGCTAGTAATCTTGCTCCATACTGAATGGTGATCGCCAACTTAATTCAACAGCGGACATGATTCCGTTGGCGAGCGAAGACGCGGATTATAACAAGCTTCGCCGGGCGGCGGCAGAGTGCGCTTTTTTCGCCCGGCCAGGCGTTAACAGGGCGCGCCAAAACTGGCAAAGGCTGTTTCCGAACCGGGCCGGGCTGCCGCCAATCCGAGACAGGTTAACTCCATTCCGAGACAGGACAGTCATCAACATGCAAGCCCCTCCGATAACCCATCAGACGGCTGCGCCCGAGCAGGACTTTTTTCTCCCCAACCTCTGCAGTGTGCATGCCGTATTCTTTCTGGTTATCGGCACCGAAACCGGCGCCTTGATTTTCACCCTTATACACTCCGGCCTCAACCGCTTCGACTGGAACTACTTTGCCTTGATATCGCTGTTCATGCTTTGGATTGTCCTGGCGAGCGCGGTTATTCTCTGCCAGTTGCGTCGCAGTCGCTTTGCCGGCAGTATTCGCCGCCAAGCACTGATTGTCTATGCGGTAGTGCTTAGCAATACCGCGTTGATAGCCATTCTGGCCGATCTTCTGGTACGCCAGCCTGGCGCTCCGGAATTCGACACCTGGTTCCTGATCGACAGCATGCTCATAAGCGCCGTGTTGACCGGAGCCATTTTACGCTACTTCTACTTGCATCACCTTTGGCACGCGCAACAACGGGCGGAATTGGAATCCCGAGTGGAAGCGTTGCAGGCGCGGATTCGGCCGCACTTTCTTTTTAACAGTATGAACTCCATCGCGGGCCTGATTCACGAAGATTCCGATGCGGCGGAAGAAGCGGTTTTGGACCTCGCAGAGTTGTTTCGCGCCACGTTGAAGGAAACGTCGCAGTTAGTCCCTATCGGGGAAGAGTTGGGACTTTGCGAACGCTACCTGCGGATCGAAAAACTACGGTTAGGCGCGCGGTTGACGACGGAGTTCAAGACCGCTTCGATAGGCCGACAGGTGCTTGTTCCTCCCCTGAGCATTCAGCCTTTGGTGGAAAATGCGGTCTATCACGGCATCCAGCCGAATCCGAAGGGCGGCGTGATCACAGTTGAAACCTTCACACGGGATGACTGCCTGTATGTGATGGTTAGTAATCCGCTGGCATCCCGGCCAACCGCGCCCAAACATCAGGGCAACCGGTTGGCGATCGGCAATATACAAAGCCGCCTTAAGGCCTTTTTCGGAGATAGGGCCGTACTGAAATCCAGCCGCCATAATAACCTCTACACCGCAACGCTGCGCATCCCATTGCCGAAAACCGGCGCGGGCCAAGACACATAGAGGAAACCGGAGCCTAAGAGAATCCAATGATGAATACACCAATGCGCATTTTGATTGTCGATGACGAACCCTTGGCCCGGGCCAGAATCCGTCGGTTACTGGACGGCAGCGACTTCGAAATCTGCGGCGAAGCTGCCGATGGCGAAGGGGCATTGGTTGCCATCGGGCGCTTGTTTCCAGATGTCGTCCTGCTGGATATCCGTATGCCCGGCGTCGATGGCATGGAAGTGGCGCACCGGCTTGCGGAATCCCCCCAGCCGCCGGCGGTTATTTTTACCACCGCCTACGATGAATATGCCCTAAAGGCTTTTCGGGTAAATGCGGTGAATTATCTGCTGAAACCCATCCGCAAAGAGGATCTGCTGCAAGCGCTTTCCGACGCCAGAATCCTGAATAAGGCGCAACTCGCCGGATTAAACGCCCCCCAGCAAGACGAAGGCGCCGGGCAGTATATCGCCTGCCGTTCCCTGACCGGACTTAAGCGGGTTGCGATGGAAGATATCCTGTATCTGCAAGCGGAGCACAAATATGTCACCGTTGTTCACGTCGAGGGGGAAAGCCTCTGCGATCAAACCCTAAAAGAGCTGGAGCAGTCGCTGGCGCCCCATGTACTGCGGGTGCACAGAAATACGCTGATCAACCAGCACCGGCTGGACCGGCTGCAACGAGATCAGGAAGGGCACTACCGGGTGCATCTAAAGGGTTTGGACAAAGGGCTTGCCGTCAGCCGGCGTTTGGTGACCGACGTAAAACAATTTATCGAAGGCTGTGGCCGCACATGACTTTTGCGATGGCAGTCGCTATGCTACCCGGTCTAACGACGATGCGGCAGCGTATGCCCGCTCCAGCCAATCCCAACAACATAACTCGATGCAACCAACGTCAGTAACCTCCCATAAGCTTGTTATTGCCACCCGTAAAAGCGCACTGGCAATTTGGCAGGCAAACCATGTCAAATCCCGACTGGAAAAACTTCATCGCGGCCTGCAGGTCGAATTGCTGGGCATGACTACCCAGGGCGACAAGATTCTCGATGTGCCGTTAGCGAAAATCGGCGGCAAAGGCTTGTTTGTCAAGGAACTTGAGCAAGCCTTGCTCGACGGCCGGGCGGATTTGGCCGTGCACTCGATAAAAGATGTGCCCATGGCATTTCCCAAAGGCTTGACCCTGCCAATCATCATGGAACGGGAAACACCCACCGACGCCTTTGTCAGCAATGGCTATGCAAATCTCGATGCCTGTCCAGAGAGGGCCATCGTCGGCACGTCCAGTTTACGCCGTCAGGCACAACTGGCGGCAAGGTACCCGCATATTCGGATTCGTTCACTTCGCGGTAATGTCAACACCCGGCTGAAAAAACTCGATGCTGGAGAATATGATGCCATTATTTTGGCTTCCGCAGGCCTACAGCGACTGGGATTTAGCGACCGCATACGGCAAGAGCTCACACCGGAGCAATGCTTGCCGGCTGTCGGCCAGGGTGCCTTGGGATTGGAATGCCGTGCCGATGACTCGCGGGTACAAGCTATGCTGGAGCCCCTGCTTGACCTGAATTCCGCTATCTGTGTGCGCGCTGAGCGCGCCATGAATAAGCAATTGCAGGGCGGTTGCCAGGTGCCGATAGCCGGTTATGCGGAACTGATAGACAATAGGTTACAACTTCGTGGCTTGGTTGCCGGCACCGACGGCAAAACATTGCTGACAAGTCAAATGCAGGGTTCCGCCAAGTTACCGGAGGCGCTGGGAATCGCTGTTGCCGAAGACTTGCTGGCGCAAGGCGCCGGCGAAATTCTAAGTCAGATTTATGGCTAAAGCCCGCATACTTCTCACCCGCCCCGAGAGTAGCAATCCGACCTTGCGGCAACGCTTGGAAACGGCGAAGTTCGCCATTCGCGAGTTACCGCTGCTGCGCATCGAGGCATTGGACGATGCCGGCGATATACGCACGACCATCCTCAATATCGACCATTACTCGCATATCATCAGCACCAGTCGACACGCCTCTAAACTACTCGCTTGCCTGCTTGATCAATACTGGCCGCAACTGCCTGCCGGTCTTAACTGGTATGCCATGGGACCGGGCAGTGCAGCCGCCTTGGAGGACTTGGGAGCAACGGTCAAGCTGCCGCCCACAGGCCACGCTAGCGAAACGCTTCTGACGCACCCTGAACTGCAGCAACTCGCCGGTCAAAAGGTTCTGATCGCCAAGGGATTCGGCGGCAGAACCCTTCTTGAGGAACAGCTGCGTGACCGAGGCGGTTTCGTCCAGCAACTGAATTTATATAAGCGCAGCCCTGCCTGTCATGACCAAGCGACATTAAAGACGGTACTGAGTGCTTGGCAGCCGCATATTTTAGTAGTATTTTCCGGCGAGTCTTTGCAACAGTTCTGGTCTCTTGCCGAGAAAATCGGCTATGCTTGGAACAATTTAACCGTGGTTGTGCCCAGTAATAGAGTGGCTTCCCTGGCCCGGTCGAAAGGGATGGCTCCTATCGTATTGACGGCAATGAGCGACGATGCCGTCATCGAGGCGATAGAAATGGGCTCACAACCAAATAATTTATCTTCGTAATAATAAAGGTGCACCTGTGACGGAAGACGCCTCACAACTCCCCACGCCAACCACGAGCACAATCCCACCCAAACCCGAAATGCCGGTCAAGCCACCTCGCATTCCCAAGGTCTGGCCACTGTGGCTGGCTCTGGTGCTGGTCGTCATTGCAATCGTAGGCGCCGGCAGTTGGGCCTGGCTCTATCTCCAGACTTGGCAGGACCGCTTGGATCAAGCGCTTGCGCAAAACGCCGCCAGCAGTCAAGTGCTCAATCAATCCGGGATCCGCTACGAAAACCGCATGGGGCAACTCGACGAAGCGATCCAGGTAAACCGTCAGGAAGTCAATAAAGTCAAAGAACTGATCGACCAAACCGCCCGGCGCATTCTAACCGTGGGAGAAACAGGCCGCACCGACTGGTTGTTTGCAGAGGCGGAGTACCTGTTACGCCTGGCAAATCAGCGGCTGCACATGGAAAAAGACTACCTGGGCTCCTTGACCATCTTGCAGGCCGCCGACGAAGTTCTGGCTGAGACCAAAGAAGTCGCTGTCTACCCGATCCGTCAGGCGCTCGCGGAAGAAATTGTGAGTCTCCAGTCAGTGGCGGATATCGACCGGGAAGGTGTGTATCTGCGGATCGAGGCGCTTATAGGCCAGTTGGAGAGCATGGACGATCGTTTGTTTTTCACTGAGTCTCCGCTCCTGAACGAACCGCCGATCATTGAGGAAGAAGACGCAACCACACCCTGGTATACGAGCGTGATGAATACCGTCAACGACTATTTTGTGATTCGCAAGCTGGATGAAAAGGTGCAGCCGCTACCCGCACCGGAACAGATTTATTATTTGCGGCAGAACTTAAGGCTGATGCTGGAACAGGCCGAGCTGGCGCTGTTGGATAAAAACCAGGAAATCTATGAACAAAGCCTGAGCAAGGCGGAAAAATGGGTATCCGACTATTTCCTCACGCAAGATCCGGTCACTAAGGCTTTGCTGCAGAATATCGAAGACCTCAAATCACTCAAGATTGACCCTGAGCTTCCCGATATTTCGGAATCCTTGCGTTTATTAAGAAATCTAGTGGAATCCATTTACCGGCGCAAAGGGGCTGAAGGCAACAGCAGCAACCTAGATCTCATGCAGAATGGGGATAACGTATGAGAATTCTGATTGTCAGCATATTGATTTTTTTGATGACGGGTTTGTGGATTGGCTATCTTATTCAGCTGGATGCCGGATATGTGCGAATATCCTGGTATGTGTTCTTGCTGGAAACCAATGTCTGGATAGGTCTGTTCCTGCTCCTGGCGATTTATGCCGCCCTTTACCTGTTATTCAAAACCTTGGGAACCACCATTGCGTTGAAGACCGGCTTGTCGCACTGGCAACAGCGGGCGCAAAATTCCCGGGCCCAGCGCCGGACCACCAAAGGATTTCTCGAACTGGCCGAGGGTAATTGGCGGCGCGCCAAACGCAACCTGCTAAGCAGCGCCGCACAATCTCAAGCGCCGGTAGTGAACTACCTGGCCGCCGCCCAGGCTGCGAATGCCATGGGCGATACCGAAGAGAGCTACAAACTGCTGCAGAAAGCCGGCGCTACCGCGCCGGGGCATGATTTGGCGATCGGTCTTACCCAAGTACAGATGCGGATGAGCCAGGGTGAAACCGATACCGCGCTCAGCACTCTGAAGGAATTGCGGAAAAAAAATCCTCATCACCCCCTCGTATTAAAGTTGCTGCAGCAAACCTATTTTCAAAACCGGGATTGGACACACTTGATTGACCTGTTCCCGGAGCTACACAAACACGCCGGTTTGGATGCAGAATATCTTGCACGCCTGGAAAAGGAAACCTGGTCTAATGCCTTGGTGGCAGCCGGAGACCAAGCGGTTGCCGCAGACAAGGGTGAAGTCTACACCGAACCCGTGAACGTTATCTGGGACCGCATGCCGGGCAATCTCCGCAAATCGGCGGAGCTAATGCATACCTACGCCGGCCAACTGGTCAGGCTAAATGCCCAAGGTCACGCACTCGCCCTCCTGAAAAAGTTCCTCCAGTTCAATTGGGATTCCAGCCTGGTCCAGCAGTATGGAGAAATCGTCGGCCCCGACCCGGAAGAACAACTGGAAGTCGCCGAAAACTGGAATAAAACTAAGCCGGATGACGCCGTCCTGCTATTGACGCTCGGCCGTCTGGCGCGTCGTACCAAAGAGTGGACGAAAGCGCGGGATTATCTGGAAGCCAGCCTGAAACTGAAAAAAAGCCGGGAAGTGTATGCCGAACTGGGCCGCTTAATGGTCATGCTGGAGCCACCGTCCCAGGCATCCAAATTGCTGTTACAGGCCTTGGCGGAACCGACAGAAAGCTAATCAGGCTTTGCCACCGGCCCCAGCGACGTGCCTAAGTTGGAACCGGCACGAAACAGCGGCTGCAAAATACCGTGATCTGCCTTATGGGGTTCCGGTATTTCCGCGCCGCTCTTCAGTGCCTTTTCCAGTTCCGCCACCTCATGATGAAGCTCCTGCAAATTCCCACGCACTCGCCGTAGCAGCAAATACACGACAACGATCAGAACCACTAAAAAGATGAAAAGCAGTGTGCTGGTGTCCTGAACGATTTGTTCCATCGCCGCCGCTTCGACCTGTTCCTGCGCGTGCAAAGAGTATCCCAGACATATGCTGCCGGCGGTATGATTGAAGCTATTCAGCAGAGGATAAAACATCGCGCCCAACCGCCCTTCAGCGGTTTCCAAAACTGATTCGCCGGCGCTGTCGGGGGTAGTGGGATCAGGACTTCGGCACAGCGCCGATACTTGGCTCGACAGACTGGAAACTTGGCCGGAATGGTAACTGTCATACACCGGCTTCCCCAGCGGATCCTGAACCAGAACAAACTCCACGCCGGGATTTTGCCGAACGGCGTTATCCAAAAGCGCCTGCAGATTGCTCAAACTTGCCAGCTCAAGACCGAGCTGGACGCCGGTCTGGGCTTTGAAACCGATATCCTCAAGGACAGTATGATGAGTTGCCTGTACGGTTTCCGTGAGATTCTTACGAAAGTTAAAATAGTTCAAAGTTGCATTCAACATTAAACCGAATAGCATCACGAAAAATACGGCGACCACAATACGAAACAGGAGCGTCGCCTCACCGCGTTGCAAACGCTCGACTTCCTGCCAGCCAATGCTCTGTTCGTTATGGTCGTCGGTGGTCATTTTTTATCACAAGTCTCATATCGTGAATTCGCTTACCGGAGGATTTCCGCAAACTGCAAAATA
>JANQMN010000054.1 GCA_028280065.1 Hahella sp.
GCCATGGTGGCATGACTCAAACTAAACACCCTCCGATTTTTCCGGGGCGATTCACTTCCCAGAGCGTGCCTGAGCGCTGGTACGTCTTATTGTAGTAACGTACATACATACGGCCCATAGACTGCATCAGTTTGGAGATGCTATCGGAATGCGTCGGCGTACAAAGTAGGTGAATGTGATTGGTCATGAATACCCACGCATGTATTTCTACTTCGCACTTCTGACTGTATTCCGTCAGCCAGGAAGCATAGGCTTTGAGGTCGTCATCTTTGCCGAAACATACCTGGCGGTTGTTCCCTCGCTGAATGACATGCTGAGGAATACCGGGTACAGAAATTCTTGGTCTTCTAGCCACGGGCTTTCGGCTCGCCTGTATGTGAAAGTTGCTGATATTATAGTTTCTTTAATTTACTCCGACCCTGATTATTTCTAAAAAAGCTCATTATTGTCATCATTAGTCCCCTAGATTAGGCAATTACCAACCGGCTCGGTTTATCCTGTATTGCAGAAGGCATTGAAAATAAAGAACAGAAATCGTCGAGGAACAAGGGATAGAATTTGGCCAAGCGTAGTACTTCGGCAAATCAAAGGCAATACAGCAATGGGCAGGTTTCATTCAAGAAAAACACGAGTAATGCATGGAACAGAATTCTAAGTCAGTTGAGTCACCTCTGTACGCTTGTATATAACCCGAAA
Source organism: Hahella sp. (assembly GCA_028280065.1). GTDB lineage: Bacteria > Pseudomonadota > Gammaproteobacteria > Pseudomonadales > Oleiphilaceae > Hahella. Next base: position 697 of record JANQMN010000054.1, read on the forward strand.
ATCGCGATAGTTAGAGTAAATCTTGTTAGTTGTTGCTTTCTGCTCAACCACCAGCAAAAAGCAACAACCATTTCCTCAGTTACTATTTTTTATAAAACTTTCGACGATTTGCAGCGAGCAACCCCAGGCCGGCAAACATTAATGCCATTGAGCCCGGCTCCGGTACATCCACCGGAGGATCTTGTGGATCTTGAGGAGGGTCCTGAGGGTCCTGCGGAACCGGTGTAAACGCAAAATTATCGATTAGTATATTGTCATTGAGCGTTGATAAGGTGAGCTGTGTTATAGGAGCAAGAAAAGATAAATCAACGGTTATGCCATCAAAGGTAAGAAAATCCCAAATAAAGTCGGTCGAACCTGTGGTGCCATCCGCAAATAGGTATTCCCACGTGTAGTCATCAGCCACTCCCCAAAACTCGAAGGAAACGTCTGTTACCGCGTTGTCCCAATCAAAAATCAATTCATTCGTGGCGAAATCCGCTCCGTAAGTCGCTAACATCCAGTTTGGGGTTGTTGGGGATGTTGTGGGGAAATTCTGCCCCATAACGCCTGGGCCATTGGCCAAACTAATCGTCAGCCCGTGTGCGGCTTCATACTGATTGCCCGGCACGTCAGCGAACCGCTGGTTTCCCGGGAACAACTCAGGTAAACCGGCAAATTCTTCAAAATCAAGCAGTACTGCATAGGCTGAACTTGAAAATAATAAAAGCAAAGATATATACAATCTTAGCATCATTGAGTAGTCTCCAATTATGACCATTATATTTGAGTTAAAAACAGTCTGAATAGACTGCATGAAGACAATAAGCAAAAATCATTCCATAAACGCAACCAACTGTTTTAATTGAAATTTTATATTTGTATTTTTATCTTTGGAAAAAATATTGACACCAGTCAAGCATTTAACCTTCAGCCTGGCTTATTAGAAGCGGTTATCTTTCATTCAAACTGTGTTTGAACACCCTCGAAAGCCTCTATCAGCTAAGAAATAAAAAGGGTCAGAGTAGGGTCAGAGTAGTTTTATTTCGTTCAAACCTCTTTTCTCCAGCAGCCAGCCTACCCCCGCTTTCCCGGTCACTTCCTAACATGACCAACTTATTAACTAAATGACGGATTACAGCTCACCTAAATGCAGTAGATTGATATCAAAAATACTTTTCACGAATTAAACGCTGAACCTGCTGTTTTAGGGAATCAGGCGTTTTGTTAGCGGGTTCATTACCGGTATTGCCAAGAACAACTTTGGTTGAAGGTTCCGACTTGAACTGACAGGCGGCATTAGACAAATAGCAGACGTTCGGAGAATTGATTTTGGATTATCTCTTTGTAGCATGTAAAGTTGCCCACTTTCTCATCATTCCCGCGAACAAGCGTGAGTTTAATTTCCTAGTTGTGGAAAATTAATGTACGACGATTTCTCTCCGCACTTCTTTAAAACATTTGATACTCTTGTGAAAAAATAGGGTGGAGAGTAGAAAAAAGTAAAAGAATTAGCTTTTATCCCCAAGCCAAAGCGTTCAGCTTTGTACGTCTTCTCACCAAAGCCAAACCAAACAGAACTATCAATAATGTGGCAAGTGAACTAGGAGCGTTGACTGCAACTGTACCATCGTCATAAAAGTAGCTTCCGCCTATTTGCAAACCAGCGAAACCCACAATGCTAAGTGGATCAGAATAGGTAAGTTCAAATTGCGCCACGGGGCCTAACAGCGCAGAATTAAACATATCTTTGGGAATGACAAGAGTTTGAAAAGAGATATCGCCTGAATCCAATAGTGGGCTCGTTGGGTCAAGGTCTGCATTAGTGCTAAACACAGTCCCCAATACATTTCCAAAAGAGGAAACGGTGACAAAATCCAATGGGTTAGACAAATCTATACTGCTTGAAAAAATGGTGAGTGTGGCGTCAGTCGCAGAGCTAAATACATTGCCACCACTGTCTGTGATTGATGTAGTCAAAAAGACCTCTACCGACGCACCAGATGTAGCGACGATCCCTAACGATTGCCGTTGCAGTTCCACTTCAATTAAAACGGCTTTAGCGAAGGTGGGTAAACAACATAGTAAAAAAATTAATATTTTTTTCATTTGAAGGTTCCTAATATCGATAACAGATACTTTTGGTGAAGCTTCTTTATCAATCGCGCAAGCCAGCAAAAACCACACCGAATTTTTAATACATTGATTTAAAAAACATTTATAAAGCTCTATGATTCACCACACTGCCTGACTGTAAAATAACCTGACTGTTGACCTGAGAAATAAAAAGGGTCAGAGTAATTTTATTTCCTTCGAACCTTTTTGTTTGGTCCTCAACACCCCTACTCCGCATTTCTGATTGTATTTCTTCAGCCAAGCAGCATAGACTTGAAAGTCGTCATCTTTTTCGAAACAGACCTGCGGCGATTTCCGTGTTCAATAACATAGTGTGGAAGGTTGGAGATAATTCAATTTGGTAACGCGGTATAAATGTTTGGTTGACGACGGAAGCATCATTGATTTGATTAATCTTGTACGCCCTGATTTGCCCGTTATCCGCTCGCACCGCGTAAAGCAAAATATTGCCGTTTTGGGCTTGGCGCAGTGAGTATGGTTCTATCACGCGGGTTCTACGGTTTCCATTGTTATCTGTGTAATCCAGATTGACGCACAATCTATTACCTGCTGCGAAACGGATTATTTCCATGGATCGGCCACTTAGAGCCTTTAAGTTAAGCTGGCCATAGGCTGGACGATAAATATTGCCTTCTCGTGGTACTGCACCGAGTACAGCTCTTTTTTCGGTCTCTGGACTTTCTATCCATTCAAAAAATTCTGGTAATGCATCCCAATACAATTCAAATGCGGCAAGTGCAGGAAGCTGGTGAGCCAGCATTGGCTCCCAGTTCTGTATCAATGCTTCCCTGTAATTAATTATCCATATCGGCAAGCTTTGGTTTTTCGATTTCCTTATAGGCGCATTTTTGTGCCAGGACATCGTTGATTATGGCAGGAGTAGGCAATTGATCGTTTCGATACAAGTTGATCACATCGTATAAATCTCTCGGTCTGCCACGCTCACCAAGCGCCCTTACTTTTTCGCCGAACACTTCCGGGTAGGAGTAACAATTCACATAAATGCCATTGCCGGGCACATCGCTATAAGAATGGATTACAGGTTGCCTTGAGGGAGGCATGACCAGCACTTCATCCGCTGTCAGATCAAGCTTGATCTTAGGCATGGATTTTTGTTAACACCAAGGGACTTTGTCGTACCTTAATTACCAAGCGATTTTGTCGTAGTCGCTAATTACCAAGGGAATTTGACGGTTATATTCAATCGTGTTTCTTGTTGCTCTTTTTTGAGTGATGAGGAACGCTAAGGATGATCGTAATGAATTCCAAAGCGCAATTGATTGTTGATGTTATTGCAAAGGTTTCCGAAAGTAAGATTACTATTGCTAACGCCAGCAAACTCCTCAATAAATCCAGACGAACAATAGAACGCTATTTAAACCGATATCGAAAGGTAGGCATCCAGTTTGTTGTGCATGGCAATACCGGTAATGAACCCGCCAACAAAACATCCGATTCCCTTAAACAACAGGTTCAGCGATTAATTCGTGAAAAGTACTTTGATGTCAATCTACTGCATTTAGCTGAACTCCTAGAAACCAATGAAAATATTGTTGTTAGACGAGAAACACTACGAAAGTGGGCGCATGATATTCATCATGTGAAAAGAGCCAAACGCCGGCGAAGCAGAATACATAAGCGTCGAGAGCGTATGGAATCGCCTGGTCTGATGCTGCAAATGGATGGCAGCTCACATCGCTGGTTTGGTGATAAGAAGTCCTGTTTGATTGCGGTCATTGATGATGCTACCAGTGATATACATGCTGAATTTTTCCACTCAGAAACGACCGCAGGCTGTCTAAAAGTGATCAGTAGTGTGATCGAAAAGTTCGGTCTCTTCAAAACTCTATATGTCGATAAGGCCGGTATCTTTGGTGGACCTAAGCGCTGCAATTTCTCACAAGTACAACGTGCCTGTGAGGAGCTAGGCATCGAACTTATTTTTGCCAATTCGCCACAAGGCAAAGGGCGTATTGAGCGGGCTTTTGATACCCTTCAGGATCGTCTGGTGCCTGAATTAAGATTGAATAACATCACCGATATGAGAGATGCAAACAGTTATCTGCAACACGTCTTTATTCCTCAGTACTGGCGAAAGCAGCTGATGGTGAAAGCCAGGCATGCGGAGAGTGAGTTCACAACGTTGCCACAGCACATCAATCTCAATGACATCTGCATTACCAAGGAATACCGCAAAATCCGCAATGACCATACTTTCAGTTATGGCAACAAGTTCTACTTCATCGAATCGCCCATTAAGCATTAAGCACTCTATTGCTCACCAGAAAATAGAAATCAGAAAAGGCAAAGGCAAGTCCTTCGACGCCTACTTTGCGGGTAGAAAGCTGGCGGTATCAGAAGTGATTGAACCCACGAAGGCTTCGCAAGAAGATCTCGAAATTCAGAAGAAACTAGACGTCCTGGCCCTGGCTGACAAGCTCGGTAATGTTTCTGAAGCTTCTCGTTTGAGTGGTGTATCAAGAGATACCATATACCGTCATCGGCGGTTACTCAAACAAGGTGGAGTAGAGGCCCTCCGCCGCCAGGAAACACCCGATCATAGACACAAAAACAGAACCGATGAGGCCATAGAAAAGCTGGTTATCGAATATTCTCTCAAAAATCCTCATCTGGGCCAGGCTCAGGTATCAAGGCAGCTCAGGGTAAGTTATGACGTGGAGATTGCTGCGACCGGTGTAAGAAACATCTGGCTTCGGGAAAAGATGAATACTATGGCCCTACGACTGGCGAAAGTTGAACTACAGCCAAAACCTGTTTGAGCTAGAGAATCTGTTGCTCCTCAGGAGCGTGATTGATAATGTGACTACGTCAAAGTCGCTTGGTACTTATACCGTCAGTTTCCCCTGGTAATCACACTTAGGCATGGATTTTTTGCCACTCGCAAAATAACTGCCGTAATAAATGCGGCCCTGGCAAGATATTTTGCCCCTTGGGTTTTCGTATATGTCAAATTTGAACCTATCTTGGGGCAGTTCAATACCGCAGACCTCGTACAGCCATTCCGCTATTTCCGAAAACTGCTCTGTTAGAAATTCTTCATCAAGATGGCCTTCATCTTTCAGGGTGAAATCTAAATCCTCAGAAAAGCGGTAGGTTTCGAAATAACATTTTTTAAGACAGGTGCCGCCCTGGAACACCCAGTTATCAGAAAATGCCGCATTTTGGTGAATAGCGGCAAGCAACCAGCCAAGCACGTAATCTTTTTCAACGACAGCCGGGGTTAAGCCTGTTTCATCGGCAACGGAAAGTATTTCGTCTTTACTAATCAAAATTTATATCCTTTGGGTATCCATAGACGCCACTTGGTCACAAGGCTTTTGTCGGTTGCCGTTTTATCAAGCTGCGTATATCCCGTTGTAAGGTTATTCGCGCATTCGTCAATGAAGGTTTGCTCAAAACCAAGTACTTCAGCCAGGAAGCCCAGCTTTTTGAAGAGCGCACCATTGCCGATTTGCTTTGCGTAGGCCAATAGCTTGTCGAGATCGCTTTGCTTGCCATAGAGCTGCTTGAACTCTTTCAAGCAATCGACGGTATGCTGTAAACCAGCACCGAGATAGGGATCGTCAATTATGTCGAGAATTGTTTTATAGGGATCAGAGACGCTGATTTTAATCTGGTCGCGCCAAATCGTTTTTGTCCCGAAAATCTGGTCTTCTGGGATATGTTTAACGAAAACGTTAACGCCTTGACGTTCAGTATTTCCAAAGGCAGTACGCTTACTGGTAAGTACGCAAACAGAGCGGAATAATTGCTCTGTCAGTTCCCAACGTTCAAGCGCACTCCAGCCACCCACATAGCCAGGACTGTATAGCTCGGGCACAAGTATCCATGGGTCTTCCAAAACTTGGGTTTTTCCAAGTGCAGTTGGCTGGACTGGTACATAGAGACCTCTGGCCACGCGCCGAAGAACACCTTGGTTATGCCAGCCCGCAAGCAGCTTTGCTGCATGAGACCTGCCTAAACCCAAGGCTTCCATAGCGTCATCAACTCGGATGGTACCCGAGCTATGCCGTAGGACGGTGGCTAGCCTTTTCTGGCGTGTTGAAACTTGATTGCTCATATCACTATATCAATTTACGTTGAATTCTACTTTTACGAGATTAGCACGTACCTTGATATAGCACTATAAAAAAATACACATACAGACCGAAAAACGAGAATATATCGCAATTTGTTATAGCTATGCGTCATATTCAAATTACTTATTTTAAGCCCCAGCAAACAAAAACATTGAGCCGTAACCTGGCCTCAAATTAGCCGTTATTAACAAAATAACCATCGCAACCGGGTCAGAGTAATTTTATTTCCTTCGAACCTTTTTTCTCCAGCAGCCGGCCTACCCCGCTTTCCCGGTCCGGTTCTTTGCTGGTTTAAACCCTCAAGGTCCTCGATAAATCGGTCACTTCCTAATAACACGAACAATTTATTAACTAAATAACGGATTACAGAGTGGGTGAATATGTTTGGTCATCAATACCCAAGGGCGTATCTCTACTCGCATTTCTGATTGTATTTCTTCAGCCAGGCAGCATAGACTTGAAAGTCGTCATCTTTTTCGAAACAGACCAGCGGTCGTTTCCGTGTTGAGTATCATAGTGTGGAAAGTTGGATAGGAAAATTTTTAGTTCTGCTATGGGCATGCCAGTCAGTCAGAGTTGCTAACATAACAGGTTTTTTATTTTACTCTGACCCTCTTTAACTTAGTTATCTCAGCTTTCGGCCAAAAGCAGACATATCCTTAAAACTATCATACATAAGACCAAGGCCCGTAATCGTTAAATCTGGTATTCGTTGGATTCAATATTCGAATCTTGAAACCAGCATCACAAATTTTCTTCGCTTGTGCCGATATATCTGAATCTTCGTTAATGTACGATAAGATTACACTGTCCGGCTTCGTTTCTTTTGCGAGGTCTATTAGTTTCTCTATAACGCCGTCATTAAAGCCGGATGCGGAGTATTTTGATTCGCCGATAATGTAGTTGCCATCCTGAATGCAGACGATGTCGATTTCTTTATCGCATTCCTTATCCTCGTGATTTCGATAAAGTTCCGATTGCGGGATATAGTAAAACGATTCACGGGCTTCGTCTTGAAGTTTTCCAAGCGTCCATAATTCGGAGATAACACTTTCTTTATATAATGCGTTACCTATGCGTTGATTTAGCCTGAACTCCCACGCCAGATTCTTAACATCAATCTGTCTTTCGTGTTCGCAGATTTCGCATTTACTTACGAGGTCAAATGCATGGACTGTTACCCAGTTTTGATTCCCACAATTGCGGCATGTCCAGCTGTATCCCTGAAAAAATACGTAGCAAGCAACCAGTTCTTTTAATGTTGACTCGAAATCTCTGATAATGTCTTGTTGAGCGCCTTTATCGTGAAATCCTTGTCCTTGTTGTGCTGCTGCTTTTTTGAACGCATTGAATGATTTATTCCGTTGCTGCTTAAATTCTTCATACGTTTTTGTTTTAGGGTGCTCTCCTATTTGCGTTTCGGTTACTCCATCTGCGTTCACAGTTTTTTTGAACGCCAACATATCTTCAACCGCCTCTCGCCAGAAGCGGTTGTCTATAAATTCGTATGCTGGCGATAATTCGCCAAAGGTATGTACGATTGCCTGTAATCCTCGTCCCTTCGATGAAGTTGCCGTATCTGAGTAGTAAGGATACGACTCTTCGGTTCTTAAATCATTTTTGTCATAAGATTTCTCATTACGAAAAATGATTGCAAAGAAGGTTTTGTCTTCGGGAAAGGTCAGTTGAATCACATGTTCCTGTGAATAGTCCCGCCGAAGCATGCTGTCCTTAAATCTCGAATAAATGACGGATAACGTGCCTTGGTGCGTTACACGGGTATGACCGCTAAGAAATAGCCGCAAAATTTCCTGTCGTTTCGGCAGCTGCCACCAATGTGGCTTATTGATTGTGCGGGAATGGTTGTTATACCGCTCAATCGCTATATCTACAGCGTAGCTACCTTCTTTCAGGTAGGTGTGTGGCGGCTGGATATAATGAAAATGTTTCGGTTCCTTCGGTATAATGCGGAAAGGAGATTCATTCACTCTATCGGAATGCGGGTACCCCTGAAAATGATATGGCCGCTCATCAAATTTTTGCGGTATAGGCAGCGGTCTCTTGTCATCTACATAGATATGCAGCCAATTCGCATACGCTTTCAGTCTTGCAATAAAATCTTCAAGGACTTGTTTTTTCAGCGAGTACGAACGCACAACTACATGTGTCTGCCCCTGCGCGCCCGGAAACATGTAATACCAACTTTTTAAAAACTCGACTAAGCCCTTGATAAAGGGTTCATCCGAAAGTTTATCTACGGGAATACGCATAGCTGGAAAATCCAGCATATTGCTTTCATCAACAAGATGTCTGCTGTTCCAGAAATACAGTCTGTCTTCAAAACTATTGCCAATAATAAGGTTTAGACCATTGCTAAAAGTGTGGTTATAACTGGTGCGATATATGCTGGTATCCTTGCCAGAGAGTTGCGATAGGCACATTACGGAGCGTTTCTGAGATATGTGTTCTAACAGTTCCCCGCAGGTACGAAATTCCAGTTCGCCTTGAAATTGTTTTTTGACATTGGATTCCTTTGGTTTCAAGGTAATGGTAGTGAATAAATCGCCTCGATTATTGCAATCAATCTCACCAAAGTTATCGAGGAAAAATCTGTCTTCTTCATCGATAAAGTACGCATCCATGATGCAAGGTAGATTTCCGCTTTCGCTCCTGCCCACAAGAGGAATCATCGACAAGGAAGATGCAGTACTGATTTTATACTCAGGCATGGCCCAATGCTGGTCATCCTCTTTTCGGCATGTATGATGCCTGCTAAATAAAGTAGGGAATACAACTTTATTTAGTGCTTCTACAGTAGCTTCATTTAATTCTGCATAATTGTAGAGTACGTCTGGGTCATACCATTCGAGCCATTTGATGTATTGTTCTTCAACTATGCCTTGAGTAGCTGGAACTATAAGAGTTCTTCTTCCTCCCCACCTCCGATAAGAGTCCTTAAATATCGCGTCAAAAATCACATCCGCCTTATCATTATTTTCCACGATGTAAGCGAAACGAATGGGCCGAACTTGATGCTGTACGGTTATTTGTCTATCTAATGGCTCTATTTGCTCATGCATCATAGCTTTGCCTTTACCACCTCCAACATCATCAATATTGATTTTTTATACCAAGTACTATTGGCTTGACAAATTACTGCTTAAATGTCCGCTTTGGGTCGTTAGCAGAACCTATATGCCAAAATCAGACATTGCCTCGATTATAGTAAGACCAGACATTAGGTGTTATGTCCAATAGTTCTGATTTGATCTTCGATGGCGATTCCTCATTGGAAGACTATCAACCACGCAGTTAAAGCAGCTTACTAACGAAGAACACAACCTTAGTGCATTCGCCGTTTGCTAAGTGTTCGATTGAACTTCCATGCCAATCGCGCAACCAGTCACAGCGGACTTTCGATCCTCAAACAGATTAAGTTAAAGACTCTCGGTCTATTAGATTGAATCCAACTATTGAAGCCGCTCTTCATAACAACAAACGCCTACGGCGGTACTCTCCCTGGGCTAAACTTAGGAGATATTCACTGCGGTAATCGCAACGTTGGCGCGCTTAGACTGGAGGCTTATATGAAATATCTGACAAGCAACCTGGCGGTACTGCTGGCTTTTTCGTTGATTACGCTATCTTCTCAGGCATCCAGGATGATTTTACATCCACCGGGCGCTTTTGATGACTTGCATGTTGAAACGGCCGGATATCAACTTTTCGTCGGCGAGCGGTTGATTGACATTACCGACCTGCAGGGCCTGCCCTTGTTCAGCAGCGAAATTGCCACCAAATGGAATGCGACCGGGGCGTTTTACGGCGTCCGTCTTTTGGATCTCCTGCAGCAGGCGGGTATAAAGAATTTTCAGCGTATCGCCATGATTGCCCATAACAACTACCAATATATTTTGGAGCCGGATGCAACGGGTCTATCAACGGCACTTGTCACCTTCCAACTCAATAACGAAAACCTGCCATTGGAGAGCTATGGTCCGTTTTGGGTTATATGGCCGGATCAGGCGGATGCGGTGTACTCCGGGATGGAACAAGGAGATAAATGGATTTGGGGGTTGGTGGAGATTCGGGTGTTGGATTAGCGTTTAATCACACTATCTCCCCTATAACAAAAAAACCCGCTTTGGGCGGGCATTAAAACTAGGGTCCTTAGCTAGCGTGTGTATTGATATTGACCGCGCTAGCGTTAATAAGTTCCATGGTTTTTGTCGTTTTTTTATTCCTTTTTGTCATCCCCCCGGGATTCTTAGTTGACCGTAACAATAACTTCGTCGACGGATTGCGCGCCAACCGAGTCTTCCGCGATAATTTCGAACCGCAATTCCTCCTCGGCGGTATCAATCAAAGGCGCGATTCCAGTGAACTCCATGCCATTTTCGGTTTCAACAATGGTCAGTTCAACGACAGTACCTTCTGTCTGTTCGATCCAGATCGCCGGAACCAGATCATTTTCCAAATCGCTTCCGGTGGCCGAAATTGTGATTTGGCCGCCTTCCGTTACCATTTGGTCCTCGCCAGCGTCGATGGCAGGCGGGCACTGACTGTAGGCAAAGGAACTGTCTAAGTTGGCGATAATGGATGTCACATCTTCACTTTGATAAACGCCGGGATTGTCTGTGTAACAGGCTGCCGCCGTGAGTTTGTTGTGCAGCATGCGGGAATCGTCGGCGGAAGAAATACCGTTTATGTATGCTAGAATAAGATCGGCGGCAACAACGTTGCCGTTATCCAACTGGGACACCCAATATTCCAAGCCGGCAGTATCCGGTTCTCTGTTCAGGAGGTTTCGATAGACGGCAATGGCAAGTTCCTGATTGGTTAACTGACCATAGTTCTCTAAATATTCCGGTTGTTCGTTGACAAGATTCAAGCGCAACTGATCGAGAGTGATGGCTCCCATATCCACTTGTTCAGTCCAATAATCCAGTCCGGCTTTATCCGCCGCCCGGCCCAGATAGCCGATATAGAGTTGCTGTATTTGCTCGGATAGCGTCAAGGGCGGATTGAGAACCAGATTGCGAATCTGCATATAGCTTGCGGCAGAATTGTTGAGAAACTCAAAGGTTACATGATGCGGCCCTTCGGGGATTTCTATCGTCTGGGTAGTCCATTCGTCTCCCGCCGTTTCGATATTTCTTGGCAGGTCGTCGATTAGCGCCCAGGCCTCATCAAACGGCTCGGTGGTATCGTTCCATTCAAAATAGGTGTCGAACTGCAGCGTCGCGGGTCCTTCAAATCTTGCCATCAACGCGGTATAAAACACTTCACCCCCGCTTTGTGCAGTGCCTTCGCCTAAACTGAACCATTTATTTGACACTGTGGTATACCACTGGGCGCCCAAGCCAAACTGATCCGTCATGTTGGCATCGACAAGTTGTGGTTCCCACGCCCAGATTTCCGTTCGTAACGGCTCCGTGGCGCCGTTCAGCGATACTTCGATGGAAGGCAGGCTGGCGATATTGGCTAAAGTAATTGTACATTCCACTGCATAACCGAAACTCATTCCGGTACAGGTGTCTTCAACGATATCCGCCCCGGAGACATCGATAGCATTGATGAGAGCAAGATCGTCTCGCTGATTGGTAATCTCAATCGGCACGATCAGATCGTCGCCATAATAGCCGACCATCATGTAGCCATTGAAGGAATAGGCCATCATGGTTTGCTGAATCCACTCGGAGAAGTTGGATAGCTTGGTGTACACCCCTGGAAAATCCGGGGATGCGCATTCCTGCCCCCAACTCACGATACCGATTTGCTGGAATTCTCCATGCACCTGACGAACCAGGGGGCCGCCGCTGTCGCCATAACAGGTATCCTTTTCCGTGTTATCGACATAACCCGCGCAGAACATGTTATCGGTTAGTATCTCGTCGATTTCTTCATAAGCTTCGATACAGGCCTGCTGATCGGCGAAAGGCAAGTCCACTTGGCGTAACTCGTAGGGCGCTTCGCCTTCCTCGCCCAACAAGCCCCAGCCCATGGCATACAAGCTGGAACCGGCGCTGATCTGCTCGAATTCGGCTGTATCGACCAGCGAGATGGTCTCGGTGTCAATCGCTTGACTCAAATACAGCAACGCGATGTCGCTGTCGATAGTTTGCACCAGGTTGTAATCGGGATGAATGATGACCTGTTCGACCTGAATAAACACACCGCTATCGTCAAGATCCCGAAAGTCGTGCCCGCCGACCCGCACAGCCAGCTTATACTCGTCAGGCGGACTGGATAACTGCTCCAGGCAGTGTGCCGCCGTCAGCACCCAGCGGCTGTCGATCAGGCTTCCACCACAGATATGCGCATCCCAGGGTGTTTGAAACCGTTCGCTGAAACTTTGAATGGATACGATCCAGGGCCAGGCTTCCGGTTCCGCAGGATCGCCGCCGACGATATAAGGATTCGCCGCCATCAGCTGTGTGGAATAACTGCCAACAAGAATGCAGCAACAGAAGTAAAGGACTTTGCTGAAGGTTAACTCGAATATGGGGCTATTGAGCTTCATGTGGAGGGCTCCATCACTGCTGAACTGTTAAAGGAGTATAGTCCGCCAAATCCGTATCATGAAAAATTGACTACAAAAACCAACGAAAAATATTTTACTCATTTCGCTGAAGCAACTAAGGTATTTGAGGCTCGAAAACCGATCCCTGGAAAGGCAGTTTGTGATCGGGAATCGACAGATTTTCAGCCATACAGTTTAGAGTTGGCAGGAACCACCTATGCAAAATAATCGGCTAGAAGAACGGCGTGCGCACATTCGTTACCAGCTTAAGTTAAGGGCGCGGCTAGTCCTCGAATCCGGCCAGGAATATGCCGGATACCTCAAAGATATCAGCCTCGGCGGCACTTACCTTCTGTGTCAACATACGGTTACGGAACAAGAGCTTAACAGTATCGGTAATGTCACCGTCTTTACGCTTCAGGATGAATTTTCCGGCAGCTGTAAGCTGGTGCGCATCGGCTCGGACGGTATCGGCTTATTGTTCAAAAAGATCTCGCCTCAACAATTGCTTAAGGACTTGATTAAAGACGTCGAAAAGAACATCTAGTGTAGTGTCCCATATAGATAGCCCATTAAGTGGTCCTCAGATTTGCCACAATAGGCGCATTTCGCAGGGAATGTCGCCTACCTTGCCAAGAAGTGCAACACCATAGTGGTAATTGCTGACGGGCCAGCCGGACTATTGTCATTTGATTGAAAAACTCTCCTTCTAACCTCGCAGACAGTGAATCCAACTTCAGCAGTTTATGAGGTAAATAATGAAGACTTCCGTGAAATCCCCCGTTGACAAATATTTGAACGGCGCTTTTTTAAAGGGCATGCTGGTGGCTTGCTTTATCAGTTTTAGCGTCGTTGCATTCGCTGAGGTGGCGGTCAGGCTAATCGCCTAACCCTATGACAAATATAGATAAATTTGCGCTACTTCACAGCAGTTTGATTGGTCCTCTGTCAAACTTCGGTTATTCTGATACCGGTCATTTATCGTTGGAGCCTTATGGGTGCAAACTAAGCCTGATGGACGAAATTCTATAGCCATGGATTGCATGTTTATGGAGTTTATTCCTTGTGAGTAGCAATATGAAAACCGATTCAAACAAGGTTTACGAAGCACTTTATTATCGCCGCCAATTGGTTTCGGAAGGCGGGCAGGTTTTAGTCTCCATTTTGTTTGGCAAGCCGCCGGAAGACGGCGTGAGAGTGGTAAAACGCCTGCTGCACTTCCAGGATGTAACCATTCTCCAATACAACCTGGACCGTTATCTAAAAGACGTGTTTGACGGCGTTACCGCCGCCAACGCCATGTACGACGGCAACCTGCAAGTCGAAGAAATCGAAGTAATCCCCAGCGATGTTCCGGCCGAAGGCCAGATTTACCAGGCAGCTTTCGAAATTTCCAAGCAAGCTATTTTAGGAGAAGCGGCGGAGCAAACTTCTGTTTGCAAATCCAGCCCTATTTAACGATAGCCATTTGATGACTCGCCCAATGGCACGCATAACGCAGGGTGAAGGAAGATTAAACCCAAAAGGATATTTAAAAACGCTGCAAACGGCCGGTTCGCGATACAAGGGAGGCTTTGAGCCATCAATGGGCTTCAGGATGAAAACGAACTAGGGAGTCTCCAAAAAGATTTTTTTGCGGCTTCTGTAATCAAGAGTTTTGAAGTCCTCTTGCCAGTATATGCTGACCAAGCGTTTGGCATGTCCGACTGCGACTTAAGCTTCTCTTAGACGGTTAAGTTCATCCATTTTCTTTTGGATTTCGTCGATCTCTTGTTCCCTGTTTAAAGACTCCAACTGCTTTTGCAGCGATTCCATATGCCGGTTCAGTTCAGGGATGATTTCCTTCTCCAACTTTTCCTTGGCGACATGGCCGAGGTCGTCAAACTCCTGTATCAACAATGAAAGCTCGGATTCCATTTGATCTAACTGTTCGTCAACCGTCCCTTCCTTCCAGCTTTGAATACTTCTTTGCAGACTTGAGGTTAGTGATTGCAAGGTGTCGGATAGTTGCCCTTGGAGCTGTTTGGCAAAGCCCACAAATGGGTTGCTTCCACGAATGATCTGATTGGCTACAACGGCTGAGTTGTCACCTTCTTCTCCAGGCAAAACCTGCACGAACTTGTCAGTAGATTGCTCACTGCTGCTGACGTAGATAATGGAATTGCTTTTAACCAGTCCCGTGAACGGCTCTTCTATTTGCACTTCCACAAGAAAGGTTCCTTCGCTGGTATAGTCGATTTCTTGCACTGCGCCGATTGGTTGGTTTTCATACTTAACGACCGCGCCGTCTTTAAGTCCACCGACATTATCGAACTTAATAAAAAAACGAAGTCCCTCGTCGGTGCAGGCAACAATCAGTAATCCAATAATGGAGACGAATAGCAGTCTTTTTATCATTCCCGCGAAAACCTCTTAAGATAAATGCACAAACTAGCTGTATTAGGACGAAAACAGCAAACCGGTCCCCGCATTACTTAGCGCAGATACCTTCCAGAATGGCCATGTTCGCTGCCACAGCATAATCCGGAAACCGGACTGAATCAGGCGCTACCATAAGCGCTAGGCCAACGCCGTCAAAAACGCCGATAAAGCTGCTGGCAATCGCCATGGGATCAATATCCTTCCTGAATTCACCCGTATCAATACCTTGTCGAATAATATCAGCTAAACGCTGTTGGAAGTATGCGTATTGCTCTCTGAATAACTGCTGAATAGGCTTGATATGCCTGGCATGTGCAAGAAAGTCAATTAGTATCTGATTAAAGTCTCCCAATTCATTAAGTAATTGGTAATGGCTGTGTAACATTGCCTGAAGCCGTTTATAAGGAGAACCGGTCTCGGCGAATGGCTCCATCGCCAGTTGCGAATACTGATTAAAGAAATATTCCATGACACCTACCAATAGCTCTTCCTTGCTTTGGTAATGGTGGTAGACGCCCCCTTTGCTGAGCCCGGACGCCCGGACAAAGTCGTTCATACGGCTATGCGCAACGCCTTTTTCCAGCAATACGGTTATCGCCGCTTCGAGTATTTGCTTGCGTCTCGCCTCTAACCTACTGTCAGTATCAATCGGCATCCGATAGTTCCTCCGGGTTCAGAACTCAACTTTTACAGCCAAGGTAACGGATTTATCCTGTTGCGCCAGGGGTAAAAAGGGCTGTTCTTCTTCATTATCCGCGTAACCTAGAGCGCAGGAGACATTCCAGAAATCATTCAATTGGTATTCCGCCAGCAAGGTCGTGGAAAACAGTCGCGGTTCGTCAACCCAATTACCCAGTAGGCTCATGGCAAGATCGTCGTTGAAATAGGTTTTGCTCCAACCAAGAGTGAGGATATTCGTCGGATCCGGTTTGGAATCACCGTCGAGATAACGCGTTGTCCAAACGCCGCCGTTTAGGCTGTGATTATCGGTCGTGGTGTATTCGAAACCTATTGCTGCATCCAGCCTATCGCTCCGGTCTCCGCTAACCTGCAATAGTTGGTCGGTTTTATAGCCTATATCCATCTTTAACAATAAGCGGCTCACCGCTATTGAGCTGCTTAACCCGACAAACTCATAACGACTGACTGCCGTGCGCAATTGAAAATTCTCCAGTATCACAGCGGGCTGGTTTTGGTAAAGCCTGGCGAGCATCAAACTGATATCGCCGCCTTCCCACAGTAATTTTAACCGTCCACCGTATTCGCTACCGGTATCGAGGTTAACATTGACCCCCGAAAATTGGCTGGGGTGATGCTGTAACACATCGGTTTTTGCTTCGGGAACAAAAAAAACCTGGGTTTGCAATCCATCAAAATAGCATTCTGAAAACAACATATCCTGGGCCAGCCGCAAGTTGGCATAATCGGTCAGTAGCTGTTCCGTGTAATCGAAGGGACTGATGACATCCACCGCAAAAGTGCCCTCCACTTCGCCCCAAATGAGTTTCTGTCTACCAGCCTTGTGAGCACAGGCACCGGCGCTGTATTGCAGCCAGAGGTCCTGCCATTTGTAAACGCCATAGCTTTGCCGGTCATCCCGGCCTTCCACTAACGCGTCTTCGGTGAAGAAATAACGGTAGAGCCCATCTGCCCGAAAAAACCAACCTTCTTGCGGAGCGAAGTCATATTCCAACCGTGCTTCTCCACGTTGCAGGTAAATATCGTCCGGCGTTAGCGTGTAGTTAACACTGAGGCTGGTTTTCAAGCCGTCATACCAATGAGATTCCGGGGCTTCTTGAGAAAGTTCTTGGAACTCAAAATCGTCCGACGCCAGCAGGTCATCGTCCGCCAGCAAGTCATCGCCCGCCAGAAGATTCTGACCAGTGTTATCTTCCGCATGGATGATTCCGGAGAGGCTCAACGCCAATAACAGGGCACAAAGGCAGACGAATAGTCGATTATATCCAGTCAATGGTTTTTCCCGTCGGAGATGCTGTAGCATCGGATTTTCTCACTGTATCAAGGTTCGGAGCCGCGCCAGTTCTTTTTCCCGAAAGGCAAAATCACTCAAGGTGCGCTGGGTTAAAAACTCGGGATCAACTTCCACTCCCATGGCAATCTCGGTGGTTTTCATATTGGACAAGCGCTGACTCTTCATATTGAAAACCGTGGCATCCCGAGCCAGCCAAAGACCATTGATCTGGACGATATCCTTGAAAGTGATTCGCTTAAATAGATCCTCCCTTTTGTCATAGGTCTGCACCTTCAAAGGAATCAACCATTGCTTATCTATCCAAAAAAGCAGTTTGCTGTAATCGGTTTTTTTCAGGCGCTGCGGCTTTGGACGCGCATCGATAACCCAAACCTGTCTATTCCCCCATTTGCCCTCCTGGACGATTTGATACTCGTACTCGTCGGTTTTACCTGTTTCCATATCCTCGGTGGTAAATTCCGAACCGAAGATGGCCACGGGCTCTCGGTCTTCACCGGTCCCGCTGGCCATTCTCTTCACTTTTCCTAACGCGGAAAGATATAGCCAGGACTCGGTATCGCGGGTGTCGTCGTCATAACTGTAGGTCAACATACCGATACCCCGTTCGCTGGCCGGCTCTAACAGGATCGAAACATTTTTACTGTCTTTATAGTTATCGCCGGTTTGTAGGGATACGGACTCCATCACCTTAAGCCGTGGTGTTTCGGTACAGACAACTTTCTTTCCCTTCTTGCCGAATTTACAGGAGGAAAGGCGGGATTTGGTAAAGGTCGAGGTCGCCACCTGGCGTTGCAGCTCATCCGCCTTTTCCATAATTTCCCTGGCGCTGCTTAACTCCCCGTAGGAATGCCAGGACCAGCACAAGAGCGCGATACAGACTAAACCAACCCATGCCCTTCGGGTATTAAAGAGGCTGCTAGAGTTGCATGGAGTTTGCGAAACTGAACTATCCATAAAACTGTTCTCCTTTAAGTTGAAACTGTTAGCGGAACTTGTTTAGCGTTATGCCGTTTGCGTCCGAGATCCGGTTTGATCCACTTAATCAAGGCCGGCAGCAGCAACAGATCCGAAGACAAAGCCACTACGATAGCCAACGACCCGAAAATACCGGTTTTGGCCAGGCCCAGGTAATTTGAAAACATCAACATGGAAAAACCCGCCCCCAGAATCAGGGTAGTGAAAGTGACGGCTTGCCCGACTTCCCGGATGGTGCCGGCAAGTGCTTTGTCAATATCCCCATGTTCAAACCAGGCGTCTCGATAGTGGGCGACAAAATGTATGGTGTCGTCCACGGCAATACCGATAATCAGCGGGGCGATGATCAAGGTATCCGTGTCTAACGGAATACCTAGCAATCCCATCAATCCGAAGGTGAAAAACGCCGGCAACAAGTTAGGAATCATGGAAATCAGGCCGGCCTGAATTGATCCCAGGGTCACCATCATCAGGATAGTGATAATCAAGAGTGCGAAGCTGAAACTCTTGAGTTGGGTCCAGGAAATGTGATCGATCAATTCCATCATTAATGCCAGCGAACCGGTGGCGTTAACTTCCATCTCCGGATAGTCGGACAACAAAGGCGCAAAGATCCGATTCAAATCCTGCTGGACGGATTCGAAAAACGCCGTGTACTCATAGGAACCCGCGTTGCGAAGCTGAATGGAGATATGGCTCTTACTATAATCGTCACTGACCAGGTTACGGCGGTCGGACGGGTTGGCATTGTCGAAAAGATACAACAGTTGCGCAGCCAGACGGTCATCGTCGGGTATCCGGTAATACTGTTCCGATCCCTCGTGCATGACCTTGTTGGTATCTTTTACGAAATCCGCCAGCGAAAACGTCTTCACCACATATTGCGGGTAGGATTCCTCCAACAAATCCTGGAACTGTGCGATCGCCTGCAAAGTATCGGGGTCTTTCAGCGCATCCGGGCGTCCGAATTTCAACATGATTTCCATGTTCTGTCCGCCCATCATGTTTTCGTCCACAATGTCATAGGTGACGCGAATTACGCTTCCTTCCCTGGTAAGTTCAGCAAAATTAGAGTCGATTTTTATTTGCGAAGCACCAAACAGGAATAGCAGGAAGATAGCCAAATAACTAGCTACAATTTTTCGCGGTCGCCGACCGACAAAGGCCGGAAACCTATCCAATAAAGGTTGCACCCAATGGCGTTTGTTGGTTTCAGAAATCCGTGCAACCTTGGCATCGGAATAGGGATGCCAAATATCGAGCAACACCGGAAAGACAAAAATCGTCAACAGAAACGCCATCCCGACACCAAGTGCTGAAGTTACGCCAAAAACGCCAATCTGCGGGATATCACTGACTAGCAGGGCCGTCATACCGGACATGGTGGTAATCGTGGTCAGGAAGATGGGAAGCCCGGTTTTTCGATACGCCAACACCATCGCCTGCCGGTGTGGATGCTGTTCCCGGCGGTAGAGGATATAGGAGCTTAGGACATGCACACAGTCGGCGATCCCCACCGCCAGAATCAACATGAAGGTGAGGGTTACCATGTTGGAAAAAGTCGCGTCAAACCAACTACCGATGCCGATCGTCCAAAACGCCGATCCGGTAATGACGACAACCGGCCAGACCACGGCACTCAACGAATGGAACAGGAACCAAAGTAAACCGATGATGAGCAGCACCATCAAGCCCATCAGAAAGCTGGCCTGCTCCATGCTGTTCATGGCGAACTCCATCAGCGGCGCATTGCCCGTGTAATAAAAGTCGAAGTGCCGATATTGCGGTTGCTCGGTGATGCTGCGCAAGGCTTCCATGAAGTCAAGGTATTCATCCATTTGCATATCGGCGTACTCGATCTGCGCAACTTCGGCAGTCTCGTCCACAATAAATTCATCCGTGCTTAGCAAATCCGGCTCAGCCATGTCATCGAAGCTAAAATCGTCCGTTGCCAGCAGGTTATCTTCATCGCCGGTTACGTCGTCGGCGTCTTCCAAAGGAACCGTGCCGAAATCGGTTTTGATGCGAATGCCGCCAAACTGAAAGTCGTCGGAATAGTAGGCTAGATGAAAAGTGTCCTGGGTAGTTGCAATGGCACGGCGCTCTTCTCTTTGATTTGCTGTTTCGGGAAAATCGCCGGCAAGCAGTTTTTCGGAAACCAGGGTATCGCCCAGGGCCAACTGGTAACGGGCGTTATAGAGGCTGTCGATCCGTTCTATTCGCAGCAGAAGCTGCCTTACGGAATCCGCTTTCGCATTTCCATCGCTTTCGTCAACGGTAGAGGCGCTTGCAAAGTCAACCCGCGCATCATCCAGTTCCTCATGCAATTGCCGTAGCGTTTCGATGGACTTCTCCGAAAAGACATCGCCGTCAGCCGGTCGATAGACCAAGTACACGCCGTCATCGCTGCCGAATTGCTGGCGAAAGGCATCCAGCGAAAGTTTCGCCGGATCGTCGTCCTGAAACCAGCTCTCCAATGACATGTCCATGGTAAAACGGGTAAACATCCCGTAAACCATAAAGGCCGTGGAAACCAGAAATACAATGAGTACCAACCAGCGCCAGGGCAGTAAGACTTGGGGGGCGATTTCAAAGAAACGATTAAGACGGGATAAAATAGAATGCATCGGTTCCTCCTTAATGTTCTAGCAACAGAGTACAGACCAACTGGTCGGTTTGCTAATAAGATAAACCTATTGCCGGAAAACAAAAACTTATATTACAAAGCCAACAGCCGATGTAGCGCTGGGCTCTATTAAGTTTAGGTAGTGGTGCTGGCGATTTCTGCTACCCTTTTGCGATACAGCCGAACAGGCAGTTGAGCGGATGAAATCGGCATCGCAGGACGCATCGTATATACCCTGAGCAGGAGAATGCCGTCTCACATGGGCAAAGGTTAACCTATGAAGCGATTCAATAAGATTTTGTGTGTGGTTGATCCTGATAAGGATTTTGACAGTGCTGTGGTCCAAACCGTAAAAATCGCGAAGGATCACCAGGCGGATGTCACCTTTGTGGCAGTTGTGAGCGTGTCTAGATCCTGGCGCTTGACAGCCTTTCTTAAGAAGGAAGAATCGACCGAAGATCAGCGCGATCTACTGGAAATCAAGCGAGAGGCCATCGAAAGCAGAATATCGGCTATTGCCCCCTCTGTTAAGCCGAATATCGAAGTGGTGTCGGGCATTGGCTTTATCGAAATCATCAAGTTTGTCATTCATCAAGGACATGATCTGGTTGTAAAGTGCGCGGAAGATTCTGACTGGCTGAACCGTCTGTTTGAAAGCGAGGATATGCATATTCTGCGCAAATGCCCTTGTCCGGTACTCATGCTGAAGCCGGGGCAAAATGACAGCTTTCGCAATATCCTGGCGACCGTTGATGTGAATGAGGACTTTGATGAAGCGGAGATGGGCCGGGTTCAGGAACAGCTCAACAAACAGGTATTGGAATATAGCGCTGCATTTGCCTTGCCTGAGTTATCCTACCTGCATATCGGTAGCGCCTGGGATGCCTATGCCGAAGACTACTATCGTTCCGGTGCTTTTGCCCGTTTACCCGAAGATAAGGTAAACCAATATGTCGAACTCGTGCGCCGTGATTGCACAGACAAATTAAATCTGCTTGTAAAAGAAATGGATAGTATGTTCGGCAAAGACCTGATGCAGTTCCTTCTTCCGAGAGTGCATTTAGTAAAGGGCAGACCGGCGAAAGAACTTCCGCTAATGGCGGACAGTAATGACATCGACTTGATCGTAATGGGTACTGTCGGACGGGTTGGAATTCCGGGTCTATTCATAGGAAATACCGCAGAATCCATTTTGGAGCAGGTGAAATGCTCAGTATTGGCAATTAAACCTGACGGATTTAAGACGCCGGTTAAGTAATTGTTAATACTGTATAACCTTTACCCCCCAGGTGCTTGACACCCCTAAGCATCACGTACATATTTAATAAATATTTCAATAGGTTATTTACTTAAATAAAGGTAACATCTAACCGGTGGAACTTGTTCGAGGTTTTCGCATATATTACTGAGTTGGATCTATTTACTGGCGGAACCAAGAACGCGTCCCGGTCCGGCGTCGCTTCGGATGAGTTGGTTTCACTACGAATGAAACGTCTACTGACACTACAACAGTCCGACCGAAAATAGGCCGTCCAAGCTGGAAGTTATTCATCCTTGCACAGACCAAGAGGCTCCCGGTGGAAAACTTGAACGAAAAGCGCTGGCATAACCTGCCTGAAATAGAAGTCGAAGGCTTGCTCGACAGCTCGGTTGCGAACGGTTTGGATCGTCCGGAAGTTGACCTGCGGAAGGAGAAGTTCGGTCCGAACAGCATCACCCAGCGCAAGGGTCAAAGCCCCTGGGTAAGATTTCTTCTCCATTTTCACCAGCCTTTGGTTTATATTCTGCTCGCTGCCGCCATAATAAAACTGGCCCTCGGGGGCGTCGTCGACTCCAGCGTCATCTTCGGCGTCGTGCTGCTCAACGCGATCATCGGTTTCCTGCAGGAGAGCAAAGCACTCAGCGCGCTGGAAGCCCTGTCGAAATCGTTGATCAGCGAAACTCTGGTTTTACGCAACGGCGAGAAGCAGCGTATCAATGCCGCAGATCTTGTCCCGGGCGACATTGTTCTGCTCGCTTCGGGAGATAAAGTGCCTGCTGACCTGCGCCTGATGCAGGTGCGCAACCTGCAAGTTGACGAGTCGGCGCTGACCGGGGAATCCCTGCCGGTTGAAAAGCACACGGACATAGTCGAGCAAGAGGCTAGCCTCGGGGACCGTGTCAACATGGCTTACTCCTCTACTCTGGTCACATACGGTACAGGTGTCGGCATCGTTGTCGCTATAGGCGATCGTACTGAAATCGGCCGGATCTCGGAATTAATCGCCAGTGCCGAACTGCTCGACACTCCCCTTACACGCACTATTGCCCGATTCAGTCATTTGCTGCTGTATGCCATCCTCGGACTTGCCGCCCTCACCTTCGCCGTAGGACTCTGGCATGGTGGTTCAGTAGTGGATATGTTTATGGCCGCAGTCGCGCTGGCCGTCGCGATGATCCCGGAAGGCTTGCCTGCCGTGGTCACCATCACTCTGGCGATCGGCGTGGCGCGAATGGCGAAACGCAATGCGATTATCCGCCGTTTGCCGGCGGTGGAAACCCTGGGCAGCACCACGGTGATCTGTTCCGACAAAACCGGCACTCTGACCCGCAATGAAATGACAGTGCGGCAGATGTGGGCCGCCGGTAAGGAGTTCCAAGTCACCGGAACGGGCTATGAGCCGTCAGGAGAAATCACCCTGCAGGATCAACCGGCCGGACTGGATGATGAGCCGGTACTGGTGGAACTGGCAAGGGCCGGACTGCTTTGCAATGACTCGGTACTGAAACAGGGTGAGCAAGGCTGGAAAATAGACGGCGATCCGACCGAGGGAGCCTTGTTGGTCTCGGCCCGGAAAGCCCGGCTGGAACCACGCGCGGAATCAGATCGCTACCCCCGTATCGATACCATACCGTTTGAGTCGGAGTATCAATACATGGCGACGCTGCACCAGGCGGAAAAACCACTGGTGTATCTGAAGGGTTCGGTAGAACGGATTCTGGCATGCTGCGATTCAATGCTGGACGATAACGATGAGCAGCAAAAGCTAAACGCAGACTTGATAAATGAGCAAGTGGAGGCTCTGGCAGGCCAAGGACTGCGGGTACTGGCGTTTGCCTGCAAGGCCATGCCAAACGGAACTGAAAACATAAACCATCAGGATGTGGAGGACGGCATGGTGTTTCTGGGTCTGCAAGGCATGATCGATCCACCCAGGGATGAGGCGATCGATTCCGTTCGGGCCTGCCAGGCTGCGGGTATTCGGATTAAGATGATTACCGGCGATCATGCCGTGACGGCGGGTGCTATTGCCGGTCAAATCGGATTGGATGAACGGCTGGCACCGGGTCAGACGCCCAAGACACTGACCGGTCGCCAGTTAACCGAACTGTCGGACCAGGAAATGGTTCAAGCCAGCCTGGATACGGCGGTGTTCGCCCGGGTATCGCCCGAGCAGAAGCTGCGCCTGGTCGAAGCCTTGCAGTCCAGTGGCCAGGTCACCGCGATGACCGGCGACGGTGTCAACGACGCGCCCGCACTGCGCCGTGCCGATATCGGCGTGGCCATGGGCCAAACCGGTACCGAGGTCTCTAAAGAAGCCGCCGACATGGTGCTGACCGACGACAACTTCGCCAGCATTAAAGCCGCCGTTGAGGAAGGCCGGGGGGTTTTCGACAACCTGCTTAAATTCATCACCTGGATTCTTCCGACCAATGCCGGACAGGGGCTGGTTATCATCGTTGCCGTGATGCTCGCCGAGCCGCTGCCGGTGCTGCCGGTCCAAGCATTGTGGATCAATATGACAACCGCTGTCCTGTTGGGCCTGACGCTGGCCTTCGAACCACAAGAGCCAGGCATCATGACACGTCAACCACGCACCCCCGGCACACCGATTCTCAACCACGAAATGCTGATGCGTATCGCGCTAGTCGGCATCCTGCTTTTGGCAGGAAGTTTCGGCCTGTTCGAATGGGCTTTATACCAAGGAGCCACTATCGAACAGGCGCGTACCATTGCGGTTAACGTGTTTGCCGTCGGACAATCGTTTTATCTGCTCAATTGCCGCTCCCTACGCTACAACATGTTTCGCCTGGGGCTGTTCAGCAATATGTGGATATGGGCAGGGATCGCGGCCATGACACTGGTGCAAATATTTTTCACCCACAACACGCTAATGAATCGGTTGTTTGAAACAGCTCCCATCAGCCTGCTGGATTGGCTCCATATCGTGATGGTAGGGCTGGCGATATTTCTCATTATCGAAGCGGAAAAGCTGTTTCATCTGCGTAAAGAGAGAGGTGGCAAAGCATCAGGATCTCTGCCCAGGTAATCGCGAAATATCCGGTTATACTGGCCTGATCGGACAAATTCTTCGAATGCCACATCAAACTTGGCTGCAAGCCTCCCTGCATCGGGATTCGCTTTACTAAAAGCCACATAACCCCATGTACCTTGATTGAAGTTCATAGGGTGACGCACGATGTTTTCAATATCGTATTGTTTAATTAGATATGCGCCAACCGCAGAGTCTGACAGCACCAAGTCTAGCCGGTCCTTGGCAAGCTTCAGCAGATTCTGCTTGTCGGAAGGCTCTTCCAATAACAGGTAGTTTTTGTTCCGAATAAAGTCTTGAGGCCATGCAAAGCCAAGCACCGCGCCAATTTTCAGCCCCTCCAAGGTGTCATACTGTCCAATTTGGTAATTCAGACCGAAGTCCTTTTTCTTATATATACCGATAACTTCATAGTAAAACGGTATTTGCGGATAGACGAGAAAAGCCTCCCTTTCCGGCTTTTTCCAAATGGAGGCGATGCCATCGGCTTTTCCCTGCCTAACTAGATCTATCGCCCGTTTCCAAGGAACGACCAGGGGTTTGTAAGTATGCCCCATGGCAGCAAATACGTCCGTTAAAATAGGTATCCTCAGCCCAACAATCTTACCCTTCTCTTTATAGATATGCGGGGGATAATTGGTAGAGACAATGGTTAACTCCTTTGCATTCAGATAGTTGCAGAAAAACAACAGTTGTAGCACAGCCATTATCAGCACAGGCTTTAGAAGAGAAGTTCGATACGCCATTGAATAAGGATTAAAGCTCTAATTCGATAACAAGAGACTAGCGCACGAATACAATATTTCTAGAATTTTTCCAATAATCCGCTACTTCGGGAAAACCGAAGGAACCTAAACTCCATGGTTCAATCCAGTTTTTCGAATCTCAGCGCTCACCTTAAGCGATGCTTCTAGCCGTCAATCCATAGCTGATATCAACGACTTCTCCGGTGACATCGCCTTTGAAGTTGGATATGAAAGTCCGACTCAGTTCAGCAGAGAATACTCCCGCAAGTTCGGCCCTCCTCCAAGCGCGGAAGTATTGGCAAATCAGGAGGTTGAAATTGCGAGGTAAGGCTGGAACTTTGCCATTCAAACCGTATTATTTTTGATCTGTTCTGGCAAAAAACTCGTCGATATACTCTTGTATTTTTTTCTTCTTCTTTAACTTTGCCAATCCAAGATTGAAGCGTTTCATCAACTGTATATTGCTTTCAATCTTGGTGAGAAGCAGATGCAATGAGCGTTCGTGTACAGGTGTCAGACTTCGGGGGTGATGGGTAATAAGCCGCCTTTCCTGTTGGTCAAAATGCTGCTGAAGGATGAAGTAGCCAACTTCCGTGGTGATGGGAAATATATCGATATGCCCGGCCAGCAACATTCTAAAATTCACATCGTCGGACTTCGCCCGGTTGATACTAAACTCGGAAGATTTCTCTGCCAGACTATAATCGTCATTATACCCATAGCCGATGGTTCCGCCGATTTTCAACGGTTTCAGGTCATCGAAACGTATCCAGTCGAAATCAAAGGATTTTATATGAAAGAAAACGGTTTGGCTTTCCAGGATCGACTCACTGTAGAAAAAGTCTTCCTCAAAGGAGGCTTTATGACGCCATACGGCTGTTCCGTCCAATTCCCCGTCAATTGCCATTAGCATGCCTCTCTTCCAAGGCAAAAACTGATATTCGACAACAATACCTTCCATGCCGAAGGCTTCGGTAATTATCCGCGATGCGATTCCATAATACGGAAGTTTTTTCGAATGGTAAGGCGGCCATTCACCGTTGGCTAAAACGACGTTGTCCTGGCCATTTGCAGTTGAACAGACCAAGAAAAGGCTTGTAAAAACAGCAATAAAGAGTTTCATGCAAGACAAATATTGAAGATGATCTCCGGTATATCGGTGTGCTTTGGCTCCCTTGAAATGTAGCCCCTGACCCCGACGCTCGCAAGCCGATATGGATACCAAAAACTCAGTTTCTCTCACTCTTACAGGTTGCAAATGAAAACAAAGAACAATTCACATCTGTAAATAGATCCGAAAAAAGGTCTAGATGACTAACTCAAAGCGTCTGAATCTGGTATTGTAGGCTTCCTATCCCTATTCAATATCTTTTAAACCATTTCCTTTAAAAATTGATTATAATTTAATCAATTTTCGCTTAAACGGACGCGACGATGGAAGAGCCATTATCTGAAAATATTCTGGAAAATTTACGCGAACATGCGGCAGAAGCGTCAGGTCTGCTAAAAGCGCTGGCCAACGAAAACCGTCTCATGATCCTGTGTACGCTTTTGGATCAAGAGCTTAGTGTCGGCGCCCTCAATAGCCGAATTGACTTGAGTCAGTCGGCGCTTTCACAGCATCTGGCTGTGCTACGGGACAAGCAGCTCGTTCGAACCCGCCGCCAAGGCACTACAATCTACTATTCCGTTACACCTGGACCAGTCGCCGAGATTATTGAAGTCCTGCAAAAAAACTTTTGCCCCAGCTAACGCGCCATTTCGTTAATCCAAAATATATATAATATCCCTAAAAGCCAGCCGGACGGAGCCTTTTTATGTTTGAATCATTACCGCCTGCACAACAAGATCCGATTTTATCCTTGAGCCAAGCCTTTAAAATAGACGACAGAGAGCAGAAACTGGACCTGGGTATCGGCGTATATCGGGACGATACAGGCGTCACTCCCATTATGCAGGCTGTGAAGCTGGCAGCGGATAAAGTATTAAAAACCGAAAAAACCCTGGCATATGTGGGTTTGGCAGGCAATGAGGCATACAACCAAGCGATGATCGATTTGGTCATGCCGGAAAGCCTTTCTCCGGAGCGGATTTCCGCGGTACAAACCCCCGGCGCCAGCGGCGCTTTGCGCATCCTGGCGGACTTGTTAGTTGCTGCCAAGCCGGAGGCAACGGTCTGGCTGAGTACCCCAAGCTATGTAAACCACCAGCCGATTATGCAAGCCGCCGGGCTGAAGGTCGATTTCTACCCCTACTTCGCTCCGCAGACCAAAATGGTGGACGAAGCCGCGTTTTTAGACAAAGTCGCTGAATTAAGACAGTCAGATATTTTATTGTTGCATGGTTGCTGTCATAACCCGACAGGTGCGGATTTATCGCCTGAAGCTTGGGAACAGGTCGCACAACTGGCAACCGAGAATGGCTTTACACCATTTATCGATCTCGCTTATCACGGATTTGGTGACGGCTTGGAAGCTGACATCTTTGGCATCCGGCAGTTGGCTGAAAAGGTTCCCGAGATGCTGCTAGCCGTTTCCAATTCGAAAAATTTCGGGCTGTACCGTGAACGCACGGGTGTCGCTATCCTACTGGGCGAAAATGCTGAAAGTGTCGATAAGGCGAGAGGCAAATTCTTTGAGCTGGCTCGACGCAGCTACACCATGCCGCCTGATTGGGGTGCGACCCTGGTAGCTGAAATTTTAGGCTCAAGCGATCTAACAGCTACTTGGCGCACGGAACTTGAATCCATGCAAAGCCGCATGCTGAACCTGCGCGAACAGTTGGTTGCCGAGTTGAAAAACAAATCCGGGGGTCAACGGTTTGACTACCTCTTGGCCCACAAAGGAATGTTCTCCCTAACTGGCTTGTCTGACGATCAGATTCAGCAACTCAAATCTGAGTTCGGGATTTATATCGTCAAGGGCGGCAGGATCAACATTGCCGGGTTAAACGCTTCGCAAATACCTTACTTGGCAGATGCATTGATAAAGGTTGGGGCTTAGCAGAGTTTGGTGCAAAATGATATCGAGAAGCGTTTTGCCGAGGCTAGCATTACGTTTGCGGAACTATTCGTTCGATTGTTAAACTAGCCGGCGCCGATCATCACGACCCGGCGGATCTTCGGATGCCGATCACCGCTTTCGTTACCCGTTCCACCCAAGATGACCGACTGCAGAACGGAGATATTGGCTTCCACCACCGCAGTTTCACCGATCACAATACCGGTGGCATGATCCAACATTACGTCCTTTCCGTCCAAATAGGATTTCAAACTCAAATAAATACCGC
>JANQMN010000056.1 GCA_028280065.1 Hahella sp.
TGTAAGTCGATATAGTGGGAAACACTGCTACTGAAATGTATTTCGGCTTTACCGGAGGTGATGAGCGCTCTGTGTTTGACTGAGATGCGACAGGACATGAGAAGCGTGTATAGTAAATCATGCCATTATTTATTATTTGCCTAGTCCCTAGGCATTATTATTGCGCGCGGCCGATGCGTTTTGGATCACGTGGTCCGAACGAGTTGATACGTCACCGAAATGCCTTGATCGAGAAGGCCTGGAAAGACGCCGTACAGGGACGAGGCAAATTATTTATTATCTCCCGGTTCTTATAGTCACTCGAAAGACTGTTCCCTCAATTCTTGTACACAGGCACACCAAGTTGAGGCTTGGGGTAACAAAATAGGCATTTGTATGAAATTGTCCATCCAAGTCTGTACCACTAGATGAATGCTGAAGTGTCTATCTTAGTAAGGTTCGAGCGATTTTGTGTGTACCCCAATCCACGGAAGAAAAGAAGGGATTCAAGTGCTATCATGTTTCCAAATGTTGTTCAGTCAAATCCAGAGTCAAGAGTTTGAATTACACAAAACGACGTCTTTCTGTAGGATGAAATCGAACTTTTTTCAAAAGTGGTTCGTGTACTTTGGTCAGAAAAAAGAAGAGAAAATTTTAGTTATCTTATGGGCTTGGGGATTGCCGCTTTCTCTCAATTTCTTGTCAGTCGATTGACCACAACTTACTACAACACATGACTGACACTTGAAAGTAAAAGCGCGTACAGGGCTCTCACTCCGGTGGCAAAAACAAGGCCATACAACAATTTTAAGAGAGGCGTTTTGGTTTGGTTTCGCCATCTATTACACGCATTTCTACCTCCCAAGAGCCCAATATCAGTTATAGCTAGCGGTATATGAACTGCTTTTAACTGGCTTGAATTAACACACTACATAATCACTTTTCATTGTGATATAAACGGAAGCGCAGGAAAACCATGGCGATTTATGTCGAGAAGGGGGAGACCCCGGAACTTCGTGTACCTCTTAACTGTCCATGGCGGGAGATAGATTACTTTCTGTCAGCCAAACTCGACTGGATTATCCGGGCCCGCGATGAACTGGCAACGCGGCAATCGGCACCCATGAACAGTTATGAACCGGGCGGCGAAATCAGTTACCTGGGTACACGCCTGAAGCTGACGCTCGCCAAAAGTCGTATTGCGGTGGTTGAACCCCAGGAAAACAGACTTTACGTCTCATGCACCCAACCCTCAAAACCAGCCGTCGTTGAGAGGCAGGTGCACAACTGGTATCGGCGAGAAGCAGAATCACTGTTCTCCAGGCGAATTCATGATTTGAATCAACGATTTAGCGACGATATCAATCCAGGTGGCTTGACCATTCGTAAAATGAAGGCAAGGTGGGGCAGTTGTTCCACGAGAGGAGACATCTGTCTGAACCTCTTCTTGATCAGAGCAGCTTTGCCGCAGATTGACTTCGTTATAGCGCACGAGCTTTGTCATCTTCGGCATTTTGCCCACAATGACCAGTTTTACGGTTTGATGGACGAGGTTATGCCGGACTGGCGGGAACGCGAAATCCTGCTTGGGATAACTGCCTAGAGCCCAGGTTGTAGATGGCCTAGAGCAGACCCTCGAGTACAGGATAGATGTCCTCAAGGATCATTGGCTGGGCTTCGACGGTTGGATGAATGCCATCGCGCTGGACCAGATCTCTTGTTGTGGCAATGCCATCGAGCAGGAACGGGACAAATGGAATCTGGTGTAGTTCAGCCAGGTCGGTGAAGATGTTTTCGAAAGCGGTGATGTAGCGCCGACCATAGTTGGGAGGAAGGACCATCCCAACCAGCAGGACCGCAACGTCTGATTCCTGCGATTGGCGAATCATGGCATCAAGGTTTTCGCGGATTTTGCTGATGGGATAACCACGCAGACCGTCATTGCCGCCAAGTTCGAGAACGAGGATATCCGGTTGGTGCAGTGAAAGGGTTTTCTGTAACCTAGTCAGCCCGCCACCGGTGGTTTCGCCGGAAACACTGGCGTTGACGACCCGGTAATCCGGGTGTGCAGTTTTAAGACGCTCTGCTGTGGAGCCCGGAGCCCTATGGTTCTA
>JANQMN010000146.1 GCA_028280065.1 Hahella sp.
ACTCGGCTCCCTGAATAAGGTTGGGAGCGAATATTGAGAATCGACCGCCGCCGCCGATATTCTCCAGCTCACCTAATGAAGCGTCGAAATGCACCACCTTATCGAATGGCATATTATCGACATAGATAAGGTTATCCTCTTGCCCGCGACCCCTAACGCTAAACGCGGCAAAGTCACCGGTTGATGTCAGCCCTGGCATCCCATCCAGCGCGCGCAGCACATCGCTGCCGCCGCCAACCGCACTGCGCAGCTGCTCTCTGTCCATATAGGTGGTGGAAACAGGCTCAGACTCACTCTTGACACTTTGGCGGCCGGTAACGCTGATCGTCTCAATATCATCATCCAGGTTACTAAGCGGCATCAGAAAGCGGGTACTGGTCACCTTGTTAGAGGTAACACGCAGGCTTGATTCGACAACCGTTAGGTAGCCATCCTTAACCGCTTTTACCGAATATAAGCCGGGCTTTAGCTGAGGAATAGTCACCCTGCCATCCTCGCCCACTTGATATGTGCTGCTGTTATCCAATCTGTCGGTGACAATAATGGTCACACCAGCGAGGTTTCGGTTCACCTCTTTATCAAACGTTTCAACCTGAATAGCGCCAACAGCACCCTCTGCTGCAACCAGATTGGCAGAGTGAGTCGCTTGCAGTACCGCAAGCGCAATGGCGGCAAGAGTAAATTTGTTGCGTATCAACTTCTTCATCAGTTAACTCGTCAGCTTCGTTTTAGAGGATGATTGCTTTGAGATGCAGCTTGCGCACGACGATTTAGTATCAGTCGCACTACAAGCTATTATTTATGCGCATAAGTATCTGTTACATGACATAAAAAAACTGTTATTGACGAATTTTTCACACTCGATCTGGATGATGATATGGGTGTTGGGATAATGGCTTGAGTGTTCGAATAGGGGCAAGGCATGCAGCGAGTACTACTAATTGAAGATAACCGAGAAGTGGCGGGCATCCTGTTCGATTATTTTGAGCATCAAGGGATGGAGGTGGATTACGCCGATAATGGCGAGCAAGGTCTGCAACTGGCGCTGGATCAGCCCTTCGACATCATACTGCTGGATCTGGTGCTGCCGCGCATGGATGGCCTGACCGTGTGTGAGCAGCTTCGCCAACGCGGCAGCGCTACCCCAATATTGATGCTAACCGCGCTCAATGGCCGTGAGGATATGCTGGATGGTTTTGCGCACGGTGCCGATGATTACCTTACCAAGCCCTTTGATCTTGAGATCCTGCTAGCGCGCATGACCGCACTGATCCGCCGCTATCAAGGCCGGGTTAGTAAAGCCGAATTGAGCTTTGGCCCGCTACGGATTGAATCGCAAACCCGCACCGCCTATCGTGAAGATCGCAAGCTGATCCTGAATCCCACTACTTACACCATTCTGGAGATGCTCTGTTTAAAAGCGCCTGAGCTGGTCACCAAGGGGGAGATCTGCCGTATGCTGTGGCAGGAGGAGCGTGAAAACACCAACGCCCTACGCACCCATATCTATCAGCTACGCAACCAACTTGATAAGCCCTTCTCGCAAGCGATGTTAATCACGGTGCCTAAGGTTGGTTTTCGTCTGGAGTTGCCATGACACCGACAAACAGCGCCAATACAACAAGTACGAGCACTGCAAGTACAAGCACCAAAACCCTAACCAGCAGGCTGGCACTGTTCTTTCTGCTGCTCTCCACCGCGCTCGTATCAACTATAGCCCTGGCGATAATTGGTGCTCTGCACTGGAGTGAAGACAAGGTTGGTGAGCGGCTTAATCTGATTGCCCAAAAGCAAGCGATGGAGCGTTTTAACGCAGGGGAGAGCGGTCATATCAAAATCGATCAGCTCACCGATGCCTATAACGACTTAGAACTTGTACCTGAGGCTTATCGCATCGAATTGGAGAAAAGGGAAAGCTATCTGGGTGAGATGGGTGAAGACCCTCACTCGCGGATGGTATTTATGGGCAGTTACTGGCACAAGGGGGAAACCAAAAAACTGATCCTGCTGAGCCAGGTTGACACCGTTGAGATGACCGGCGAAGAACGGGTGATCGCTATCATCTTAGTGCTACTGTTTTTTGCCATCTTGCTATTCACTTTTGCAGTGCTGCTGATCAAGCTATCTAAGCAGATCATTGCCCCAGTCAATACACTCTCAGAACAGTTGTCCGCGCAATGCGCTGTCACCGCAGAAACGTTTGAGATAGGCAATGATTCCGCAGTTGAGTTCGCCTTACTAGCCGACAAACTGAACCAATATCGAGACAAATTAGGTGAAGTACTAAAACAGGAGCAAGCGTTTGCCCGTTACGCCAGTCACGAACTAAACACCCCGCTCACAGTAGTAATGGGCGCTACCAACCTACTTAAGACCACCGAATTAAATGAGTTCCAACGCCGCCAGATCGCCCGTGCCGATGATGCAGCGCGGCAGATGAATGAGATCATCAGTGCTCTGCTGGAACTGGTACGTTACGAGCAATCTCCCGATGCCTCCTCCATGCGCTCTCTTGAGCAGCATGAGCTTGAGAAGATAATTGCACAGTGCCGCCCACAAGCAGACCAGAAAAAGCTAGAACTAGCGCTGAATATAATCGAGCTACCTCAGCTAAATGCCGGCGAAGCGGTACTTAATATGGTGATAAGCAATATGCTCAGAAACGCCATCGCCGCCAGCGAGGCCGGCACGATCCAAATCAATGCCACCGCAGACAAGCTGGAAGTGATCGACCAAGGCGTAGGTTTAAAAAGCGCTCCAAACAGAGAGGGACATGGTTTGGGATTGCTAGTTATTCAGGATCTCTGCCAACGCTACGGCTGGCAGTTTGACCTGCATAACTGCAAAGAGCGCGGCAGCTGTGCTCGGATCACGTTTGTTGATGGAAACGATTAATATACACTCAGATGGTGAGCGAGCAGTGGATCATCGATGTGCTCTTAAAGAGCATATAGAGTAAAAAGCAGCCGCCCTATAAACTGTCATGAGCAGTGTCCGCTCGCTACAATAGCGGGAGAGCTCAACAAATCGATCCCTGCAGCTCCTTTTTCCGTCCTTACATGATGTTGAACATCAACTGGCAGTATCGAGCTCGAGTAACTGCTGCCAATAGTCTGCAAAAGAAGCAATTTAGCCAACAAAAACTCCAAAACCTGACAGTAAAAAAGTGTCATTGGGTGAAAAATGATGCGTTATTTACTGCGCTTTTTACCCACCGGTATATCGACTTTGTTTGGAAAAGGCCTTTAAAGTTTCCTATCCTTCGGAATATTGAGCATGTTCCGCTAACCCCCTAAACAGATGCCGAAGAAGCTTCCAACCAACTTCCGTTTTAGCAACACAGCAGGCCAGCGACCGTTATTCACCAAATGCACAGTACCAACTTCACCTGAAAATCGAGTGAATGCGACTGATTTAGAAAGTATGGATTTTGATGGCAGGTTGTATTACCTGCTATTGACCTCCTTCCAGAAATTCTTCCAGCTTTACGATCATGTCAACGGAACCAACAAAGAGGGGAGACCTTTCATGAATCGCCCGAGGTTCGATATCAAGTATTCTCTGCTGCCTATCACCTATTGCTTTTCCTCCAGCTTGTTCGGCGAGAAAGGCAATTGGATTGCACTCGTATAGGAGTCTGAGTTTGCCGTCAGGGTAGCGACTTGATGTCGGATAGAGGTAGATTCCTCCCTTCAACAAATTGCGATGAAAATCGGCAATCAGGGAGCCGATATACCTTGAAGTATAAGGTCTATTCGTTGCTTCATCTTCCACCTGGCAGTACTTGATGTACTTTTTCACGCCATTCGGGAAATGCACATAGTTTCCTTCGTTTACCGAATAGATATTTCCCGATTTCGGGAGCCGCATATTTTTGTGGGAAAGACAGAATACCCCCAAGCTCGGATCGTAAGTAAAACCGTTTACGCCATTGCCGGTACTGTAGACCATCATGGTGGATGAGCCATAGATGACATAACCCGCGGCGACTTGATCACGACCCCGTTGTAGGAAATCCCTTTCTGAAATCGGCTGACCGAAGGGAGTGACGCGCTTATAGACAGAAAACACCGTGCCGACAGACACGTTCACATCGATGTTGGTCGAGCCGTCCAGCGGATCGATAAGGACCACATATTTTGCGTCCGGATTCAATCCTTCATCAAAGCGGATAAATCTTTCTTCCTCTTCAGAGGCTAGTCCGCAAACGACTCCGCGGGCGGCAAGCGCTACTTTAAACTTGTCGTTGGCATAAATATCCAGTTTTTGTTGCTGTTCTCCCTGAACGTTTTCCAGGTCTGCCGCGCCGGTTATATCGGCCAGGCCGGCTTTGTTTATCTCTCTATGCACGACTTGCGACGCAAGTCTTAACGCAGCGAATAGTGCAGATAGTTCACCGGTTGCGCCGGGATATTCGCCTTGCCGATCAATGATAAATTCGCCTAGGGTTTTCATGGATTCTCTCTAACCTGATATCGGAAACTTGCGATTGTCCGGGCAATAAACCCAGACAATCAGTCGTGTGATTTGGTTACGCCGTGGCAGGCGCAGAGGAAAAGGAGCGATCTTTAATCGCCAAGTAAGTCAGTGCCGTTACAATGGAACCTGCTGCGATAGCACCGATGTAGAGGAATACATGGCTGATCGCATTAGGGATAAACAATACAAAGATACCACCATGGGGTGCCATCAATTCAGCACTGAACAGCATGGAAAGGGCACCGGTCAGCGCACCACCTGCCATGCAGGATGGAATCACTCGCAAAGGATCTTTTGCAGCAAACGGAATAGCACCTTCTGAGATAAAGCAAAGACCGAGTACAAAAGAGGCTCGTCCGGCTTCATGTTCACTTTCAGAGAATTTACGACGTCCGATAAAAGTGGCCAATCCCATACCGATCGCCGGTACCATGCCTGCTGCCATAATCGCGGCCATGGGTGCATAGGTTTGACTTGCCAACAGACCAACGCCGAAGGTATACGCCGCTTTGTTTACCGGACCACCCAGATCGAAGCACATCATACAGCCAAGGATGATACCTAAGAGCACCGCATTCGCAGATCCCATTCCCTGCAAGAACTCGGTCATCGCATTCATAATACCGGCCACAGGCCCACCGACGATGTAAATCATCACTAACCCGGTGCCTAAGCTGGCGATTAGCGGCACGATCAAAATTGGTTTCAAAGCTTCAAGCGTTTTCGGAAGTTTGATATGTTCAATCAGGAATTTCGCCGCGTAACCCGCGATAAATCCTGCCAGAATACCGCCCAGGAATCCTGAGCCGATACTGCTCGCCAACATCCCGCCAATCAAGCCTGGCGCAAGTCCGGGGCGGTCAGCTATCGAATAGGCGATATAGCCCGCCAGCACAGGAATCATTAACGCAAAAGCAGTTCCACCGCCAATCTGCATCAATGCTGCTGCCAGTGAGCCTTCTTCCTTGAATGCCTCGATGCCGAAAATAAAGGACAATGCAATGATCAACCCACCGGCAACGACCACCGGGAGCATAAAGCTAACGCCTGTCATCAGGTGTTTATAGGCACCGGTTTTTTCCTTCTTGAATTGCTTCTTGGCTTCACCACCCTGGCCTGCCGCACTTTCAACGGCTGCTTCCGCTATCGCCGACTTTAATACCTCATTGGATTTTTTCAACGCGTTACCGGTGCTGGTTCGGTAGATTTTCTTGCCGGCAAACGGTGTGCTGTCCACTTCAATATCCACGGCAAGGATTACCAGGTCAGCCTGCTGAATATCTTCATCAGATAGCTGGTTAGTTGCACCGACGGAACCTCGGGTCTCTATCTTCACCTGGTGTCCTAACTTGCTTCCGGCTTCCTGTAAGGCTTCCGCGGCCATAAAGGTATGCGCGACGCCGGTCGGGCAGGCAGTTACTGCGATGATGTTCAAACCCGCTGCGTTTGCGTTGGATGAGGACGCGCTGGGCTGACTAGTCGCTACCGGCTTTTGCACGGCGGCCAGCGTCGGCCTGGAAGCGGCTTGCTGTGCTTGCTGAAGCCAAGCTTTAGGATTTTCGATTGCCGAGGCGACCGAATCGCGATACACCGGCTTGTCTTTAAATCGTGATAAGTCAATTTCGCCATCGGCGGCAATGACCACCAAATCCGCCTGCTCAATTTGTTCATTTGTAAACTGTTGAGGAGGCTGAACGTTGGTATGGATTTCAGCAATAGCATTCCAATTAAGTTCGGCGGCTGCGTTTTTTAGGGCAGTCCCGGCGATGTAGCTTGTAGTTAGTCCGCTTGGACATTGGGTTACAATTAAAAGGTTCATGAGCACTCCTCAAAGCGAAAATGGAAGTGGCTTAACAGTCACTTGTTGTTTTAATTCATTCAGGGTTTGGGTTGACGTAATGCCAACACCTACTTGGGTGACCGCCATCGCAGCAATGGCAGTGGCCTGGCGTAAGGTTTCGTCGATAGGCAGCTTGTTGGCAATCCCATAGGCAATTCCAGCCACCATGCTGTCTCCGGCACCTACCGTACTCAGCACTTCAACCTTGGGCGGCAGAGCTTCAAATGCCTGGTTGCGAGAGTACCAGCGCACACCCTTGCTGCCGTCCGATACGACGACGTGCTTTATGCGTTTTTCCAATAGTTGGCGTACAACCGTTTCCTGCTCTTCTCGATTGGCCAGAGGTCGACCGGCCAACTGCGCAAGTTCTTCAGCGTTCGGCTTTATGATATCCGGCCTGGCCTCGACAACAGCCTGTAAGGCTTTACCGCTGGTATCGACAATGACGTCACAGTCTTGCTGTTTGAGGAGTTTCACGAGCTCTGCATAGACTTTTGGGCCAAGTCCGCTGGGAACGCTGCCACTCAATGCAAACAACTTTGCTTTTTCCGTCAGCCGATCAAGCACGGCTTCTAAATCCTGGACTATGGCGTCAGGTACACTGAGGCCCGGCAAATTAATATCGGTCACCCGTTGCCCGGACTCGGAAATCTTGACATTGGTCCGTGTCTCTCCCGGCGCATACAGAAAGTGATTATGAAACTCGCAACGTTTAAACAAATCGTCGAAAGGGGCACGGTTGTCTTCACCGAGGATGCCTGCGACACAAGCACGCTCGCCAAAGTCCCGTAATACCCTCGCGACATTAATGCCCTTTCCGGCCGGAAACAGATGACCTTCTTTTGCAAGGTTCACTGCTCCCAACTGACACTCGGTGAGCTGGATTGTGAGGTCTAATGCCGGGTTCAGGGTAACGGTAACAATTGGATAGTTAGCCATATTAAATTGCCTCCGCAGTCAGTTGTCTAACGGCTTCACTGCTTTCAGCTGCTAACGCTTGAGTCGCCAGTTGTTTTGCTTGAGTCAGTGACAGTTCCCGCAAGTGAGCTTTAATCCTCGGAATAGCCCGAACCGACATACTTAATTCACGTACACCGATTCCGGTCAATATGGCTGCGCCGAGAGGATCGGCAGCCAGTTCGCCGCAGACGCCTACCCAAATGCCGTGCTCCTTGGCGGCTTTGACGGTCACGTCGATCAACCGCAATACCGCCGGACTAATGGAGTCCGCCTGCCGGGAAAGTTCCGGGTGCCCGCGGTCAATTGCCAATGTGTATTGGGTCAAGTCGTTGGTACCGACGGAGAAGAAATCCAATTCTTTCGCAAATACATGGGCTTGCAAGGCTGCGGAAGGCACTTCGATCATGATGCCGAGTTCCACTTTTGCGTTCGGATAGTTTGCAGCAACCTTCTGATAAATGGCTTTTATCTGCCGCCATTCCTGGATATCGGTGACCATGGGAAACATAATGCGTAGCTGTCTGCCATCCGCCGCCTGCAGCAGGGCATGCAGTTGGTTTTCCAAGGTTTTCGGATATCGCAAGGACAGCCGCACGCCGCGAATGCCCAGGAATGGATTCTCTTCCTCGTCAATAGGCATATAAGGCAGTGGCTTATCGCCGCCAACGTCCAAGGTTCGTACAATCAGGGGTTTGTCGCTGAGGCTATCCAGAACCCGCGCATATTCTTCGCGCTGCTGTTCGATGGAAGGTTCCTGCGGATAGTCCATGTAGATAAATTCTGAACGGAACAAACCGACACCTTCGCAACCGAGGTCCACGGCCTTTTCTACTGCCTTTGATGCGGTAAGGTTTGCCATAACCTCGACCTGATGTCCGTCAGTGGTAACAGCAGGTTCCATGCGCGTTGCATGGGCGCGTGCGTTGATTTCCCGCTCCCTGACTATCGCTTCTCTTGCCGTTTGCAGGGCTTCTTCGCTTGGCGCGATTTTGATGGACTTGCCTTCGCAGTCGACAATAACGTTGGTTCCATCATTGACAGTGAGTACCCGTGCGCCACAGCCAACCAGCAAAGGAATTCCCAAGGATCTTGCCAGAATGGCAGCATGAGAAGTCACACCACCGGCGGCGGTAACAACGGCTTTAACCTTTTCAGTATCCAGTTCGCTAATCTCGGAAGGCGCGATTTCCTGACAAACAAGCACGTGCTCTACCTTGATGGCATTCGCCGTGTCCTGGCCGGTTAAGACCGCCAATACCCGGTTACCCACGTCACGAATGTCGATTGCCCGCTCGGCTAACAGAAGCTCGGTACTTTTCTCCTGGGCACTGGCCAGGGTCTCGAAACTTTGCTGCCAACCCCATTCTGCGGAATCGCCGGACTGAATGTGCTTTTCCGCATCCTGTTGCATTTCCGGATCGTCTAACAGTTCCAGATGCATCGCGATTATTTGCGCCAATTCAGTATTGGTGGCTTTGTCTAAACGCGCTTTTAGCTCTTCTGAGACTTTGATAACCGCTTGGCTTAGGCGGGCGGTTTCATCCTGTGCCGGACCTTTCTTGCGATCAAATTCAAAACTCTGTTCACTCGCCTGATACGCCGGTGCAATGGCTACCCCCGGCGCACCGGTAAGCCCAAACAACTCATCGCCGGCTGCCAGCGGTTCCAATTCGTGTGTTTCAGCAGTTTTTGGCGCTGCTGCAGCATCGTCGGTCAGTTGAATCACTGAGTCGCCCAGACCACCGGCAATGGCGTCGGATAGCTGAGTCAGTGCCGCTTCCGCATCTTCGCCATTGGCAGTCAGTTGTAAGCGGTGTCCAAGCAGTCCTCCCAAGCTGATGAGCTTGGTAACGCTCAAGGCGGAAACGGCAGGGCTATCGCCATCCAAATTTTCCACCCAGATTTCTGCGCTAAAGTCTTTTGCCAATCGTGCCAGATTGGCAGCAGGGCGGGCATGCAGTCCATGTGGCATGGCCAAACGGCAGACCGTCTGTTTTCCGGCAAGTTCTTGAGCTACAAGTAAGCGAATTACATCTACGGCGCGTTTGCTATTAGTGAGGTCTTTTAGGGCATTGGAGGCCTTTAGTTCGGCCAGTTTTTCCAATAGCGGCCAGTGACTGCTGCTATTGGTCGTAATGGCCATTAATAATTGAAGTTGTTCGCCGTAAAGGCTGATGGGGTGTTCAGGCTTTACAATACTCACGCCACCGTTTTGCGCAGTGGTATGCAACGAGGCGAGCCAGACGTCCTGGCCCAGATGGAAGGGAGGTTTGGCGTAGAGGTCGGTAAGCTCTTGCTGCTGAACCGCTTTGTTGGTCCAGAGAATAGCGCCTGCCAGCGATATACACTCTGCATAACTGGCCACGGCTGCGTTCATCCGAACCATCTCAGCATTCATCAGAAATTCGCCGGCGAGGGCTTCGCCGGTCAAAATGCTTTTTACTTCGTTAGGATTTTTGGTGGTATGCAGCTTTTTTGATAATGCTTCATCGCCGATTACTCGGGTCAGTTGACGCAAGATTGCCAGGTGTTCGTCAGATTTGGCTGCAATACCGACCGCCGTATACACAATCTGATCCTTGCCCCATTCGATTCCTTCCGGAAAGCGGAACACTTTAAGCCCGGTTTCTTTAACTAAATCGCGGGTTTCCGTGGTGCCATGGGGGATGGCGATGCCGTTACCTAAATAGGTGGAGGTTTGCTCTTCGCGGTCCAGCATTCCCTGCAGATAGGCGGAATCGACCAAGCCGTCCGCCACCATTTGATCCACTATTTGAACGATTGCTTCAACCTTGCTGTCCGCTGCGGCCGAGAGTCGGATGTCGTTCGGAGTGAGTTTTAACATTGTTGTGACTCCTGAAAGAAAAAATGCTCGTCAATCTGATCATGGTTGGTAAGTCGGGAATCAATAAAACTAACACTAATCAACGCATAGGATTTTTGCTAAATCGATTATGCAACAATACTGAACCGTTTCAGCAAGTTTTGCAAGCGATAATTTGATTAATTTTTACTCGACTGAAAATAATTGACGTAAGGCAGGAAAAATTTGTTTGAAGCGGAAAAAAGACTTTCCATTGCTATGGAATCGGCCTAGTATTTTAAAAAGCTGAAACGATTATGCATGCTGCTGAACTGATTCAGCGAGCGTGTATGTCCTCAATGCACGAATCTATATTAGTAAATGTGGCGGAGAGACCGTTGAAACTTGAAGAAATTGCCAAACTTGCCGGTGTGTCGAAAGCCACTGTCAGTAGCGTGCTTAACGGTAAAGCAGAAAAGTATCGTATTAAAACGGAAACTCAAAACCGCATTCGGGCTATTGCGAAACAGCATGGGTATCAGCCGAATTATTCTGCCGCAGCTCTGCGGCGCGGCAGAAGCCATTCCATCGGATTTATCGTTCCGGACTTTGAAAACCGAAGTTATCTGCGTATTGCCAAGCGCCTTGAAGCGCTTGCCCGGGCAGCGGGATATCAATTAATCATCGCCAGCTCCGACGATGATAAAGACACGGAAGTTCAAACTGCAAAGTTATTGGTCGCCCGCAGCGTTGATGCGCTCCTGGTTTCCTCCTGTTTAAACCATGATGCAAGCGTATATGAAACTATCATGCAACAGGGAACACCGGTTATCGCGTTGGACAGAGCTTTGCCAGGCGAGTTCAGCAGCGTTATTAGCGATGACTTTCAAGGGGCATTTGAACTGACCAATTCTTTGGATTTTACCAGGGTAACCGATGCGGTCTTAGTCGGCGCCATTCCCGAATTGGACGTGAGTCTACTACGAG
The DNA here is from genome assembly GCA_028280065.1 of Hahella sp. Taxonomy (GTDB): domain Bacteria; phylum Pseudomonadota; class Gammaproteobacteria; order Pseudomonadales; family Oleiphilaceae; genus Hahella. Next base: position 11,070 of record JANQMN010000146.1, read on the forward strand.
AAAAGGGTTTTCTCGAAGCCCTGAAGGGCCACCCTGGTACCAATCCGCATTGCTTCTACGGCGAACATTTCGACGCCGAGTCAGGAAAACTAACCGTCCAAGAAGCGATTAAAAACCTAGGGAAACTGCCTGAAGTCATCCTGACAACATCCTTTAGTTTGTTGGAAGGAATAATTGAGTTCCTGCAAGGGTACGAAGATAAAGAGGCCGGTAATGCAAATGTAATTTCCAGCGATAGCAAATTGCAACTGGCGACATTCGGAAATAGCCGTCTGTTGGATTTCTTACCTTTGCCGGTGAATTCACTGCCGCAACAGTACGAGAAAATCGCCGAATCAGCCTGGAAAATCGCTCAGGAGTCGATTGAAAAGGAATATCAGACGAGCAAGGTAACGATAAATCGGACATTGACGATACGAATGTAACAGTCTGAATTTCCAGCCTGATAGGTAGTCTCATGCTGAAACAAGAGGGCTATAAACATACGGCCCTTTATAGCGGGAAAAAAAAGATTAGCCTTGCGCCAAGTTTGCTTCAATCCTTTATAGCTTGACCCCATCCTCGCCGGCAACGGCACGAATATATCCGGCGGCTGCCTGATAATCCTCGTGATTAGTAAGATGCTCTAGCATTAAAGGTGTGTCCGTATCGAGGCGGCTTAAGCATCTCAGGAAGGTCGGATAATCAAGATTCCCCTTACCTGGTCTGACCTCATCAAGATGCAGGGTCAGATTATCCTGCAAGAGAATGTCTTTCGCATGACAAGACTTTATGTGCTGGCCGAGCTTGTCGAAGCATTCCTTGATCAACTGGCCGTTTGAGAAATAACGCTGAGGGCTGCTGATGATGTTCACCGGATCGAGATGAACCGCAAACGCACTGCGGCCAACGGCGTTGATCAACCGCAGATAAGCTTCTGCCGAATCGGGATACATCCAGGGCATGAGTTCCAGTGTATAGAACGACCGGGTCGGATTGGCAGAGTCGATGATTTCGCGAACCACCGAGACAATCAAATCGAAGGTGTCATCTGTCAGGTTTTCGGGGTCAGGTCCATCCCATTTTTGACCCCGCGAACCGGCAATATTCACGCAGCACCTGGCGCCAATCCTATCGGCCAGGGCTAACGCTGCTTTGCACTTTTCGAGGGCTGCTGCAGCTATCGCCGGATCAGGACTGAGGGGATTGCTCCAGGCGCCCACCTCCGCGATGATAATGTCGGCGTCGTCAGCAGCAGCTTGGTACGCCCGAACAGTTTCGGAGTCAGCGTCCAATGCTAACGGCCAATAAGCAGCCCGGTAACCGGCCGCAATGACTGCCGCTACCCAGGATTCCGCTGTGTCACACTTGGTAAATGTCGGTCCTCCCAGTCTCACGCAGTCGTCTCCTCTTACCATCGATGACAGCAGCATCGGGTGGCTTACTATTCAATTAGGTCAATTAGGTCAATTAGGTCAATTAGGTCAATTAGGTCAGTTCGGTCAACTCGGTAATTAACAGTAATGCTGCACAAGCAGCGGCCGCTTCCTGCCAAAAACATAGATTCCGTGTACGCCGTCCTTGGCAGTTCGAGTTAGTTGGTTCTTAAGCGGAAACTTCGATTTCCGGATGCGAATTAGTTATAAACCGGTTTTAGGAAATGGATATTGTCAAGGTAGACAGAGCCCTCCATCGGTAACTTGTCACCTACGATACAGAGGAAAATATCCGGAAATTTGTTTTCAATGTCGCCGAGATCAATATCAACCTCCTGTTTGTAATACTGGCGGCCATTGATATCGATTTTTTCCAGTGCTGCGACCGGTTGGCGATACTTGTCCACATTGAGTTTAACCCAGCCGTCACCGAGGGCGGCATAAGGCCTGACGCCACCGGTGTCGCCGGCATTTACCGGAACATAAAGGTCGTATCTCAATTTTAAATGCTGAGAAAAATCTTTAATCCGCCGGTTTCGAATCTTCAACTCCTCCCAGTCGTTTTCGCCTGACCAGGACATATTGAGTTTCAGCATCGGTGAGTTCAGGTCATTGCTAACTTCGAGTGCCGGATTTTTCCATTTGGCCTGCCATGTGCCTTCCTTTTCCCACCCCTGGAGTTCTCCATTGCTGAAATCGAAATAGGTTCCCCTTTCATAGCCTACAATAGGCCGCTGAATCTTGGCGGTAACCTTATTGGTAATTCTGCGGCCTGATTCCAGCGTGGCTACGGCAATGAGTGTCTGCTCGCCGAATCCTATTTCGTCGGTCATCAAGTCCGTTGAATAGTAACCGTCACCCTCTTCATCAGTCATATCGAAGTCACCACTGGGCGTTCTAAGCAAAACGCTTTCCACGCTTTCGTCATCCCCGATAATTTGTGCGATGGCGGTGAACTGGTTGTCTGTAACCAACACGCCTTCGGCTGGATAGGTGACATAGATACGGTTGGTTTCCGGTAAATCAGCGCCTTGCATTTGCCTTGCGTGACGTTTCAATACCTCGGCCGTGAGTCCATCATCGTTGAGAACTCGAAAGCCGTCGTAGTCCGGATAAAGACTATCGGGCGCGCCGGGCTCATAGCTGGTCAGAATCCAAAACATCGTGCCTGCCACGCCATGTTCATAGGCCGTTTTGGTCCATTTATCGTATATGAACGGGCGGCTGAAGGGTTCGGCGGCGCCAATGCCATATTCTTCTAAGACGACTGGTTTTCCTGCCTGCTTCCCGGCTTCGGCATGATCTATAATCCACTGGGTTCCCCATTCTTCCGCATTATGCTTGCCCCAGTGTTCCGGGTAGAGGTGAAAGGTACCGTAATTGATGTTCGGCAGGGTGAGTATACGTTCCCAGTCAACACCCTCGTTGCCGTTATAAGCCCAGTCGGAGTGATTTTCGCGTTTGAAGAACCCCTCGCTACCCAGCGCAATGAGTTGGTAGGGGGCAAGTTGACGGATATAATCGCTCATCTCCTTGGCCCATTGGTACAGCAGTTCGCCGGATTTGTCGGATTGAGCTCGCGGTTCATTTGCCAGCTCCCAGGTCATTATGGTGGGATCCTGGTTGTAGGCTTTGCCCGTATATTGATTGACGTGTGTAATGACATGTCTGGCATAGTTTTTATAAGCCGCTCTTGCCTCGGGTAATCGGTAAAAGTCGTCATGTTGATCAGCCCCCAGCCATTTCACATACTGAGGAATTCCGCCGAAATCGCCCCAATTATTAGTTAGTGCAATCACCAGGCGAAGGCCGCGTTTGTTGGCTTCTAGTAGGGTGAAGTCCAACCGCTCCAAAGAGCTTTTGACGCCGGAAGGAATATCGAACTGCCCCAAAGCCGGTTGCATACTGTGATTGTGATGGATGCCGTCCATGAATCCCCAAATGCGAAGGGCCTGTAGCCCCATTGCCTGCGCATCATCGAGCACCGCTAAAATTTCGGCATCGGATTTGTAGTGCAGGTAGTAATTATTAGCGCCGGAAAACCGAAAGGATTTGCCGTTGAGCATTAGCTGGTTATTGGATTGCATAACATAGGTGGAAACGGGTTCCGTGACGGTAGATTTTTCTACTGGATGATTACTGCCGCAACCGATCTGAACTGCGACAATCAATGCCAGCAGTATCCTGGGAATGCTTTTTGTTATTTCATACATTTGCTCAACCTCGCTTCTGATTCAACGATTAACACGACCACGGTTATTCGCTTTTTTGTTGCTGAATAGGTGCCTGATAGGGATCTATTCAGTGTCTCGTAATATATTCTCAGAAATGATCGTAACGTTACTATTTTATTTTGTCTATATCAATTTTGCATGGATGGCTATTGAGTTTAAAAAAACTCCGGCAAGCTTGTTTTTCGAAGGAGATTTTTCCATTTTATTCATAATATATTAAATATAAAGGAATAAAATGGAGGTTTTGAGCTTCTTTGCAAGGTTTGAACGAGAAGGTTTCTTGATTGGTTATTTTGATGTTGCTCAAAATTTAACGGATTTTTGAGAAACTGGTAGATTTTTTAAAATCGTAACGTTACTATTTTGAATCAAGAAGTGAAGCGCAACTCTTCGGTATTCTATTCACTGATTGAGAAGGTAATACAATGACAAAAACGACTCTGAATATTCCTAAGCTATTTAAAAGCGCGCTAGCCGCGAGTTGTCTATTGGGTTCGGCAACCTTGGCCGATGCTGCCGGCATGCCTGGTATTAATGCCGACCAGATAAAAGGCGAAATAATTTTTTTTACCAATCGAACCGATCTACTGGATGCGGGTGTCTACGATCGATATACACGGGAATTCAAGGAACTCTATCCTGAAGTTAGTAACGTGAAAGTGGTTGCGTTCGCGGATTATCAGGGTGGCCTGCGTCCCCGAATGAATACCGGGGATTATGGCGATGTGGTGCTCATCTTACCGTCCGTCCCTTCGGAACAGTATGCAAATTTCTATGAGCCGCTAGAGTTGTATGCCGAGGATGAAGTGTATTTTCATGATGCTTGGGCCTACGATGGAAACATCTACGGCATTTCGGGCGGTAACTCAGTGGAAGGTCTTGTTTATAACAAGAAGGTTTTGCAGGAAGCGGGGGTTGCGGTCCCCATTAAAACAATTTCCGGGCTTTATGAAGCCGCAGAAAAAATTAGCGATATAGGTAAGATTCCACTCTACATTAACTTTGGTGCGCAATGGCCGCTACAGCAGTGGGATAAGTTTCCGATTGTGGTAGAGGGTAACGATGGTGTTTATGAAAAAATGCTGGAACAGGATAAACCTTTTTCTGGTAACACCGCCTATAACACCTCGTTGAACGTACTAAAAACCTTTATTCAAAAAGGCTGGACTGAAAAAGACCTGATGACAAATTCCTGGGAAGATTCCAAGGTCGCCTTTGCCAAGGGGCAGGCCGCCATGTATTACCTGGGCAATTGGGTGATTCCTCAGGTTGTCGATAATGGCGCCGATCATCAAAATATCGGGTTTATGCCGATTCCTTCCAACGAGACGGGAGAGCTGCGCGCTCAAATGAATCATGATTGGGGTTATGCCGTTAGTAAGTACTCAAAAAACAAAGAAACCGCGAAAGCTTATATAAAGTTTATTTTGGAGCAATCGGACTTCAATACCATTGCCGGATTTATCCCGACAGTTAAATCAAAAGAGCCTACACTGCCGCAGCTAAAGGAATATATGAGTTACAACCCGAAAGTGATTCAAACGCCGGTAAACTCATCGCACTTTATCGAAGTTACCAATCGATCAAAAATTGACTTTTATTCCGGTGGTTACATCCAAGACGCTATGATGGCGAAGGATTTTCAAGCGGCACTGGAAAAGCTTGATTCGCGATGGACACGTGCTAAGAAGCGGGTGTTGCGATAATGCCATCAATGGTACGCTTCTGTGGATGAGATGCAGTAATTCCGGTGGAGCAGGGTAGTATTCATCTATTCGATGCTCCACCAAGGTCGGGACGACCGAAACAGAAAATGGTTATCATGTGGCCCTGGGCATTCGACTAACTGCCGAAGCTTTTGGAAATTCAACTTTGTAAGGCGAGTCGATAGATTAATCGGTAAATAAAACCTGGCAAGTTGACGATACCGATCTTTCCGGGATTCGCATTAACGATAATCAAGTGCCTCAAGTAGCACTAGTTGCGTGGTAGGCCAAGGTGGGCAAAAATGAATTGTCATAACTGAAAGCAAAACCTGCAATAGGAGTCTTAAATGGAACGTGCTCTTGTCACCGGTGCCAATCGCGGCATCGGCTTGGCCATCGCCAAAGGCCTCGTTAAGGAAGGTCATGAAGTTCTACTTGGATCGCGCGATTTCTCGGCAGGCGAAGAGGTTGCTGGAGAAATCGGTGCCACTGCGGTTGAGTTAGATGTGGCCGATCCGGTTTGTATCGAAAAGGTGGTGAAGCAGGTGGGGCCTGTTGATATCTTAATCAACAATGCAGGGGTTCTCGGTTCCGGCAGTGTTTTAGACGACATTAACGAGTTTAACCAATCCATGGCCGTGATGGTTTATGGGCCGTTTTTGCTGATGCACCATTTGATACCGCAGATGGTGGCGCAGGGTTACGGCAGGGTTGTCAATGTTTCCTCCGGCTGGGGGGCTTTTTCCGATGGTTTGGAAGGACCAGGCGCTTATGGCGTTGCCAAAGCGGCGCTTAACGCACTAACGGTTTCGGCTGCCCGCAACCTGCCTGATTGTGTCAAAGTAAATGCCATGTGCCCCGGCTGGGTGCGAACCCGCATGGGCGGCATGGATGCAACCCGGTCAGTGGAAGAGGGGGCCGATACCGCCATTTGGTTGGCTACCCTGGATGACAACGGTCCAACCGGTGGTTTCTTCAGGGACCGAAAAGCAATTAGCTGGTAGTTTTTCACCCATAAGCGGCAGAAATTCAGCTTGTGCATCCGGTTTATCAGCTAAGCTAAAAGTCCTGTAAGATAATATTCACAGGTGTGGCAACTAGCTGCTTATGGTCACCTTTTCCCACACCGCGAAGGTATTGTTCTATCGCGATTGTTATATTGCAGACAATCGCGAGTTGGCTATTTGGAATGTGTTGTCGAAGCAGCTGGAGCAGCGCCGGTTTTTCGATCATTCCTTAGTGGCACAGTTACAGGATAGCGGGCAACTCCCTTTGCCCCAAGACTACTGCCAGCCCTTGGCCCAGCAGATTCAAACCTACCGCCGAGAGAAGTCGCTGTTATTTGTTACGGATTTCGTGGTGGGTACCCAGTCGGATGAAACCCAGGGCGGACGTGCCCGCATCATTCGAGCGCCACTGAATATCTATGAGGCGGACCTCGCTGCAACAGATAGCGCTAGTCTGGTAATCAGCCCTGATAGTCACCGTTGGAATCCAGCCGCTATTTCGATTTTGTTTTCCACCGGCGAAGGGATAGAGGCCCTGGAATCTCTGCGAGCGAAAACGCAAGACCAACTTAGTCTTGATCTATTCGCGTTATCGACCCGGCTCAAAGAGCTCAATGATTCTGATCTAGACATTACTATCGAAGGAGACTACTGCTCAGAAAACCGCCTGAAGAAATTCCGTACTTCTACGAACCGTCTAATTCTCTGTCAGGGAGCAGCCCTGCTTTTGGCAACAAGGTCAACGGCTTCCCGAGGATGTATTGACGAGCTTAATTTAATCTCCGAGCAGTCCGATATTTCGGCACCGATGCGAACGCTTCTCGCACTGGATGCGGAGGCTACGCCGAATCCAGTGGCGAAGACTGGGCAACCAAATATTTCCGGCTCACCAGCTCCAGCGGAAATCGATAACGTCCCCGGATTGCTCAGCCATTCCCAGCAATCCGCTTTGCACAACGCAGCCAACAAAGTCCTTAGCATCCTGATAGGCCCTCCGGGTACAGGCAAGAGTTACACCATTGCCTGTATCGCGATGGAGCGGTTTCTCAAGGGCGAGTCGGTTCTGGTTGTTTCGTCCAACGAACACGCGGTGGATGTGGTGCAAAACAAGCTTGTTGAACAATTGGGCATTTCGGCAAACGCCATATTGCGTGCCGGCAATCATGACTACCTGCGGCAGTTGAAAAACTATCTGGACGAAGTGACCAGGAACTCCGCTCTGGAAGATCCCGGCCAATCAAAAATGCCTGCGATAAAGGATGTAAGAAACAGGCTTGAGCGATTGGAAACAGAGTTTCTCCGAAGTGGTCAGCGAGCCGTTAAGGACGGTATTTACGCTTCCCTCGCTTTGGATTCCGCTAGGGGCGCTTCACTCTGGCAAGGTCTATTGATCTGGTGGATGCGGCAGCGCTGGCGCAAGTCCGGTTATCTCTATGAACAGCTACATCAAATTCAGCAACTGCACCGGGAAAGAGAGCGGCTTCTGGCCAGCCAAATCAGTCATGTCTATGGCTCCGCATTGCAGAAGACCTTGAATCAACACCGCAAGGAATTGGTTACCTTTCTGCGTGGCCTGAAAGCGAGGACTTCACACCGCCAGGGCAATCTATTCGAGGAAGTGGATTATCAGGTACTCCTGAAGGCACTGCCGATCTGGTGTTGCTCACTGGCTGGATTGCATCGGGCTCTACCTCTCAAGCCGGAACTCTTTGACCTGGTGATCGTCGATGAATCCACCCAATGCGATATCGCCTCCAGCATTCCGGCCCTATATCGAGCGAAGCGGGCGGTGATTGTGGGGGATCCTAAGCAACTAAGGCATGTTTCCTTTCTTTCCCGCAATAAAGAGCATTCGCTACGCAATAAACATGGATTACACAATTCCTCAATGATGAGTTATCGCGACGATAGTTTAATCGACCTTGCCAACGCCATGGTGACATCCCAAAAAGCCGTTGTGCTGCTGGACGAACACTATCGAAGCGTACCTGAGCTGATCAGCTTTAGTAATCGGCGTTTCTACCAAAACCAATTGCGGGTAATGACGGCGAAACCCACGCAAGTTCAACGGCGGGGATTGGAGGTAAAAATCATCCGGGACGGAGAAAGAAGGCAGGGCGTTAACCAGAAAGAAGCCGAATCATTGCTGGTGCACCTCGCCGATTTATTGGAAAAACAGAAGAACGTCACCGAGGACTATCGCCTTACCTTCGGTGTGCTGTCCTTCTTTAGGGAACAAGCCGATTATCTGCAGCAGTTACTCCTGGAGCGAATCGATTTCAGCACCCTGGCGCGCCATAAACTGCGTGCCTCGACGCCCTATGGTTTTCAGGGGGAAGAACGGGACATCATGCTGATATCCTGTGCCGTTGATGACAATACTTCGGCAATGACCTATCGGTACCTGAATCGGGAAGATGTTTTCAACGTCGCGGTCACCCGCGCAAGAGAAGTACAAACCCTGTTCGTATCCGCGACACCGGAAAATGTCCCTGCTAACTCCCTGCTAAGGGAGTATCTGGAAGCGCATTTCCAGCAGCAAAGTCAACCGGTTGTCGAGGTATTTACAAGCCGCGAACGGTATCTGGAGGACATCGCCCAGGAACTGGCATCCACCGGCGCTTATCTTCTGCGCAACTATAGTGTGGCCGGTATTACGCTGGATTTAGTGGTCTGCAAGGAGTTCCATGCGATCGCCCTTGACCTCATCGGCTTTCCGGGTGAACACCAGGACGTCCTGCACCTCGACCACTATAAGATTTTCGAACGGGCGGGATTGACACTTTTTCCTTTAAGTTATTTCGCCTGGAAGTTTGCCCGTCAGGATGTCTTGAAAAAATTAATCGCAATCTTCCAATCGTTACAAGAAAAGGATGCGGCAATCCGACGCTCCGAATTACTGGTTACCCATTGGCACAAGCTGTTGGTTCATGATGACAACCTGGCCCGCCGTGTTCGCCTGCTGGAACAGGAGTTAGGGACCACAGAAGCGGATAAAGTGAAAATCCAGGTAGCCGACTTGGTGCACCAATATTGCCATTTGCTCAGCGTGTTGAATCGAAAACTCGAAAGCACGGAATTAACCTTCACTCGATACGCAAGCGCGGCACGCCAGGTGGTAGAGAGCTGTATCGACAATATGAACAGCTATGTATTGATGACAAGAAGTATGGAGCGATCGCCATCAGCCGATAATGCGGACCTCGAGTTATCCGAACCAGATAACTCCGATCAAGCAACCTCAGAACCTTCCAAGTTGGAACTTTCCACGGTGCAACAACAGCAACGGCAACTTCAAAAAGTCATGTCGGATTTATACAACTACAACGAAATGGCCATCGAGCGGCTGCAAACCATGGCGCTGACCTGGGCTGGACAGCAACCCACACAGGAAGTGGCAAATGAAAGTCTGGTGGAGATGGATCGGCTAATCGGGTTAATTCAGGAGTATTCGGTTAAGGCATGATGGGCAGCATTTCCTCGCTGGAAATCGAATGCAGAGTCGCAGGCAGATAGCGTTTGTTTTGATATTAAACTGGGGTTCTGTATAGTTTTGAAGCATAACTTGGCTACCCTGAGCACTGAGATAGTAATTAAACATGGAAATAGTACGGATATCTTGGGAAGAGACAATTCCAGTCCGTCATGAGGTATTGTGGCCTGAAAAGGAATCTTCTTTTTGTAAGGTCGAAGGTGATGAAGACGCAATGCACTATGGTGTATTGGTAAATGATGCTTTAGTCTGCGTGGCATCGGTTTACATAAACTCAGACCAAGCTCGCTTAAGAAAGTTTGCAACCCTGAAGAAGTTTCAGAGTCGTGGTATTGGGAGTGCTGTTCTTAGCTATATCTTAGAAGATCTATCGAAACTCCCTTTGAAGTGCTTTTGGTTTGATGCGCGCGAATCGGCAATCGGATTCTACAAAAAATTTGGTTTTGAAAAAGTCGGATCTCGCTTTCATAAAAGCGAAGTTCCCTATTTCAAAATGTCTAGACGGTTATAACTCTAGCATAGTCGGTTAAGCAGAAGCGAATGTCAGCCTCACTGGCGGTTTTGGGTTGAGTTTATATAGAAAGGCAGAATGAATGGTTCTGTAGTACAAAGCAGTTATGCGCTTAGTTGGTAATGAAATCAGATCTCAGTTGGCTCGATAGATGGGCCGGCAAAATAAGAAATAAATCTGTATTGGAATTAGGTGCGGGTTCTGGCATTGATTCAGAGATCCTGAGGGGAATAGCGAAGGATCTGATTGCAACGGATTTAGTCGAGAATCCCGACCGCGGCATTATATTCTTGGATCACAGCAAATCTTTACCGTTTTGTAGTGGAAGCTTTGATGTGGTGATAGCTAGTCTTTCATTGCATTATTTTGAATGGAAACTAACCGAGCAAATAGTTAGGGAAATTCATAGAGTGCTAAAACCTAACGGTCTACTAATCGGCAGACTGAATTCTGTAGCTGATATTAACTATGGTGCTATAGGCTATCCCAGGATTGAAGAAGGGCTATTCAACGTAGAGAATCAAAAGAAGCGATTCTTCACCAAAAGCGATCTGTTTAAACTTTTTGAAAAAAAGTGGAACTTCGAGTCAATCAGCGAAAAGCAAATTGATAGATACGAAATGACAAAAACAATCTGGGAGTTTGCGGTGACCTGTGCATAGCAAACACGGGTTGGGGAGTCGTAACCTCACCCGAACTGAAAAGCGTTATTAGCACGGGATTATGAGACTGCTCTAATAAAAGCCGCAAATGATCTCATGTCTGAAGGCTACAAGTTCGAAACTGTTTACGACGGCAAAGTGAATCAACTAGATTCGAGCAAATGGTGGGATCAGTATGTTATGGAAAAATGGAAGGATTATTCTGACCACTTCCCATCTCAAGAAGATATTGAAGTTCTAGAGCTAACTGGTGGCTAATGGGCGTCCCTTGACGGGGGTGGATAATGGGTGACCCCGTTTAACTCTACACATAGCATTGGTATGTGGAATTTACGGCTTGGCTCCCTGTGTTCAAAATCAGGCCAGGGTGATACGCGGTCTTTGATAGGCTTGAGTCACTTGCAGTAGCAGATAAGCCACATGGCTTACCTGCGTTATATCTGTTAATTATTTATCGAGCATATCAGCCATAATCTGGCAGCTCCAATCTTGCTCCAAGGTGCTTCTAGCTGCTAACTGAAAAAGTTCATACTGTTCTCCTACCGGTGCATTGGCAATGGCATACCAAGCCTGTCGGGCAGGATCGTCTGACTCCATAGTTGTATCGACAATCTCTCTGACCTGATAGCCCAACTCACGGACATCTGTAAATGCTTTAGCTTCCTGAGCCACCTGCTCGAACACTGAACATACTTGATCAAATCCATTGTTTTCAGGCTGCGGTGAACAAGCAGCGTTTGTCAAAATAAGCAGTATGATGATAGCCCGCATAAATATACCGACGGATGTCATTTTCTTGTTCTCCATAAAAAGTTTCCATGTTGGTCTCTCTCAAATGGAATCTTGGGTTGATAGACTACTACTGCACTTCTAGGAAGAAAATCGTGCACCATTCGATTTTTAGCATCCGTGATGTACACCCAAAGTCCATTTTCATGCTGCCAAGCGGTTCCTCCATGATTTGCGATTGTCATTGCATTAATTTGGGCAGGGCTAGGAGCGTAGTGATAACAGGCTTTTATAAACTTAGCATAGGGCATTTGCTCCCCCGCCTGGATTTCACGAAGCTTCGCGTTAGTGTCGTCATCCACTATGGATTTGAAAATGCCTGTTACAGAAGTGGCAAAACCAACCAGGGGATTCGACAATCCAGCAATATATAGACTCCAATCGATGGAATCTGGAGAGTTGCCATTTACTGAATAGTCCAATGCCCAAACTGCCGGAGTCACAAAGACACCTGCAGTACTCCTGCCGACTTTATCCAATCCCATAGACGTGATTGTACTAGATATTGATTTTATGGTTGAGTTGTGGTCATTAATACGTGTAGTTAAGCTTTCCATGTTATGAGCTTTCCTTAAGTTATACCTGAGTCCCCTTTCACTCCAAGTAACACCGTTGACCTAAATCAGTCCGACGTAAGCATATTAAAAGGCGTGAAAGTAATCCCTTACAACGACATATTCCTTCGCTGTGAAGCTGCTATACTATCTGCCTCTAATAACTGAAGTCTGTAGGAAATATCTCAATTTGGTATAGGAAATTTGCCAGTTGTAAGTTATTCAGTCTCCAAATCCGCAGCAGATGACAATGTGTGGTTGCCGCTGAATTCTATAGCCAACACTTCGTATTAATACACAGTATTTCCTTCCAAGTTTTCGCCTTTTTGCGATATCAAGCGGGAGTGCAGTGTCAGGAAGGGCTAAAGATATCTCCCTATAACCAAGCGTCTTGACTGTTTTTCCTTGCTATATGCTTGAGTGAGTTCGGCGGGATGCCTTGTGGAGACTCGGTCAGCCCTGCAACTGGTCACTTTGGTATTAACCTAAGTGAATGAACAGAGCAATAATTGGCGTCTAATAAACGGGATTTTATTCGTCTATACTTTGTCTTTATCAATCCGTGGGCACTTAGCAAAATGGAGGATGAAACATGGGCGGCATCAAGCAAAAATATTCATTGGAACTCAATGAAGACCAAATGGAGTGGTTGCAGAAGATGGTTAGTCAATACGCCCTGGACGACGAAGGTAAGGCGCTGAGGATCATTCTGGATTACGTACAGGATGAGGCGGATTTGGATACGGTGTTTGAAGTGATCCGCTGTAATCACTGCGATTAGGTTGTCGGCCTTGGTGTGGGTCATTCCGCATATTTTGGGGTCAGGTCAGGCCTTACATTTGACTTCAGTCTCGTATTCAAGCGTGTTGTTCCGCTTTGATTAATATGCCCGCGATGTTTCGAGCCAGGAGTTGTCGGGTGTAATCCCAACCAATGCAGGGGTTATTTCCGTTGAAGGTGACAGTCCTAACTCTCATCGTATCAATGTTTATACAGGCTTTGCTGACAGGCCAATTGTTTGGTCGGAATAAGTAGGGGCGGTCAATATTTGATATAGCCCAATGGATCTGACCAAGTCAATAAGACTTGTAGGGAAAGCGGTCCTTGCTAGTCACCCATATTGGTGCCGACCATACGCGCACTTTCTAGCCAGGGGTGGTCCAAGGGAACAGTTTTACGTTTGCCCACCACCTGATCCAGCGGTACCGCTTCCGTGGTATCGCCCTTGGAAGCGACCATGAATCCATATTGCTCCTCGGATATCATTTTTGCGCAGGCCGTTCCTAGGCGGGTTGCAAGAAGGCGATCCGCTGCGGATGGCGTTCCGCCGCGCTGTATATGTCCGAGTATGGTAACTCTGGATTCAAGATGCGTAAGCTCTTCAAGGTTCCGGGATAAGGTGGATATGTGCGATGCGTGTTGTTTTTCCAGCGCGGCAATCGCGTCATTTGCTTTTGCCTTTTCTTTTTTATTAGCCGCATTTTTTTTCATTTCCATCGCCGCCCCCATATCCTGGGCATATTCCTTCGACATCGCACCTTCGGCGACGGCTACTATACTGAAACGCTTACCTTGTCTGCTTCTCATGGCAATGGCATCGGCAATCTTTTGGGTGTCATAGGGGATTTCCGGTATCAGAATTACATCCGCTCCCCCGGCAATTCCCGACCCCAGTGCCAACCAGCCGGTATTGTGGCCCATGATTTCACAGACAATGATTCGATGATGACTATGTGCCGTACTATGGAGCCGGTCAATCGCATCTGTTGCAATGCCCAAGGCGGTATCGAAGCCAAAGGTGATATCCGTCATGGCAACGTCGTTATCGATAGTTTTGGGTAAGGTAATGACATTTAACCCTTTCTGCGCGAGTCGATAGGCGTTTTTCTGGGTTCCACCCCCGCCCAGGCATACCAGACAGTCCAGGTGAAGTTTGTTGTAGGTTTCCACGACCTTATCCGTCATGTCCAAAACCTGCCCGCCCACCGTCATGCGGTGAGGCTTATCACGGCTCGTTCCTAACAGGGTTCCGCCGATTGTTAAAATTCCAGACAACTCCTGCTCGTCAAGACGAACGCTTCTATTTTCCACAAGCCCTCGAAATCCGTCCCGAAAGCCTATGATGTGCATTCCATAAGCGCCTAAACCGGCTTTACCAAAACCTCTGATGGCTGCGTTGAGCCCTGGGGAGTCGCCTCCGGCCGTTAGAATTCCTACAGATTTGGTTATACTCATATCTCTCTCTTTGTAAAATCGGCATCAACTCAGCTAGTTGGAGATCACCAGAGGCGTTAGGAAAATCGGCCGCCTGGCTAGTTGTCATCTTGAAACCGTGTGACGCCCCAGACCATCCTTGGCGTATCGCGGCGTCACTAAAAAACGCATAGAGTGAAGTATAGCTGTTTTCGGGGTTATCGCCGGTCACTGCCGGCTGGGGTCAATTTGGAGAGAGTTTGCCTTGCGGAGGCGTTGCCAAGCCCTGTGTCTGAGCGTTTGGCAATCAAAACTGTCTAGCAGGATGCATATGCCCTTTGCCAATAGGTATTGCCCTAGACATTGCATGGGATACCTCACCCCAGCCGGTGCATCGAGATCGTCCCTTCTGTCCGCGCACAAAGTTTAACAGGCCTTTGCAAAAAGCATAGAAATGGAAAAAACAGACTACTTCTTTGCGCTCGGTAATCGTAATGGGACGATCCGCACAGATAAGCTTGTCATCGTACATAAACCGCTCGGATAGGCCTATCGCACCAAAAGCATAAACCCGCACCTTGCTGCCGATAGGAAGGCGAGGTCCCAAAACCACCGCATCTAAAAAATCCCCTTCGCAGCCAATATATTGCCGAATCGAACCATAGTTAAATGGACATGGGAAAGGTGAAACAAAATCGATATTGCCTGTGGTACCTCTCTTTAAAAAACTGCCGCGAGGAATTTCAATCGTGACGTCAAAGCAGGGTAATGTTGCAACCGATTCGGGGATTTCCGAATTACTATCTGCCATAAATTACCCCATTATTACCCTGTTGGAAATATCTTAGATCTTAAATAACAACGCAGAAATATACAAAACGCCTAACCCTATGGATAGGCGATCGAAAAGTGAAGGGTTTGATTTACAACATCTTTAATGTAAAAAGACAGGCAATCCTAGGGGCCGGGGAGTCATAATATCGCTCGACCTTGCACATTCGACCATGCGAAAAATATCTGCAAGGAGAAAATCCACGTGAAAGTCCAATCAGATGCGGCCACGAAAAATGGTTTCTATTCTTAGCGTCATCGCAAAAAGTGAATTGTGCCGAGTTGAACAAATGCCGGCCTATGGTATCTCTTCCAAAACCATGAGGTGTTGGAAGCAGATTTGGTTTCACAATCAGAACGAAACTACCGACGCACCTAAACCTTTTCAGCTAAACTTTAGAAACGCTTTGCCTTCCAGTTGCCGACGCGTTAATGGGCATTCGCCAGCAACTTGGTATTTATCCAATCTACTTCAATTTTCACAACTGCACAGCTCAAAATCAGGTAAGGAGAAAAATGAAAATCACCTTCGTTATTGAATACCGCACTACTTATGGAGAAAGGCTATATCTCAGTGGCTCTTCGAGCGAGCTCGGTGACTGGAATGAGGAACAAGCCATACCGCTGGACTACAACCAAGGTGTTTGGGAAACGGCTATCAACATTGATGAAACGAAGGTGGATAGCCTCAACTATAGCTATTTCGTGCAGAATGAAAATACCGGAACTCAACGAAAAGAGTATGCTCCTAGAACGCTTCCGTTAAAGGCTGCTGGCGGCAAGGAAATCAGGGTGAAGGACTGGTGGCGGGCAGCGGATGATCCGGAAAACGCATTGTACTCGTCCGCTTTTTCAAATGTCTTGCTAAAAAACTCGCCTAAAACGCGATCTAGAAAAGCGTCGGTCAAACCGGCTGCTAAGTCTAAACAGACGAGTATTCAATTTTCCATTCGCATGCCCAGGATTACCGACGGGTATGCCGTATGCGTCCTTGGCAGCCTGGCGGAGTTAGGTGAATGGAATAGATATAAGCCGATTTTGCTTGATGGACAATCTCATCCTGTATGGCAGGCGCAAATAGCATTGCAAAAAGCACCAAAAACCCTGGAATTCAAATTCGGTATCGTAGATCTTGAGACGGATAAACTGGTGACACTCGAGGGTGGACCGAACCGAACGCTGGAACTTGCGGCAACCGACAACTCCCCGACATACTGTTATATCGCCAATTGCGAGAATTTTTTGTTTGAAGAAGGCCGATGGAAAGGCGCAGGCGTTGCGATTCCGGTTTTTTCACTGCGAAGTGAGAATGGTCATGGCGTTGGCGAATTTCCGGATTTGAAATTATTAATTGATTGGGCAAAAAAAACCGGGCTTAAGATGGTGCAGATTTTACCCATCAACGATACCGTGGCGACCCATCGCTGGGTTGACTCATATCCATATTCCGCCGTTTCCGTATTTGCCCTGCATCCGATCTACCTGAATCTGGATGTCATTGGCAGATTATCAGCGAAAGCCACGCAAGATATTATTGACCAGCAAAAGAAACGGCTTAACGCAAAAACGTTTGTTGACTACGAGGCGGTCATGGCCGTCAAGTCACGCTTCTTCAAGTTGATTTTCGATGAAAAGCGAGAGGAGTTTCTCGCCGATAAGGAATTTCTGGCTTTCTTTGAAGAGAACCAGGAATGGTTGAAGCCCTATGCGGCATTTTCCTACCTACGTGATCTATATGGCACCAGCGACTTCAGCCATTGGGGGCAATACACGAATCCAACACCTGCGCTGTTGGATCAATTGACCGACCCGAAAGCGCCTCAGCATCCCGATATCGCTGTGCACTATTTTGTGCAATATCACCTGCATCGGCAATTAAGTGACGTGGTGGCCTATGCGAGAAAGAATGAGGTGGTTTTGAAAGGGGATATCCCCATCGGTATTTTCCGATACAGCGTTGATTCATGGCTCTACCCGGACCTGTTCAATATGGATTGCCAGGCTGGCGCACCACCCGACGACTTTGCCGTGGCAGGGCAAAACTGGGGATTTCCGACCTACAACTGGGAGGAGATGGCAAAAGACGGCTACCTCTGGTGGCAGAAGCGGTTACAAAAGCTGTCTGCCTATTTTGATGCGTTCCGAATTGACCATATCCTGGGCTTTTTCAGAATCTGGGAAATACCCACCCAGCACGTGCAAGGGCTCATGGGGCGGTTCAATCCGTCGCTCCCGATCAGTAAGCAGGAACTCTATGAAAATGGCATTAGCTTTGATTATCACCGGATGTGCGAACCTTTCGTGACCGCTTCGATTCTTTCCGATCTGTTCGGTCCGGATGCCCCGAAAATTCAGAATGAATTTTTTGACCAAACTCGGCCGGATCGCTTTGTATTCAAAGAGCAATTCAACAATCAAAAAGCGATCGAATCCCGATTCGAAGTGGGGGACGATGCCTCCACACAGGAAAAAGCGACGAATCAGCGGTTGAAAAATGGCCTGCTTGAGTTGGTCGGCGAGGTGTTGTTTTTTGATGCGCCCGGCGTTGGCCAGGCTTTCAATCCACGGATTTCCCTGCAGAAGACAAAATCCTACCAGGCGTTGGATAGCTATGCTAAATCGAAATTGGACGCAGCTTACTATGATTATTTTTACCGTCGGCATGAGGATTTTTGGAAGGAACAGGCACTAGTAAAACTTCCAGCGATCAAAAATGCGACCAATATGCTGATATGCGGGGAAGACTTGGGAATGGTTCCGGGCTGCGTACCCGGCGTTATGAACGAACTGGGAATCCTCAGCTTGGAGATCCAAAGAATGCCGAAACAGCAAGACACCGAATTCGGCATTCCTGCAAACTACCCCTATCCCTCCATTTGCTCTCCTTCCTGTCATGACATGAGTACCATCCGCGGTTGGTGGGAAGAAGATCAAGAGAAAACCCAACACTTTTACAACCAGATATTAGGACAAGATGGACAAGCGCCTTATTTTTGCGAGCCTTGGGTGGTGAAGTCGATCATCAACCAGCACTTGCATTGTCCATCCATGTGGGCGGTATTTCCCATACAAGACTTTTTAGGCATAGATAGTGAGCTGCGCAGAGATGACGTTAAGTCTGAGCAAATCAACGTCCCCAGCAATCCAAAGAATTTTTGGAAATACCGCTTACATATCAGCCTGGAGGATTTGCTGGAGCAAGACCACTTTAATCAAGAAGTCAGAGAAATGATCGATGCCTCGGGTCGAAACTCAGTGTTTTGAAGTGATAAAAAGGAAGCCAGTGTCTATGCCTGGCATTGGAAATTAAACCTCAGGACAGTCAAGGCAACCTGGCGTTTGTAAGATTGGACGGAGCAACTGGACTTTCCGATTAGGTGCAGCCCGCTATTGATTTACGCCGGTTCAGCCCTAATTTTGGGCGCCGGATCCAAGCAGGCTCACCGCCATTACAAGTGGGTACTTCCAACCCAGACCTTTCACTAACCATGCGGTAAAAGGTCTGGGGGATGTTGCCGGATCCTGGACTCTCACAGTAGAACAATAGGCAGGTCAGTGGGCTTCACCAGGTAGAGCTTTATTTTTACTCTCCAGCATCTTTATTACACAACTATCATTCCACCGTTACCGCTTTCGCTAGATTTCTGGGCTGATCTACATCAGTACCTTTAATCAGAGCTGCATGGTAAGAAAGTAATTGCATGGGCACTGTGTAATAGATGGGTGCTGTAATCTCGCTGACTCCCGGCATGGCGATAATTTTCATGGTATCGGTAGCTTCCAGCCCCGCTTGTTTATCGGCAAACACATAAAGCAGACCACCCCTGGCTTTGACTTCCTCAATATTGGACTTCAACTTCTCTAGCAGATCGTTAGCGGGTGCGATCACTACTACTGGCATATCCGCATCGATAAGGGCAAGAGGTCCATGTTTAAGTTCACCGGCGGCGTAAGCTTCCGCATGGATATAGGAAATTTCCTTAAGCTTTAGTGAAGCTTCGAGGGCGATTGGGAAATATTCTCCCCGACCAAGAAAGAGAGCGTGATGCTTGTCCGCAAATTCCTGAGCCAACTCGTCGATTTTGCTATCGAATGACAATGCATTTTCGATGTTTGTAGGCAATTCGTGCAAAGCTTTGACGATCTTTGATTCAGTTGCCTGGTTTACGGTTTTCTTTTGTTTTCCGAGCGCCGTGACCAGTATGAGTAAGGCAGCCAACTGGGTGGTAAATGCTTTGGTAGAAGCAACGCCGATTTCTGTTCCCGCCCGGGTCATAAAGGCTAGATCGGATTCTCTTACCAATGACGATCCGGCAACATTGCAGATAGTCATGGCCGCCATGTAGCCTTTTTCTTTTGCCAATCTGAGAGCTGCCAGAGTATCCGCTGTTTCCCCGGATTGAGAGAGAGTGATAAGCAGACTGTTTGGCCGGGTTACAAAATCCCGATAGCGGAACTCCGAAGCGATCTCAACATCGCAGCTGATTTTGGCGATGGATTCAAACCAGTAGCGCGCGGTCATGCCTGCGTTGTAGCTGGTTCCGCATGCAATAATCTGAACGTGTTCGACCCTGCTCAAAATATCGGCGGCACCTGTACCGATGCTATCCACGATCACTCTTTCTTGAGATATTCTGCCTTCCAGAGTGTTACGGAGAGCGATGGGTTGTTCAAATATTTCTTTTTGCATGAAGTGGCGGTAACCACCTTTGTCACCTGCATCATGCTCAATAGTAGAATCTGTCGCGGTGCGTTCAACGATGTTGCCGCGGTGATCTTTAATGATGACTTTTCGACGGGTGATTTCAGCAACATCACCTTCTTCCAGATAGATAAAACGGCGGGTGACACTGAGTAATGCGAGCTGATCGGACGCCAGAAAGTTTTCTCCAACTCCCAGACCGATCACAATCGGGCTGCCGGAACGGGCAACAACGAGGCGTTCAGGATCGCGGCGATCCATCACTACGGTACCATAAGCACCCGTTAACTGTTTTGCTGCTTTCTGCACTGCTTCTAACAATGAGTCTGATTGCCGTAACTCCCAGTCCACAAGGTGAGCTATCACTTCAGTGTCAGTTTCTGAGCGGAACTCATAATTACGTTGTTGCAAAACTTCGCGAAGTTCTTCGTGGTTTTCGATAATGCCATTGTGTACCAGGACAATGTTTTCTCCGGACATATGAGGGTGGGCATTAGTTTCAGACGGTTCGCCGTGGGTTGCCCATCTGGTATGGGCTATTCCGGTACCGCCGATGGGGCCGGATTCGTTCACTGCATCCGCCAGGATATTCACCTTGCCAAGGCGGCGAATTCGATTCAGATGGTTATTCTGGTCGACGATTGCTACGCCGGCAGAATCGTAACCACGGTATTCAAGACGACGCAGTCCTTCTACTAAAATATCGGCAACATCTCTTTGGGCCACCGCCCCAACAATTCCACACATAAAATTCTCCGAAAAAGCGTTACAGCCACCCAGATTGTTTTGAGAGGCTGCGTGATTAGTTTATTAAGTTCTGCCAGTAGTCGAAACGCGGACCTGATGCGATTCAATTTGCTTAATCTGTTCTTGCGACAGATTTTGGTCGGTAACCAAAACATCTATTTGTGACCAAGCCAGTTCGATATTGGGAATGCGCCTGCCAAACTTGGAGGATTCGAGCATCACAATGACCTCCCTGGACACATCAGCCATAACCCGGCTAAGTCCGATCAGCTCATTGAAGGTTGTTGTTCCGCGCTCTAAATCTATCCCGTCGGCACCTATAAATAATTGATCGAAATCGAACGATTTCAGAACTGTTTCAGCAGTTTGCCCTTGAAAGGAGTTTGAACGCGCATCCCAGGTACCTCCAGTCATCAACAATGTTGGATTATTACTTAGATCGTTGATGGCATTTGCCGCCAACAGTGAGTTGGTCATAATGACCAGCCCCTGCTTTTCACCAAGTTCCGGAATCAATGCAGCAGTGGTGCTGCCGCTATCGATAACGATTCGGCTGTGGTCTTTAACCAGTCCTGCGGCACACTTGACTATCGCAAGTTGTTGGCTGGAAAACCTCGTTTGTTCAGCTTGGCCTTGGGGAACCACTGAAGCACCGCCATAGCGTCTTACTAGCAGTCCTTCTTTTTCTAGGTTGGCCAAGTCCTTTCGAATCGTAACTTCTGAAGTTTCGAATATTCTAGATAACTCTTCGACACCGACTTCTTTCTTTTCGTTTATAAGCGTAAAAATGGCCTCCTGGCGATGCTTTGAATTTCTCTTTTGCATTAAAACTACATCTTTTAAGTTTCGAAACGAAATTAATAGTAATTGAAATGAAATTTAAATGAAAGTTTTGTTTGAATGGGTAGTTTCCACTATTAGTAGAAATTTATGAGTTAACTTATCAGTGAAGAAGTAGGCGTCAATAAAGAGTTAGCAGTAACCGTTCTACCGTTCAACATTTCGATGAGGGCCGGATCCGCTCAATGAGGCTTTTTTGTTTTACAAGCCGGTCAAATTCGGCGATGTCGCTTCGTATAGTGGCTCGTGAGTCATCCGGTAGCTCCACTAACTGTTTTTAGAGTCGAGATGCAGCAGCCTTCGAGATGGGCTGGTAATTTGTTCTTCGAATCTGTTAATACCCAAAAAAACCTACATGACCGGATCAGATTATTTTGTGATTATATGTGATCATTTATAGAGTGATTACGACAATTTAGTTATGAAAATCAAAAATAATGGGATTTTTTGAGCTTTTAATCATTTTTTGATCGCTATTATATGCGATAACACCTATTTGACGTCATTTAAGATCATCATATTTGACTATAAATGATCAATGTTAAACAATAAATTCAGGTTGTTTGGAGATAACAAAATGAATAGCACTAACACCTGCCCCATAACAAAAGAAACGATCCTGTTAAATCTGGACGCTGAAAATAAA
>JANQMN010000021.1 GCA_028280065.1 Hahella sp.
CATTTTCATAGACAGCCATAATATTACCGGGCTGCCGATGCACGGTCGGGCCCGGAAGGGTATCGGCTATTTACCGCAAGAGGCATCGGTATTCCGTAAGTTAAGCGTTGAAGATAACATCTACGCGATTCTGGAAACCCGCAAAGATCTGAACCGCAAATCGCGCAAACACAAAATGGAAACCTTACTGGAAGAATTTCACATTACCCATATTCGTAAAAGTTTGGGAATGAGCCTTTCGGGCGGCGAACGGCGGCGGGTGGAAATCGCCAGAGCGCTGGCAACCGAGCCGGACTTTGTGCTGTTGGACGAACCCTTCGCCGGCGTTGATCCGATTTCCGTAAATGACATTAAGCAAATTGTTCAACACCTGAAAGATCGCGGCATCGGCGTGCTGATTACCGATCATAATGTGCGGGAAACCTTGGATATTTGTGAACGCGCCTATATTGTAAGCGAAGGGTATTTAATCGCGAGTGGAACTCCCCAACACATACTGGAACACGAGAAGGTTCGCGAGGTCTATCTGGGGGATCGCTTTACTCTGTAGCAGATTGATCCAAGGCAGATAGGCGAATATGGCTCCGCGTTATTCTGAATCTGTCACTTGCTGAACCACAACAGGAAAAGTCTAAAGTCATCGCTTTGTCACTAAGAAAAACGCATAAGCGCATTGCAGATTTTTTAAAATTGTTATAGAAAGATATACAAAATTTATGCCTAGATGGTTAGCAGTTAAATGGTAATGAAAACTTCCCTGCAGCTGAAGATGGGTCAGCAGCTGACAATGACCCCGCAGTTGCAGCAGGCAATCAAGCTATTACAGTTATCGACTCTGGATTTGCAGCAGGAAATTCAACAAGCGTTGGAATCCAATCCGATGCTGGACGTCTCGGAAGAAGAGGAATCGCAACCGGATGTGCAGAACGACGCAATCGCCGACAAATTAGCGCAAAGCAGCAACTCAAATGAAACCAGCCAGGAAACGGGCACGGAACACACGGCTGACGATTCGAGCTACTCCAGCGAAGACGATTGGAACGACTCCATACCGAACGATCTCCCGGTGGACACCGCCTGGGACGATGTTTACCAGAGCAGCCCTGCACCGGCCTATAACGCCTCCGACGATGACGACTACGATTTCGAATCCCGCAACTCCAAAGGCGAAACATTGCAAGACCACTTGCTTTGGCAGCTCAATCTCACGCCGATGTCGGATGTCGACCGGGTTATTGCCATCGCCGTAATCGATGCGGTAGGCGCAGACGGTTATCTATCACAAACCGCCGAGGAAATCCATTCCGGTCTGCTCAGTGATGGCGAAGAAGAAATAGAACTGGATGAAATTCAGGCGGTACTTAAACGCATCCAGCAATTTGACCCGCCCGGCGTCGCTTCCGCCAATTTACAGGAATGCCTGTTAAACCAATTGAATCAGTTGCCCAAGGAAACTCCTTGGCTGGGGCAGGCAAAGCTGGTGGTCAGCCACTACATTAACCTCCTGGGCAATCGCGATTATGCGCAATTGATCAGGCGCAGCCGGATCAAGGAAGACGACCTGAAGCAGGTGCTGAAACTTATTCAGGAACTCAATCCGCGTCCCGGCGAAGCAATACAAATGGGCGAGACCGAATATGTCGTGCCTGATGTTTTCGTACGCAAGCATAGCGGCCGTTGGCTTGTTGAGTTAAATCCTGAAATTGCACCCAGAATTCGGGTGAATCCCGATTATGCTTCCCTGGTCAGGCGCGCGGACAGCAGCTCGGACAACACTTATTTGCGTGACCAGCTCCAGGAAGCCCGCTGGTTTATCAAGAGTTTGCAAAGCCGAAACGAAACCCTGTTAAAAGTCGCCACCCAAATCGTCGAGCACCAGCAGGGATTCCTCGATTATGGCGAAGAAGCCATGAAACCCCTGGTTTTGCATGATATTGCCGAGGCGGTGGAGATGCATGAGTCCACCATTTCACGGGTAACGACGCAAAAGTATATGCATACCCCCCGGGGTGTGTTTGAACTCAAGTACTTCTTTTCCAGCCATGTCAGTACCGATTCGGGTGGCGAATGCTCTTCCACGGCAATTCGCGCCATTATTAAGAAACTGGTGGCTGCAGAGTCTCCGAAAAAACCGCTGAGCGACAGCAAGATCGCAGCGCTTCTCGGGGAGCAGGGTATCAATGTCGCACGCCGCACGATTGCGAAGTATCGGGAGGCGATGTCAATTCCTCCTTCAAACGAGAGAAAACGACTGATTTGATTTCGTCCGCCGGGGAGACGCTAAACCCCTACAATAACAGTGCTACATTTGGATGTGCTACTATGATTCATGGAAGTGTCATGATCATAATGCACCCTATATTGGTATTAGGAGCAGAATATGCAAATAAACATCACCGGACACCAAGTCGAGCTGACAGAACCATTAAAAGACTACGTAAAAAATAAGTTCGACAAACTTGAACGTCACTTCGATCATATCAGCAATGTCCAGGTTACCTTGTCAATCCAAAAACAACGGCAAATTGCGGAAGCGACTCTGCACCTCAGCGGCGCCGATGTTCATGCCAATGCAGAAAATGAAGACATGTACGCTTCTATCGATGGGCTGGTAGATAAACTTGACCGCCAGATTCTTAAACATAAGGAAAAAATGGTTGCGCGCTCACAGGGCGCCTTTGCTCGGTAACGGTGAGTTTTTAAGTCCAACCAACAGGTTAATATGACCGAACACAGTATATCGATTGAATCGATCATATCTCCCGCCCTCACCCGCAGTCGGGTTGAGGGCTCCTCAAAGAAAAAGGTTCTCGAGTATATCGCCGGTTTAGTTGCCGAGCATTTTCCCTTTCTCGATGAAAATGCTCTCTTTACCAACCTGATCTGTCGCGAAAGGCTCGGTAGTACCGGCATCGGCCAGGGTATCGCCATTCCCCACTGCCGCCTGGAAAATTGCGACCGTGTAATCGGTGCGCTGCTGACGCTGGATAGTAAAATTCCGTTTGACGCCATTGATAACGAACCAGTTGATCTGCTGTTCGTACTAATAGTGCCGCAGGAAGCAACCAGTGAACATCTGGACCTGCTCAGCCAATTGGCGCAAAAATTTAATGACGCTGAATTTTGTGAGCAACTACGCCAATGCACCAATGATGAGGCGCTGTTCGCATTGGCATTGGGAACCGATAAACCCAATATGTAGAGGTTTTATCCCGGCCCTTGGATGGCCGGACGAAAACCGTCTAGCACGACTAAACCGGCAGTAAAACATGGATCCGCAAAGGGTATAGACATGCGACTGATCATCGTAAGTGGCCGTTCTGGGTCAGGGAAGAGCACTGCATTGCACGTCTTGGAAGACATGGGGTATTACTGCATCGACAATCTCCCGATCGGTTTGCTTGGGCCATTGACCCATGAAGCGATTGAGGAGTACCGCGGCGAAGCCCGGGCCAGTAAAATCGCGGTCAGTATCGATGCCCGCAACATGTACCGGGAGTTGGGAGATTTTCCGCTTATTCTCAAGGCTCTGCGCAATAGCCAGATAGATACCGAGGTAATCTACCTCGACGCCGACGACGAGACCCTGTTAAAGAGGTTCCATGCGACGCGACGCAAACACCCGCTAAGCGATCAAAGTATTTCGCTGAAAGAGGCCATTGCGATGGAAAAGGCGCTGCTGGAACCTATCGCCTCGCTCGCAGGGTTATATATAGACACGAAGGACTTATCCATCTATCAACTGCGGGACCAGGTAAAGCTGCGGATTCTAGGCCAAAAGGGCCAAGATCTTGCACTCTTGATCCAGTCTTTTGGCTTTAAACATGGTGTCCCTTCCGACTCTGACTTTGTTTTTGACGTGCGCTGTCTCCCTAATCCTTATTGGGATGCGACATTGCGCGGCTTTCGAGGCACCGACAAGGAAGTTGTGGAATTTCTCGAAAGTCACGAAGAGCCGCAAAAAATGGTGGAAGATATCGGCCAGTTTCTCCATACCTGGCTCCCGCATGCACAGCAGAACAACCGCACCTATGTCACGGTGAGTATCGGCTGTACCGGAGGCCAGCATCGTTCGGTATATATCAGCGAAAAACTGGCGGAAGCGCTTAAAGTGAAGTACAAAAATGTCCAGGTCAGACACAAGGAACTTGCCGAGTAGTCAAAGGGTTCGCACTTGGAAAGATAAACGGCTACCATGGCGGTTTACGGAAAATCAACGAAAACCAAAAAAAAGAAATGCTTCAGGAAAGAGTGACAATCATCAACAAACTGGGCTTACACGCACGGGCCGCAGCCAAGTTCGTGTCCACCAGCGGAAGGTTTGGCAGCAGCATCAAGGTGTGCAAAGGAGCACAGGAAGTCGATGGCAAAAGTATCATGGCGGTTATGATGCTGGCAGCAAGCAAGGGCACCGAGTTGGATTTGAAAGTTGAAGGGTCTGACGAGCAGGAAGCGTTAAAGGCTTTAAAGGAACTCATCAACGATTATTTTGGCGAAGGCGAATAAACCTTTGCATAATTAACACCCTATCTGAATAAGCTCTCACAACTCTCTGATTCAGCGACAGTATCGGTTTTCACTAAACTTACACTTTCGCGGACCCTCGATTATACTTTTATCTTGTAAACAAAAAACTTGCAAAAGTTCGCACGGCAAATCGATCGCAATCGACATTGCCTATAGAGGTTATTGGCAAATTTCTCTGTCTTTAGTTTCTGGGTACTCTTGCCTGCACCAAAACCATAATTCGTTCAATGCACTACATGCCTCACAAATGTGGGGTTCGCCAAGCCATGCCAAACACTGAGAAGAACCTGACCAAAGCCCGCATTCGCTCGATTGTCGAGGCATTGGACAGTGGCTCTCTGCAACAGGTCACACGCATCTTGAACGGCGGGCTGGCGCCTTCCGATATTGCCCATCTGCTGGAGTCGTCGCCCCCGAAAGAACGGAAACTGCTTTGGCAGTTGATTGACGATGAACTGGAAGGCGAAGTTCTCCAATATCTGGGTGATGAAATCCGCTCCGATTTCCTACGGGAAATGAATGCTCAGGAAGTCATCGAGATTTCCGAAGACTATGAGATGGATGACCTGGCGGATTTGCTGCAACAACTGCCGGAGTCGGTCATCAATGAAGTGCTTGACGCAATGGACAGCCAAGACCGGCAACGGCTGGTGGAAGTCCTATCCTACAGCGAGGATTCTGCCGGCGGCTTGATGACCACGGATATGGTGACCGTGCGTCCGGAGATCACCATCGATGTCGTGTTGCGTTATTTACGCCGTCATAAAGCCCTGCCGAGCATGACCGACAATTTGATCGTGGTGAACAGGAAAGACGAATATATCGGCGTTCTACCGCTAACGTCCATGCTGGTTGCCAGTCCCAATACCACCGTTAGAGAAATCATGCGAACCGACGTGGAAGGTATTCCCGTCAACTTAACCGACAAAGAAGTCTCCATTATTTTTGAACGTCAGGACCTGGTTTCAGCGCCGGTAACCAGTCCGGAGGGCTATTTGTTAGGCCGTATCACCATAGATGATGTGGTCGATGTTATGCAGGAAGATGCGGAACATGAAATTCTGAGCCGAGCGGGGCTTGACGAAGAAGAAGACATGTTCGCGCCGTTTCTGAAGACCGCAAAAAGCCGGGCCGTGTGGTTAGGCGTAAATCTGCTAACCGCATTCCTCGCCTCCGCCGTCATCGGCATGTTCGAAGCGACTATCGAAAAGGTTGTGGCGCTGGCTGTGCTGATGCCGATTGTCGCCAGCATGGGGGGGATAGCGGGGAGCCAGGCCTTGACCTTGGTAATCCGAGGCATGGCCACCGGCAAAGTCGGCGCGAACAACCTTGGCTGGCTGATCAAACGCGAGTTTTTGGTCGGTGCATTTAACGGTATCCTATGGGCGTTGGTTGTAGCGACCACAGCAGTGGTCTGGTTTAACGATCTCACCATTGGTTATCTGATCGCGGCTGCCATGGTAATCAACCTTAGTGTTGCCGCTATTTCAGGCACCTTGCTTCCAGTCGTATTGGAGCGCATGAAAATCGACCCGGCTTTGGCGGGCGGGGTAATTCTCACCACTATTACTGACGTGGTCGGTTTTTTGTCGTTTCTTGGCCTTGCCACCCTGGCTTATGCATAGCCCGCAACCCGCGTCCGTAGCCGGAATAGACAGGCTGGCGTGACTATATTGAACTAACTGACTACCCACCTGGAAAAGATGAATCAGGATAAAGAAGCAGATAACTCAGCCGAAAGTGAAAACTGGTACGACGAACCGAGTAAATCACAGCGCAAGCGGGAAATGCAGGCACTCCAGGACCTGGGACGGCAACTGGCAAAACTTAAGCCCGAGCAAATTAAGGATGCGCCGGTGGAGCAACGATTGGTTGACGAGATTCTGGAATACCAGAGCATCAGCAGCCATGAAGCGCAACGCCGGCAAATGCAATTTATCGGTAAACTCATGCGGTCGGTAGACGCTGAAGCAGTTGAAACCTTTATAGCCCGGTTCCGTGCAGACTCCGACCACCACCTGCAGCGCCACCACGAAGTCGAACAATGGCGTGATGCCATGTTAAACGGCGGTAACGATGCGCTCACGGATTTCGTAGGGCAACACCCGGCGACCAACGTCCAGCATTTGCGGCAGATCCTGCGCGCGGCACACAAGGACCTCAAGGACAATAAAAACCGTGGCGCAAGTAAAAAACTTTACCGCGAAATCAAAGCCATTTTGGATGCGGAGGACTAAACCCTTCGCACCCGATTTTATGCTCTGTCAAGGTAACAAGGTCCGCTGTCGCGCACAGGAAAGTGGGCCTAGCCTAAGACTATTCCTCGGGCTCCTCGGGAACAGGCAGTCTGACGGCTATTCCGATCCCGGATACGCCAAGACTCGGCTGGCTGGCATCGTATACCAAAAAATCTCCGCGATTTGCCATCATACCCCGCTGCCCATTCACACTTAACTCGCCATCCGTATCGACATTGAGTTCCAGCAAAATTGATCGGGGTGCGAGATCTTCCGACTGAGCCACGGGGGATTCGATCCCATTACCCAGGTCGTCCACTTCCCAAGAGGCAAAGCGGGTATTGATCGCACCATTGTCGACACCAACCTCAGAAAGCCAGTAATCTCCCGCTAGGGCAGTATTATTTAATCCGCGCCCGCGTTTCACACATACACCCCAACTTTCACGCGGGTGCCAGCCGGCATTTTCCAGTTTTACCTGCGCGCCGTCCGAACGGTCCAATTGCTCTTCCCGCAAGTTACGCTGCAGGTATCCCGCACTGGCAAAATGCAGTATCTGGCCATCCGGGCTCGCTCCGCCCATACTCTTGTATGCCTTGTGACAACTGGCGAACAATTGACTGTTCGGGGTTTTTGTCACCTCGGGATCGTCCTCGGTCCCTGGCGTGATAACCCGCAGTTCCCCTTTGGAACAACTCCCGGCAATATCCTCATAGACATGCGTGGGGATCATCTGTCCGGTAGCCGACTCCTGAGTCAGCTGCTCGGAAGGCTCATCCCATGCTTCAGGTGTCGTTCGGAACTCGGTAAATACCAGTTCCCCTTTTTCCTGAAATTCATAGGGTGTACTGAATTGATACGCCGCATGGCCCGGCATGTCCATTTGAAAAAATGCTTCACCGGAGGCAAAAGTCACCTGATAAACACTCACGGACGAGTGAGAAGCTTCCTTGCCAAGCGTATCCTGTTCCTGGACAAAACAGGTGTATTCCCCAACGTCCAGATCCGGTAAGACAATCGGCTGTTCGGTATCCGACTGTTCCTCCGCTTCATCTTCTTCAGGCAAAGGTTCTCTGGCAACACGCGTCGCCAGATTAATGCTCTGTTCCTCTACATCCGCGGTCACGACAAAATCCACGGAATCCGGCAGGGCAATAAACTTGTCTGAGGAGTTTTGCTCGGAATAATAGCCCGGCGCTTCACGTTCGTAGGTCATGTCTCGAATATTTATGGGGTCGCCGAACTCATCGGTACTGAGAGTGTCGACTTCAATTCCGATGCCGGAGTCAGTGTAGGTTGTGTAACTTATTTGCGCCTCCTCACGATCCTGGGAAACCTTGGTCGCCATGAACTCACCCGCCAACTCCGACGGAGGAGGTATAACCAAGGGCTTTTTGGGTTCATTTTCAAGTGGGGTGCACGCATTTAGCGCGGCTGCCAGCAAAGCCAAAGCGAGTAGTTTTCCTGCTCCATAGCGACTCATCAAATGCATCGTTATTTGCGACCTTCAAGTTTCTCGACAATTACAATTCTCACCAACTCTGCAGCGTCGGTGCAGACCATGGCTGCCGATCAGAGATTTGCAGCCATTTCGTTCGCTTGTGTAAAGATTTGTAATGATATCGAGGGGCTTATTTAATACGTTGATCGATTTGGCAAAAAGCACTACCAGCGCCCAAAAGTTCCTGTAGGGCCATGGTAATTCGGGTGATCAGTTGTTCGGGCTTGGCAACCATTCCCTGGTCAGAATTTATTCCAATCCGGAAGTTTCCGTTATAACTGAGCAAACTGATGCCGAGCCCGATATCGCCGGCCTGGGGCACCCAAAACATCAGTTGCTTGACTTTGCTGCCTGCCAGATAGCGGGCTTTGCCGGCACCGGGGACATTGGACAGGACCATCGAGGTTTTATTGCTGAAGAGTTGCAGCAAGGCATCCTGCACGCTGCCGGGCATCAAGCCGATTGCGGTCATCAGGGTATAGGAGAGCATGGGTTGTGAGGAATTCTTCAATGCCGCCATGTCGTGCTTGATTTTAAAAAGTCGCTCGATGGGATTGGCGATCGCAACCGGCAGAGGTACGAATACTGTCCCGAATTGATTACCCAGTTCATGCAGTTGTTGACGCCCGGCTTTGGTTTCCAATGGCCGCAAGTTTACCGGCATGGTGGCGTGTAAACGCAGATTTTGGGTATTTTCCGCATGTTCAGCCATATAGCTCCGCAATCCTCCGGCGACTGCACCCAGTAACAGGTCATTGGTACTGCATCCGAACTGCCGGGCGATAGGTTTAATGGATGCGATCGGGATTGGCGCAGACCAGGCACAAGCCTTTTTCCGGCTGAGTTTGGCTTGCAATGCCAGGGCATTGTCCGATGGCAGAGCCGCCAACCTGGCCAGCTCCGCGGCACCGGTTAGTCCGTTACGAATGCTATCGGTGTTGGTCCCAGTCGCCGCCTCGGCGCGGCCGGTAAGTTGTTGGATCTTGATGCGGCCTTCTTCCGTTATTCGATAGCTCAGCCTTGTACAATGTTCAACGGCCCGCGCAACGGAATCGATCCCGATGTGCAGGGCTTGCCGCACATATTGCGGTTTATCTTTAGATACCGGCGCATCCGATTGATTGCCCGGCGGATGCGGTGCGCGTTCTGAGATGCTGCCAAACACCGCTGCCAACGACAGGCCGTCGGCATAACAATGGTGAACGCGCATGATCAGAACGTTACCGTCCCGATATTCCGGGACATGAATGAACTGCCAAAGCGGCCGGTCTACCGGCAGGGGGGTGCTCATCAACTCCCCGACCAAGGTTTGCAGCGCGGCCTGATCCTGGGGTGCCGCCAAGTGGGTTTGCCTTACATGCCGATCAACCTGAAACTCGGGATCCGACTCCCACAGATAAACACCCGAATATTTAACCGGGCGCTTGCTGAACCGGGAAAATGCCAGGAACCGATTTTCAATCACCTGCTTTAAGGTTTCGAACGACAATGGTTCCAACACCACCATTGCGGTAATGATCAACGGATTTGTCTCCGAATCCAGCCTTAACCATGCAGCATCCGCACCATTGACAGGATCAAATACCGGCCGCCCCATCATCCCCTCCTTTGCTATTCTCATAGAAACGGCAATGTTTTTGTTACAAAAAATTACATTGCAGGAATACACTAAAACTATAATCAGACAGAAATAAAACGTTGATCTTTTTGTCGCAAATCAATGTTTCCAAGTCGCAAGCTGGCTTATTTTTAGACAGATAGCAGACAGAAATGGTGTAACAGGGCGGAGGGTTTGTCTAGCTAGACATTTGTCGTCATTGACGCGACGCCGCATCCGCCATCGGTAAGGAAGCCAATTAACTACAATAATCAATGCTTTGACCCATTTTGGGCTGAGTAAAGCACAGGTCAACAGTGGAGTGATCGGATGAAGGCGATTCACGCGCGCAAGCTATTACGCCCGATTGAAGCAACCTACTCGGAAATGTTTTCCGGCAAGGTGTACAAGGTAGGAAAAGGTGCTGTTTCCATACGTAATCACAGCGCCAAAGCAGCCAATACGGTGATTGCCGTCCATGGTTTTCTGGAAAATCACTGTTATTTCAGCCAGTCCTATCAAGCGCCGGATACGGAACTAATACTCATCACCTGCAGCAACTACCATATCCCGGTCAGCGGCCCTGTACCCAAGGATGCGCCTTGGCAATATCCGATCAAGTATTTGGAAGCCACCATCGAATACGATGCCTGCATTCTGAATCAGGCGATGCAAAACGTTCCGACAACCCAACGTATTCGGGTTCACGGCCATTCCCGCGGTGGCGCTGTCATCCTGGAAGCCATGCGCCAGCATCCTGAACTCTACGAAAACGTTGACGTAGTGCTGGAAGCGCCGGTCTTGCCGCAAGGGAAACTGTCCGCCTTTGTCAGCACCATATTGGATCCCATCAGCCATGGTATGTGGCCTTGGGTGATTCGCCTATTCAATACCACTCCATCCAGTGCCTACGGCCAAACCTTCCTCGGGCGCATCACCGACCGGAAAAAAGCACTATTCGAAAAAGTTTTCACTTCCACTAAAGACCATCTGACCGTGGTTCGCAACATTGAGAATATCATGGGTTGGATGGAAAAAACCTCGCCTGATATCTACAAGCATATGCGCCAAGGGACTATTCTAATTCCGAAGGTGGACCGCATACTGGACCGGGAAGCGATGCTCGTCAGCGCGGAAAAATCGCTCAACACGGTACGCATAGTGGAAACCGACGCCACTAGCCATTTCGTGACGCTGGACAGCGCGGACTGGGTTCCTTCACTTAACTTTTTACCGGATTTGGAATTGGCTCACGGTTGAATTCGAAGACAATCAGCAAATAATAAACCTGTCTATGAATGTGGTCCGCGCCAACACCACATTCCAGCGTTTCCCCGCAAGTTTATCGAGCATCACTTGAACAGCCCACGGTGTTGCCATTAGCGACCGGTAAAGTGCCCAGTTCGCTAGTTGGCCATGCCTAATCAAGTGGATTAGGCTTACGCTCCCGGTAAAGATTGAGAAGCTCGATGTCCAGAGAAAAACTGCTTAGCGTAGTGCCAAGAAGTAAACATGCCAAACGCCTGCAACAATTAATGCTGGAGTATCACGAGTTTCGCCTGCAGCGCGACGCCCATCCGTTAGCGGATTTACTTGACGGGATCGGAGAATGGCAAATCAACCGGCTTAAAACGACACATCTCCATCTTTATGAAGAGCCTCGCTATCACCAGGCTCTGCAGTTTTTACTTGAAGATCTCTATGCGCCAAAACGTTTTATCCAACGGGATGCGGATTTAGAGCGCATTTTTCCGAAAATTGTCAAGCTGGTCCCAGAGAATGCTCTCGGGACAGTCGCCAACCTGGTTGAGCTTAACCTGCTTACCCAAAAACTTGACGAACATCTGGCCACCCTGCTGCGGACAGCAATAACTTCGACGTCCTTTGAAGAGATCCAGTACGTACAGGCATTTCGTGCATGCGACAATCTGGCTGCCAGGAAACGCCAATTGCAACTCATTCGTATCACCGGCTTGGAACTAGAGCGCTATGTGGACAGCCGCTTGCTGGCGTTTTCTCTGGCAATCACGGAAACGCCTGCCGAACTGGCCGGGCTCGGTCAGCTTCACGGTTTTATTCGTCAAGGATTCAGCGCCTTCAAGACTATGGGAGGCGTCGCAGAATTACTGGATCAAGTGATACAGGTCGAAGAGCGCTTGGCGGAACAGATTTTTGCAGGCGAGCTGACTACTTACGGATTGCAAAATAACGCCGGTTCAAGTGGGCAAGCGCACTAGGAAAACCCATCCATACCGTCCAGATGATCGTGGATTTCACGTTCGATGCGATCTTTGAACGGACGCACCATGAAACCCAACTGCAACTTAATGTGAACGTGCTCGTCGTCCACTTCCAACTGGCCTGTCACGCCCGAGCGCTTGAACTTCAACACATCGCCTTCCCACCGATAATTCATGCTGAAATGGTCGGATAAACTGACCGCCAACTCATCCGCCGTTTTCCTTGCGCCCTCAACGCCCATGGTATGGGCTCTACTGATTTCAATTACTGACATTAGATTCCTTACTGCGAACTGCACCGGATGCAATGTACTTTTTTAAAAGGTAAACGTAATTATAGACCGAATTAGTCGATCTAGGGCTATAGACTCGTTAAAATACGCCCCATCTAACATTCCGGAGCAACGCATGTCTGAGCAGGAAACTACGCATTTTGGCTACAGGGAAGTCAAAGCCGAACAAAAAGAATCTGAAGTCGCCAAGGTATTCGATTCTGTCGCCGGCAAATACGACCTGATGAACGATCTGATGTCGTTTGGCGTACATCGGCTATGGAAACGCTTCACTGTGGATCGAAGCGGCGTGCGCGTAGGCCACCGGATTTTGGACATCGCCGGCGGCACCGGCGACCTGGCCAAGAAGTTTTCGCGCATTGTCGGTCCCCGGGGCCAAGTGGTTTTGGCGGACATCAACGCATCAATGTTGCAAGTGGGGCGTGACCGGCTGCTGGATCAAGGCTACGCCGACAATATCGAATATGTGCAGGCTAACGCCGAATCCCTGCCGTTTCCGGATAACAGCTTTAACTGTCTTAGCATTGCCTTCGGTCTGCGCAACGTCACCGATAAGGACAAAGCTTTAGCCGAATTTGCTCGGGTACTGGCACCAGGAGGGAAAGCCCTGATTCTGGAATTTTCCAAGCCGGATAATCCGCTTCTGACCAAAGCCTATGACGCCTATTCCTTTACGGCACTGCCGGCCCTGGGAAAGCTCATCACCAACGACAAGGATAGCTACCAGTATCTGGTGGAATCGATTCGGATGCATCCTGATCAGGAAACCTTGAAAAACATGATGGAAAACGCAGGCTTTTGCTTATGCGAATATCACAATCTTACCGGTGGTATCGTCGCGCTACACACAGGAATCAAAGCCTAGCCGCCCATGTCTATTCCACCCACCCTATTCACCGCTCTATTGGCGGCACTGGAAACCCTGTTAAATGACGCCTTGAAATACGACCAGGCCAGCGCCGAGGGATGCCGAGAGCTGTCCGGCAAACTTATCGCCATTGAGATCGTGCCGCACCGGCAAAAAATCTATGTCGAACTCGGATTTCCCTTACGTCTCAGTTCCGCGCCATCTAAAGAACCTGACGCAACCCTGGCCGCAACCCCTGTACAACTCCGGCAGTTTTTCGAAGGCCAAGGAAATGGATCTCAGGATATTGCCTCCGGCAATCGGGATCTGACAGACAAACTAAGCGCGATCTATCAACAGGCGGAAATTGATTGGGAAGCA
Organism: Hahella sp.; assembly: GCA_028280065.1. GTDB lineage: Bacteria > Pseudomonadota > Gammaproteobacteria > Pseudomonadales > Oleiphilaceae > Hahella. The sequence goes on from JANQMN010000021.1 coordinate 13,624, forward strand.
AAACTCGCGACTTTTGTCGGTGACCTACCCGCCCATTTTACCGGCCAGCGGCTCAGGGAACTGGGTAAATGGCTGGGGCACGTCAAGAATAGTTTCTGGCTCGATGCCGAAGAGTATATCCACTTCGAAACCGGCGTCTTACCCAGTCATCAGGAAATGCGACAATGGTTCCTGGACGTTGATTCCTTGCAAGCGAAAAGCGCGCAACTGGAGGACAGAATTTCCCATCTGGAATCTGCCGTGCAACCGAAGCCTGTATCACCAGACCCATCGGATCCTTCCGGCGAACAGGAACAGAGTGCGTAGACTAGCCCGCTTTTTTGTTATTCTTTGGGTAATTTGCCGCTATCGGCTGGATACCTTCATTCCGCTCCAGGCACTGCCCCTGCCGCTGCGCATGCTGCTATGGCTAGCGCCTTGGCGCTTGTTTCCGCAGCCGAACGGAAGCCGTGCCTTATGCCTCCGGCAGGCGCTGGAAACGCTCGGCCCCATATTCGTGAAGTTCGGCCAGATTCTATCCACCCGCCGGGATTTACTGCCGGACGATCTGGCGGACGAACTGAAGAACTTACAGGACAAGGTACCCGCGTTTTCCAGTCTGGAAGCCCGGCGGATTATCGAGCAGGCAATCAACGCACCGATCGAAGAGACGTTCGACCGATTTGAAGAGGTCCCGATGGCGTCGGCATCCGTTGCTCAAGTCCATGCCGCACACCTGAAATCCGGAGAAGATGTAGTGCTCAAGGTCATAAGGCCCAACATCGAGTCCACTATCCGAATCGATATCGCACTGATGCTGATGGTCGCCAAACTGGTCGAACGGTATTGGAAGGACGGCAAACGCCTGCACCCCGTGGAGATTGTGCGGGACTACCGGAACACCATTATCGACGAACTCGATTTACAGCGCGAAGCCGCCAATACCTCCCAGCTGAAAAGAAATTTCGACGGCTCCGAGTTAATTTATATTCCGGAAATCTACTGGGACTATACCTCTACCAATGTCCTGGTGATGGAGCGTATATACGGTGTCCCGGTCGCCGATGTCGAACAGCTTCGAAAAGCGGATGTCGATCTAAAGTTGTTGGCCGAGCGCGGTGTAGAGATATTTTTCACCCAGGTATTTCGGGACAGCTTTTTCCATGCCGACATGCATCCGGGCAACATCTTTGTCGATATCTCCAATCCCCGCAGTCCCCGTTATATCGCCATTGATTGCGGCATCGTCGGCAGCTTGGATCAAGACGATCAAAATTATCTGGCGCGCAATCTGTTGGCTTTTTTTAACCGGGATTACCGCCAGGTCGCAGCGCTGCACGTCTCCAGCGGATGGGTACCGGCAACCACCCGAATCTCTGAATTTGAGGCGGCAATCCGCATCGTCTGCGAACCCATCTTTGAGAAACCGCTCAAGGATATTTCCTTTGGTCAATTTCTGGTCCGGCTGTTTCAGACAGCACAACGGTTTGACATGGAAGTGCAGCCGCAACTGGTCTTGTTGCAGAAAACCTTACTGAATATCGAAGGCCTGGGGCGGCAGCTCTATCCGGAACTCGACCTGTGGAGCACCGCCCACCCTTTCCTGGAAAAATGGATGCGGGAGCGGGTCGCTCCTCCAAGCCTGCTCAAGGCTATCCGTGAACATTTACCGCAGTGGCTGGAACAAACACCTGAAATGCCGCAACTACTTTATGACGCCGCCGATCGGCTTCGCCACTTGGACCAGTTCGATCAGACCAATCAGAGCATTCAGCAGGTCAAGGCATCACTGGACAGCGAACGACGGCAACGCAAGGATTATTTTTGGGGTGCGATTCTATTGGCCGCCGCCGCTGGGCTGGCGGCCTTTGATCTGGAGCCGCAGCCGCTTGAACTACCCTGGCCTACCCTGGCATTAGGCTTTGTGGCAATTTACCTTTGGCTGAGGCCCAAGTAGTCTAAGCCTTTGAATATCATTCTGTTGCTTACGTATTGAGAAATTTATGAATCAAACCGAACTGTGGTCTGCCATTCAATGGAATGATCAAGGCTTATTGCCGGCGATTGCGCAAGATGCCGAGAGCGGACAAATTCTGATGATGGCCTGGATGAACCAGGAAGCCCTGCAGGCAACGATGGATTCTCGGGAGGCGGTTTACTATTCACGCTCTCGAGGCAAGTTATGGCATAAAGGCGAGACATCGGGACATGTTCAGAAAGTGAAGGCGATGTATCTGGACTGTGACGGCGATACATTGGTATTACAGGTCGAGCAGATAGGTGGCATCGCCTGTCATACGGGCAGGGCCAGTTGCTTTTTTCGAAAATTTTCCGGCGGCTCCTGGGAGGATGCCGCACCGGTTCTGAAGTCTCCGGATGAGATCTACCGGTAAAATCAGCGTCGAATGACAAATTCCGGCAAAAGCGCTCAAAAAATAGGCAGCTTCCATTGGCAAATACAAGAAATGGCTTGCGAAGACGCTTCGTTCATGGTTTCTTAAAGTATTTGTAATCTTATGGTGACCACAATGAGTGAAGTTCTTGAAGAGTTAGGCAAAGTGCTCGCCTCCCGTCGCCAGGCACACCCGGATTCGAGTTACGTTGCCGGCTTATATGCCAAGGGCTTGAATAAAATTCTGGAAAAAGTGGGCGAGGAATGTACCGAAACCATCATCGCCGCCAAAGATGCGGAGCTCAGTCAGCATAAAGGCGATGTAATTTATGAAACCGCCGATTTGTGGTTTCATACATTGGTCATGCTAAGCCACTTGGAGATTGAGCCACAACAAATACTAGATGAACTGGCCCGGCGATTTAACGTATCCGGTCTTGAGGAAAAGGCGTCGCGGCATTCGTAGTTTTAACGATTTACCAAGGAGATAATTATGGGTTTTTCAATTTGGCAACTGCTGATCGTACTGATAATCGTTGCCCTGTTGTTTGGAACCAAGCGACTGAAGAATTTAGGCGGAGACCTGGGAGGAGCCATCAAGGGTTTTAAAAAGGCGATGGGCGACGGTGAAAAAGAGGAGCCAAACAATGCTCCCAATCAGCGCCTGGAAAATAAGGAAAATAGTACGGGCAATATTATAGAGGGTTCCGCCCAGCGAACCGACCAGCCAAAACAGGAAAACAAATAGGCGTGGCCGCCTGTTGTTAACGCGCGCGGAGTTAATGCCGCTACTTCCGATGTCGACCTGGAACTAGGAAATGTTTGATATTGGTTTTTTTGAGTTAACCCTGATCGGTCTGGTCGGGCTCCTGGTGTTAGGGCCGGAACGCCTGCCTCAGGCCGCCAGGACCGCAGGGCTCTGGATAGGACGCGCTCGACGCATGGTGGGCGAAGTGACCAGGGAAGTGGACCGGCAATTAAAAGCCGAAGAGATGCGAGAGCGGCTCCGCAAGGAAGGCGATCAACTGGGCTTGGCAAAAATCAAGCAGACCGTGGACGACGCCCTTGGCGAGGCAAAACAGTTTGAACATTTGGTGGATAAAGACCCCAACCAGATTTTGCCAGGGAAAAATCCGCAGCCCTCTGCCGATTCAGACTCCGCAGCTGACGACGCTAAATCAACTGCCCCATCAGGCAACCCGTTGAAAAAAGTATTCGATTCCCCAGCGCAAACACCGCCAGACACCACGAGTAAAGAGCAGGCAGCACAGCCTAAACCGCAACAATCGCCCTCTCAACCATCAAACTAATCCCATATGGACGATCAACAACAGCCCGAGAAAGAAAATCTGCACGAAGCGCCGCTCATGGAACACCTGGTGGAGTTGCGCAATCGTCTGCTAAAAATGGTGCTGGCCGTTTTAGTGATATTTATTCCGCTATACGCCTTTGCCAACGACCTTTACGCCATGCTTTCCGCTCCCTTAAGAGCGGCCTTGCCCGAAGGCGCTACCATGATTGCCACGCAGGTGGCGTCGCCTTTTCTGGCGCCATTTAAGCTTACCCTGGTATTAGCGATCTTCTTGGCCATACCCTACATCCTGTATCAGATTTGGAGCTTCATCGCTCCCGCTCTTTATAGACAGGAAAAACTGCTGGCGATTCCACTGCTGATCAGCAGCATACTACTCTTCTATTTAGGCGTACTGTTTGCTTACTACGTTGTGTTTCCGTTGGCATTCGGATTCTTTGCCGGCGCCAGTCCGGAAGGGGTGGCAATGATGACGGACATTAATAGCTATCTCGATTTTGTCCTTAAACTTTTCTTTGCCTTTGGCGTCGCCTTTGAAATTCCCATTGCCACGGTACTAATGGTGAAAGCGGGAATAACCACAGTCGAAAAACTTCGCGAGAAGCGGCCGTATGTCATCGTAGGCTGTTTCGTTGTCGGCATGTTGCTGACCCCCCCCGATGTCATCTCACAAACACTACTGGCAATTCCCATGTGGGCGCTGTTTGAAGCAGGTATTCTCTGTAGTCTCTGGATGAACCGGTCGGCAACCAAACCAGCGGCCGAATAACCGTCCAAAATGAATCTTTTACTACTAGCGCCGGAAGAAATCTCTGATCGCTCGACAGCCCGCCTGCTTCGCAGCGACAGGCGCGCCGTTCATATTTGCCAAGTACTTAAGCTGCAGCCGGGCGATAACCTAAAAGTCGGCGTGATCGGCGGCAACATGGGCGTCGCCAGGTATGAAGTGGCGAGCCCGGATTCCCTGACCTTTAGTTTGGTGCTTGATCAATCACCGCCGCCGCCACTGGATCTCACACTAATTGTCGGCCTACCCCGGCCTAAAACGATGCGCCGGGTAATCCAGTCCATTGCCGCCCTCGGGGTTAAAGATCTCATTCTCCTCAACACCTATAAGGTAGAAAAGAGCTATTGGCAGTCACCTTGGCTACAGGCCGAAACCTTGCACGAACAATGTCTACTGGGACTGGAGCAGGCGATGGATACGGCCGTTCCCCGCATCCGTCAATTCAAGTTATTCAAGCCCTTTGTCGAGGATACCCTACCGGAAGTTCTGCACCATCGGTCCGGCTGGTTTGCGCATCCAAAGGCGGAACATGGCATTCCTTCGGACGCTGAGCGACTGGTTCTGGCCATTGGACCCGAAGGAGGTTTTACTCCCTACGAAGTTGGCAAACTAACCGAAGCCGGTATGCAAGGATTTCATCTTGGACCGAGAATATTACGCGTGGAGACGGTCATTCCCAGTCTTGTGGGACGCCTCTTTCTTTAGAAATCTACCCGCCTAACTCATCTCCCGCCCTTTCTCAAGCAAACAATATAATCTCAAGTTTTGTTAAGCCACTCACGAAATTCAGTATTCGTCTAAAAAACGCTCATTCTTACCGCCTGAGATTCGTATACTTAACATACGACTTTGGTCCAATCGCAGTAGCGGAGTCTTGACAAATGAACGAATACCAAGTTAGAGCCCTGGAGATCATCAAAGATCCGAATCAAACCCATGAAGCCAAGTGGATGGCGACGGAAATGTTAATGAATGCAGGATTCTCCAAGCAGCAAATCAAATGGCTCACGGAGGATGCTTCTCAGGATACCCCCTTCATTTTTTGGGCCTAACGACCCGCTCTTCAAGTTTTCATAAGACACAAGCCTACTGCCGGATTTTGGTAATTGGGCTACTATCCAGCCATATAATTTTCTACTGTTTGGGTTTTGGCATTTTTCCCCTTATGGCTGGCAAACAAATAATAGAAGGAAATCCGGACATCCTGGTCCAGGAACAGCTTGACCTCGCTTATAACAACTTCCCTTTAAAGGCGATTGAGTTGGCCAACGGTCGAATCTCCCTCGACAGCTTTTTAAGTCAGGCGGATTATCAACTGCTTGCCTGCGATAATCTTGACCAGGGTTTGCAAGCTTGGGTTCGTGTAATTTCGCCTGTTTCCAGGGATGCCCTCATCCATCTGTTGAAACAACGGGGGGGAACCCTACTGCTTCTGGAAACTCCAGCAGCGCTTTCCAGCGCCTGGCTCCACCTGTTGCGCGCGGTCGAACTCCGGTTGCAACGTTTTGTGCCCAATAGCGGCTACTCAAGAGCCTTGAAATGGCAGTGGCAAATCCACTCACGAAAGAGCTGGCTCGAAGGTCGTGATATCGGCCTGCAAAACTGCACCCGTGGTTCGCAAAATCACCTGCTTTTACCCGCAGACCTAACCAGATACTTCTATCCGGATCCGCTGCCGCGCGTACACCAGCTGCTGGATTTATATGTACAACAAGTATTACTGGATCAGGGGCCGACCCTCAATCTGGTAGAGCAATGCAAGCAAATCCTGTTGCGAGCACTGCCACGGGTTCTGAAACTTCCCGATTTAGCGGCGGAGTTGGATCTTTCCGGGCGCGCCCTGCAACGCAGGTTACAGGAGGATTCCGCCAGTTATTCCGAACTGCTATCCCAAGTACGACAGGTCAAGGCTCGTAGTCGATTGGTCGACAGCAAAGTATCGGTACAGCAACTGGCTAGCGAGTTGGGCTTCGCAGAGCCCGCGAGCTTTATCAGAGCCTTTACCCGCCTGGAAGGTTGTTCGCCGGCGGAATATCGTCGTCAATCCCAACTGCAGCATGCGGCGGCAGCCCATCATCCGGTACGGCTTTATTACGCGGAGAACTTTCTCCAAACCAAGGAGGCTCATTCCCGCCGCGGCGCCAAGGTGTGGATAGCGATTCAGAATCTCGCCTATAGCAAGGAAGTCTCAGTCGCATGTGAGGATTTGGACGGTACCTGGCGGCGTTACGCCTGTAGCTTCGAAAGGTGGATTTCAGAGCATTTCGAACTCTGGTCCAGCTGCAATATTCCGGTGTTTAATCCTTTTCGCTTCCGCATTTATTATCGGGTCGGCCACGTGTTATACACGGACGATAACGACGGCCATGACTACATACTATCTCAGGAAGACGCCTATCTTTTAGGAAAAGTCGATGTCGTTTGTCAGCACCTGGATTTAATTCAACTCCCGGACCGATTTCTCCTCACGGGCAGAATTCTTAGCCGCCGACAGGGTGCGGATAAATTGACGGCGAGTATCAGAAATGACCATACCAACAAAGTTGAGAGGGTGCCTGCAACAGCGATAAGGCACAATCAGCAGGGTGTGATGCAATGGCACCTGGGCATCGAAATCAAACGCAAGAAATTACCGGCAAACTCAACTCTCAGAGTTACTTTTCAGCACGATTCCGCCAAGGAAAGCACCATAGAAGACAATGAAGGGCATGGCTTTATCCCGCGTTTTTACTAATCAACCACTCCTGAGCTGTCGCGAAATATCAATGCTATTGACGCAATAGGACGATTTCTTAATTGATCCAGTCCTTAAACTATCACCCATCCTTTCGTAGAGTAACAGGGTGAGAAGAATAATGATCCAAAATAACATTTCTTTTCGTCGCCGCTTGCTATTGGCCGCGATTGCCTCAGCCGTAGCGCTGAGCGGTTGCAGCGACAACGGTAACAATAGCAATAACGACGATGACAGCGGCGTAGACATCAGCACCAACCTGCACGTGGCATCACCTGAGTGGCAGGACCAGATCATCTACTTTGTCATGACCGACCGGTTCAATGACGGAGATCCCAGCAACAACGATCAGGGCAGCGGCGAATACAATCCGGAAAATAAGGATTTTTATAGCGGTGGCGATTTAAAAGGCATTACCGACAAGGTGAATTACATCCAGAATCTCGGCGCGACGGCGGTCTGGATTACGCCTCCCGTGGCGAACCTCTGGTTTGATCAATCCATTCCTTTTACCGGTTACCACGGATACTGGGCGGAAAACTTTAAGGAAGTCGATGCTCACTATGGCACCTTGGACGACTATAAAAACCTTTCCAGTGCCCTACACAATAAAGGGATGTATTTAATCCAGGATATAGTCGTCAATCACACCGGCAACTTCTTCGGTTATGAGGGCGGCATTGCCGGCTGGAGCACCGATGATCCTGCGCAGAACTTTATGCTGAACGATCAGGCAACGCCCCAGGTGCGCCCAAGCCAGGCTCCCTTTGACTTGAACGACGCAACCAATCCCGAACATGTCAGTGCTGCTATCTATCACTGGACACCTGACGTTGAAGATTTCCAGGATGAAAACCAGGAAAAGAACTACCAGCTACAGTCGCTAGACGACCTCAATACCTCTAACCCGGTAGTTCGCGAGGCCATGCGCGACTCCTATGCCTACTGGATTGAAGAAGTGGGGGTGGATGCTTTCCGCGTCGATACCGCCAAGTTTGTCGAACACGAGTTTTGGCATGACTTTTTTCATAGTACCGATGCAGAGAATCCTGGAATCCTAGCCGCGGCGGCAGCAACCGGTCGCGATAACTTCCTGGCGTTTGGGGAAGTGTTCGAATCCTCACTGCCATTTGAAACTACGGGAGATGAAAAGGTTGTCAGCTATCTGGGCAGCGATGACGTACCTGAGTTTCCTTCCTTGATACAGTTTCCACTCCGGGAAGATATCGACCGGGTGTTTGCCGGTGGATTGCCAACCTCGTTGCTCGCTTTCCGGCTGGAAACCTTTATGGATGAAACGCTGTATAAAAATCCTTACATCACGCCGACTTTCATCGATAACCACGATATGGCGCGGGTCCGCTCAAAAACCCTGTCTGCCGGGATGAAGCAAGCCTTGGCATTTATCATGACTATTCCCGGTATCCCCATTATTTATCAGGGCACCGAGCAGGAGTTCACCGAGTCCCGGTCCTCGATGTTTGCCGGCGGTTGGCAATCGGAGGACGCGGACCACGTCAATACCGATCACTTTAATGAAAACAGCGATATATTCCTGCATATCCGGCAACTAGCCGATTTACGGAAATCCAACAAGATATTTACTCGGGGAACCCTGGAAATTCTGGCTGAGAACGGCAGCGGACCCGGCGTTCTGGCCTACCAGCGCGAATATGAAGGCAAAACCGCGATAATCGTTTTTAACACCGCTGACGGTGAGCGTCTATTGAATCTGGACACTGATCTCGCTGCGGGGACCCGACTCGACCTGATGTTCGGCATGGGCGTCAATGGCGGGTTTGTCCTTGGCGAAGAAGGAAAATTGGCCGCAGAGCTGCCGGCAAAATCCATTGCCGTGCTGATGCAAAGTGACGAAATTTCAGAAGCCCCTGCTGCGGTATCCGTGACCATCGACCAGACCGTCGACGGTGAAACGCTGACGGAAGACCTGGCGCTGAGCGGCACTTTGACCCAGGGGGTAGAACGTATGCTATTGGTCGTGGACGGCATCATCGATACCGCGACCGAAGCCAGCATTGCCGACAACGGCAGCTGGAGTGCGAACCTAAGCCTGGATAACGTTCAATGCGGCGTTTCAGCCCATACCGTCGACTACTACTTCCCGGATCAGGGCGCTGTCGCCTTGTCACAGAGTTTTACTTCCGACGTGCCCTTCAATGGCGTCAGAATCGTCAGTGACGATCCTACCCGGGACGATACCGGACCGACCGGGCTCTATACCTATCCGGAAGGCGATGGTTCCTACGGCGACGGGGGGCAGGCGGATATTGAGGAAATGAAGGTTGAAGCCTGTAAGAGCACCCTGTTTGTGACCTTTACCATGAACACCTTAAGCCAGGTATGGGTGCCGCCTAACGAGTTTGACCATACTTCCTTCAATATCTATCTCGATGTACCGGGAGAAGAAGGCTTGTCCGTACTGCCGAAAATCCAAGCCAATGCACCGGACGGGTTCCTCTGGGATATCTCGCATCAGGTCTTTGGCTGGAGCAATGAGTTATTTGGCACCACTGACGCTTCGGAAGACAGCAGCGGAAATCCAAGGGGCGTGGCGCCGACGATTGTCGTCGATGCCGAAAACAACCTTATCCAGTTATCCTACGACGGGCGTTTTCTAGGAATCTCAGACTGGACCGGCACCAAAGTCTATGCGACCACCTGGGACATCGACGGCTTGGAAAATATCCATCGCGGCTTGAAAACGCCACCCGATCTATGGACCTTTGGCGGCGGCTCGGCGGACGATCCTCTGATCATGGATGACACCGAAGTCGTTACCGTACCGGCCATCGGCGGCAACTTCGATGCGGTGTTGACACCCCTCGAACCGGAAGAGGATAGCAACGATGCAAGCTTGGGACCCTACGGCACCGAACTCTACGTAAGAGGCATCAACGAGGATTGGGAAACCACCAACCAGATGAGTCATGCCGACAACATCTTCAGCTCCACCATTGCATTAAACGCAGGAGACCATAACTTCAAGCTCGCGGATGCGGAATGGTCGGCCGGTTCCAACTTTGGTTCCGACGCGGGCTTCGGCGAATCGGTGGAAATTTCGCTGGGCACCGCAGTGGCGCTGACCGATGGCGGGGGCAACTTGCAGCTGGCCGGAATCGCCGCCGGAGATTACACCTTTACCCTGGACGCAACGGACAGTGCCGCACCCGTGCTAACCGTCACAGGAGGTGTGGATTCCGCGAATCCCTATGGCGTCGACCTCTTTTTGCGAGGAGCAAACAACGAATGGGATCCCAACAATAGGCTGAGTTTTGCCGACAACCAGTTCAGCATCGTTGTGGAGCTGAATGCAGGTGACCATACCTTCAAGATCGCCGATGCAAATTGGACAGCCGGATCTAACTTCGGCTCCGATGCCAGCTTCGGCGAGTCGGTGGAGATCCTGCTGAATACCGGATTAGCCTTAACCGATGGCGGCGGCAATCTGAAGTTGACTGGTATTGCTGCGGGTACCTACACCTTTACCCTGGATGTTTCGAGTTCGACAACAAGTCCGACGTTAACCGTCACACAATAACCCATCGAGATGCGATGAATTTTCATCGCATCTCCAAAACTCACCTTGACTAATCGCCTTGGTCAAAGAAAATGGCTAGTCTGCCCGATTTGCCGAGCAAGTGGTTTTAGAATACAAACGATTCGTTTATCTGGTGGCGGTCATGACTGAGGTAGCTGGGGCGATGGATAACGCCACAGCCTACCGACTATATTGCCACCTCCGGCTGCATAGGTTGTTGGTTCACGGAGGTTGAATCGATGATTTTTCCGCCTTCTAGATAAAGGACCCGATCCGCCACATCAAAATAACGGTCATCATGACTCACGACCAGCAGGGTGACACCCTGGGCCTTGAGTTTGGGCAACAACTCAAAATAGAAGCGCTGCCGAAACACCGGGACCTGATCGGCCGCCCATTCATCGAGAATCATCACCGGACGGTGTTCCGCAACCGCCCCTACCATCGCCAGGCGCTTCCGCTGGCCGGTACTTAAGTCAGTAGTGCTGAAATGTCCCTCTGTAAACTGTACTTTTTCATCCAAGCCGAGCAGTTCAAGCCATTCGTGAACCTCTTCTTGCTGGGAGCGACCCAACTCTTCCAAATCCTCGAACAGATGAAAGTCCGCTAGAACCGCCGAAAATCCATGTCGATAGGCGCGAATGTCAGAATCCTGCAAGGGCCGCCCATCGACCAACAGCTGCCCGGCCTTCGGCTTTAATAATCCCAGAACCAGTCTAATAAGCGTGGTCTTCCCAGCGCCGTTATGTCCCGCCAGGAAGACCAACTCGCCACGTTTCAAAGCGAAATTCAGCGGCCCCAACTGAAAACCGGACTGATCCCGCTCATACTGATAGGTAACACCATGCAGTTGCAAGGTTTGCCAATGCAGGGGTTCTTCAACCGCTGCCGGTTTAGCGTCATGACCCAACTTTAAAGATTTCAGTTTTTGCAACGACACCCGTGCGACAAGAATCGGTCCCAACTGGTTCATTGCCATATTCAATGGCTGGCGAATAAACATCAGGGTTAACGCAAAAGACGTAGCCATGGCCAAACCACCCCAATTCATGGTGTAAACCAGCCAGAATACCAGTGCGATCTGAAACAGGATCAGGGTCGTCATAAAGTGAATATTCACCACGATATAACGGTCGCCCAAGGTACGCATCTGCAACGACTGCAATGCCGGTCCGTGCATCACCAGATCCAGCAAGCGCTGGCCGCGTGCTTCGTTAAGCAACAATTCCTTGTGGCCATCCAATACCGTGCTGTATTGGGCAAAGAGCTGATCTTCCAACTCCCGGTCTTTGCGAATCAAGGTTTGAAAACGTTGCGTCAATACCTTGGCAATATAAGCGGCGGTAACGATGCTGGCTAAGACGATAGAGGCAAGTCCGAGATGCAGGGTAAACATGTAGAGAATACCGCCAATCGCCATAATGGCGGCATAGAGAAAGAACGGCAGCATGATAAAGCCATCCTGCAAGGAGCGAATATCCTTGGTAATGGCGGCATAAATGCGGTTCGTGCCGAGCCTATGTAAATGCTCGTAGTCCGTATTCAATACCTGCTGCAGGAGACGGCCTCGCATCTGGTATATCACCCGGTAGCCGAGTTGGGTCATGATCATTTGGGAACTAACGCCGAATCCGAAAGCGCCGGCAAGCAGCAACAGCAGAAATCCCATATTGTCCCGAATAAAGTCTCCTTCCGTCGCAATAGCCTGATTTATAAAATTGATGGTGCCGACATTGGCGAGCGCGCTTGCCAGCACCAACAGCACACCGGCAATGACAAAGGCGCGATTTTCGCGAAACAGGGCGACAAGAACTTCCATAGCAGAGTTACCGGTTCCAGAAAAGAGACCCACCACTATAGCAGATGGTCCCCGACGCGAACCAAAAATCAGGGAAATTACGGATAAACGAGTTCGCGCCCGCTAATTCAGCGAAGCCAAGTATTTCTTAGCCGCCTTGGGGCTCGTTAAGCGAACGAAGTTAATATGGCGATATTCCGGAGCAACCGCGGCATTCTGATAACGCCGGCGGTTTTTCCGATAAGTCGTTATGGTCCACAAGAGAATCGAGTTCTTATTCAGAAATGACTTCCTGAAGGTTTCTTTGTTTCCGGTGCCTGGCCACAACTCTTCACCCGTCACCGAGCGGATGATTGCCCGCTTCGTCGCCTGAAATAGCGTTCTGGGCAAACTGAAATCAATCCAGATAACCGTGTCTACCTGTTTCCATTTAACCGGCACGGAGCGATTGTAGTTACCATCCAACACCCAGGCAGGTGCGGCCAATTTATCCTCCAGTTTTGCAAAAAACTCGCCATCGCTGGACTCCTGCCAATCGGGCTTCCAGAAGAGCGCATCCATTTCCAGATAGGGGTAGCCCAGCCTTGCAGCAAGTTTTTTGGCAAAAGTCGATTTACCACTGCCGCTTGTACCGACAATATTGATTCGTTTCATGGCACTCAAATATTCAGAGAAATGATTATTAGCGGTAACGCGGTTTAACTCAAAGCTCCAAGTCACTCAAGGTTTTCGTTGGCGCTATTTGCGTGCCAGATGAAACTGCTTCCGGAATCCATCTATTTTTCACCATAAGCACTCCCTATTCCAGCAATCCAACTATCCTTTGTAAACACATCCCGTCGGCGGGACCAACAGTTAAGACCATATAACCTGCTAAAGCAAATATGATTACCAAACGCCAGCTACTTAAATCCTGTTCCCTACTGATGGGGGGGCTTATGTTAAACGGCAGACCGTTAGCCGCTTCCGATCAAACAACTCCCCAAACCCTATTTATGCCGGATGAAAGCCATCGCCATAAGCGCACTTGGATGGCCTTTGTCGCCAACGAGTATATCTGGGCAAAGCGGCAGGTCCCGGAGGTCAAACGCAACCTCGCCGCTATCGCCAAGACCATTGCCAAATACGAACCGGTGTCCATATTGGTCGGTGCCGCCGACATGGAACAAGCCGAAAGCTTATTGGCTCCGGATCAACACCCTTTTCCCATAGAGTTGATTGAGTTTGAAACAGATGACCTCTGGCTTCGAGATACCGGGCCGACATTTGTCACTAACCATGCAGGTGAAAAGTTTGCCATTGACTTCAATTTCAATGGCTGGGGCAACAAGCAAGCGCATACCCGTGACGCGAAAGTCGCCCGATTTATTGCTCACCGTGCCAAGGCAAAATTGATAAGCACAAATTTAGTACTGGAAGGCGGCTGCTTTGAAGTGGACGGACATGGCACCGCCATCCTCACCAAAAGCTGCGTCTTGAATGACAACCGTAATCCCGGCTGGAGTCAGCAACAGGTTGAAGAGGAGCTTAAATATCTACTTGGATTGCAGAAAATCATCTGGCTGGAAGGAATCAAAGGCAAAGACATCACCGATGGGCACACGGATTTTTACGCCCGTTTCGCCAAGCCGGGCGAAGTCATCGTAAGCAGAGACAACTACGAGGCCTCCTACGATTACCAGGTGACCCGCGAAAATATCGAGATACTTGCAAACAGTACGGATGCAAGCGGAAAAAAATTGAAACTCGTCATCATCGATACCCCAGAGACCATCAACGAACGCTTCGGTACCAGCGATTTTGCTGCCGGTTATATCGGTTATTATGTCTGCAACGGTGCCGTCATCGCGCAAAAATTCGGCGATAAAAAGGCCGACCGGAATGCCAAACTGTTATTGGAAAAAGCCTACCCCGATAGAGTCGTAGAGCAAATCGCCATTGACGGGATAGCTTCCGGTGGGGGGAGTATTCATTGTGCGACGCAGCAGGAGATTGCTGTTTAAGAAGAGTGTGGTGAATTCTGGTTTGTTGCTATTTCGGGAGCTGAAAATGGCAGTGTCGCCTTGCTGTTTTCCGATAGTTAGTGGAACGGAATTACAAAAAAACGTTCAAAGTACTGCTTCAAGCCATTTCAGCCTTCTACACAAAAACACTTGAATAAAATCTTCGCTTCTATTTAGAATTCAAGAATGAAATCGAGATGTGAAGCGAATTTTCCTAGCCACCAAATGTGGCTCAATCCGCAGCGAATGCTATGCGGAGTGAGCTGCGCGCCCTCTGTTTAATCCTAGTTAATCAAGCCCCCAACCACAACAGATCAGCTCACTCCTACGTTGTCTCAACTGAAGTATTAATATTTTGTGCGCTTATGCGCCATAGGAGAGATCAATGGAAAAGTACGTTACTACGCCTATTTTTTACGCGAGTGGTAATCCCCATTTAGGACACGTTTACAGTGTTTTTATAGCGGATGCGTTAAAGCGATATTGGCAATTAAAGGTCGGACGGGCCTTTTTAATTACTGGAACTGATGAGTACGGTCAAAAAATAGAAAGAACAGCAAAAGATAGTGGAATATCCGTTAAGCAGTTTGTCAATCAAAAATCCCATTGCTTTGCGGAGCTATGGAAAAAACTAAAAGTCTCACCTGATTATTTTGTCCGCACGACTGACGATAACCATAAGCACAACGTTATTGATGTTTGGAGTTTGCTAACACGTTCGGGTGATATATCACTTGGGGACTATACAGGGCTGTATTGTGTAGAGTGCGAACAATTTTATTCGGAACACCAACTTGTTGACGGCTGCTGTTCAATACATGAAACACCTGTGATTCAGTATTCAAAGCCTTCATATCTTTTTAACCTCTCTAAGCATTTACAAAGCGTCCTCTCCTACATAGAGGCCAATGAAGATTTTATTCAGCCAGAGAATTATCGGAGAGAAGTCATTCGTTTCTTGAAAGAATCCGATCAGGAGAACCTTTCGATTTCAAGAACCGATTTCCAATGGGGTATATCAGTGCCAGGTAACAATGAACATGTAGTATATGTCTGGGTTGACGCCCTGTTTAGTTATCTAACGGCAATTCAAGCGTTGGGTGGGGCAAAACAGAATTTAGCAAATACGATACAGGTTATTGGAAAAGACATCCTGTTGTTTCATGGAGTCTACTGGTTAGCTCTCCTATCGGCTCTCAAATTCCCTTTTCCAGAAAAAATTATCGTTCATGGATGGTGGACTTTAAGAGGCAAGAAAATTTCAAAGTCCAATCCTAGCAGCCTCATTCAACCTATCGACCTGGCCGGTATTACAACGATAGATGGCTTGAAATATTCACTTCTGGTAAAAAAACCATTGGGTCGAGATGGAGATCTAACAACCAAAACACTTGTCGAAACAATAAATTCCGGGCTAGCTAATAGTTTGGGCAACTTGGTAAAACGGTGCACGACACTAATATCTAAGAACCATCAAGGTCTATTGAAAACGCCAGATAAGCTAACCACCTATAGCGAGCAAAGTATCGCTCTTATTGCAGAAACAGATTCCTTGTTATCCCGATTGGAGAAAGCTTACCAAGAAGCTCAACTTCACGAAGTTTGCTTTTTGGTTGATGCACTCATCTCATCGGCAAACACGTACTTCCATGAAAGAGCGCCCTGGAATCCGAAAGATAGTAATCCACTAGATCACGCAGTTGAAACCCTTCAGATTATTTGCTCCTTACTTCATACGATTTCTATTGTCTATTCACCGATAATTCCAAATATTTGCTTCGATATTCGCCGTCAACTGGGTATTGAGGAGCGAGAATTGGTATGGCCTGGCCGTGTTGAAATACTAGAGTTCGTAATCAACAAACCAGAATCAGTGTTTCAAAGAATCGTCTACGAAGGAACAAAGTAGAGTTTTTTTGGATCAAATATTGACCCACTCACAGGGAAATGTGGGTCAATCCTTGCGTTTAGCTTGGGTCAAGAACGAATACAAATCACTTAAAAGAACTTTAAATTCAATATTTTAGTTGCGATTCGACTTCAAATGAGAAGCGCTCTCTGTAGCATATAAAGTCCGATCCCAATTAACTCTTAGCTGCGCCTACGTTTATAAGCCTGTTCAATAAATAGAACCATTAAATCCTCAAAACTAATGCCGGCAGCCTGTGCTCCATCAGGGTATAGGCTCGTTGGCGTCATGCCTGGCAATGTATTCACCTCCAATAGTATCGGATCACCATTATCGGGAACAATAAAATCAGCTCGGGATAAATCTCTACACCCAAGAGCCTTATGAGCCAGCAAAGCAATTTTCTGACAGCTTTGGTATTGCTCAGTTGGGAGCGAGGCGGGAATAATGTGTTCGCTTTCCCCTGCGGCATACCTGTGCTTAAAGTCATACCATGTACCCTCTGGGGTTACGATCTCAATAACGGGAAATGCCTGAATCTCACCCACATCCAAAACCCCAACGGTAATCTCCCGGCCATAAATTCGCTCCTCGACAAGTACATCGTAATTGTAAGCCCGAGAGTTCAGTAGTAATTGCCTAACTTCATCTGGCGTACTGCCGAAAGATACACCAATAGCAGAGCCTTGGCTTGAAGGCTTAACCACAACTTCACAACCCAAAGTGTCTAAGATTTTACGGTGAGCGTCTTCTATGTTTTCAAACTTGGAAATATTCAGCCCTTTTGCGACAGGAATGCCTGCTTTCTGGAAAAGGCCTTTCGCAACAGATTTGTCCATGGCAAAAGCACTGGACTGGACATCGCTACCAACATAGGAATATCCACTTATTTCAAGAAACCCTTGAAAAGTTCCGTCCTCACCAGGAGGGCCATGCAGAGCAGGAAAAACAACATCAATTCCATTAAGTTCTAATGCCTTCGACAAGTTAGTATCGAATTCCATGATTATCACGTTCGAGTAATTTTGTTGAAGTGCATCTGCGACACAGCGACCCGATGATCTTGACACTTCGGCCTCAGCTGAAGAGCCACCACACACAACGGCTATTGACAAATCATTAGTTGGTCTCATCTTTCGGACTCGTTTTGTAGATAACGCCCGGATTTGCGGGCGGCAAGTAGCGACTTGGTTTGTGTTAAAGTGGCGCAGGCTCAGTCCATTTTATTTGAGCCATCTACCCATTTTCTCTTCTGCTTCCGATTCAGAATAGATACGCCCTTCAAATATAGCTCTCTCCACGCGCGATACCTTCGAGAATGCGCATTCTATGTTGCATTTGCTCATAATCATCGACATCAACGAGACACGCGGAGGGCTGGCCGTGTTCAGTAATTAATACAGGTTCTTTCGAGGAATGAAGGTCAGCTAATATCTTTGTAGCTTGCCCTTTTTAATGTAGTTACAAGTTCTGTCTTCATAAAAGTGACACTATTCTATCACTCTTCGGTTTGCAAAGATTATTTGCACTTAACGCCGCGTGAGCCGAAGGGGAGTCCGGTTGAACGCTTGGTTAAATCATTTTTCATAGTGGTACCTGCAAGAGATGATTGTAAGTTTATTGTCATCAACTACGTATACCAGTCGGTTATTGTCATCAATACGTCGAGACCAGAAGCCTGCCAAGTTTTCCTTGAGAGGCTCAGGTTTTCCAATACCCTCGAAAGGACTACGTTGCGTATCGGATATTAGCTTATTAATACGTTTTAGTGTTTTCTTATTTTGGCCTTGCCAGTAAACGTAATCGGACCAGGATTCCCTGGTCCATGCCAATATATCAGTCATCGAGCAATCCGTGCTCTTCTGTTTCGTCTGCATGATATTGCTGTATTGATCTAATTAGATGAGCTGCATTGGCGGGACTCTTAAGCAAATGAACTGTCTCCATTAGCCCATTAAACTGATCGAGTGACATGACTACAGCATCTTCGGCATCACGCCTTGTTATAACCGTATAATCAGCATCTTCAACTACTTGATCTAAAACGCTTTTAAGCCGATTTCTAGCTTCAGAGAAATTTACAACCTTCATAATCCACTCTCACTTGAACAAAATATTGTACAAGTATAACTTGTTCTGTATATTGTGCAAGTATGAAGACTGACTTAGAGGTTTAACGCCCGGGCTCAGCTGCTCTTGACGGCGACCGACCGAAGCGGCAGCGAAGGGAGGAAGCAGTCAAGCGTCGGTTGTAGTCCATTGTTAGGCATGTTTATTGCCAATCCATACTTGAAAATATGCGATACTAAGAAACACCTCAGTAACAACAGCAAGAAAAATACCCATACCGACAAAGTTGCGAGCAAATTCAAATGCACCTAAGACTGCCAAGGCCAACATAGAAATAGACATACCAATACAAGTAGCTTGCCTTGATTCAGAATGTAGGGCATTACGCCCAAACCAAGAAAAAACAGCAATACCTAGAAAGAGCATTGCCGCTCTTCGGGATATAACGAAAGCAGACTAACTCTCTTGCACTTGAAATAACGAGAACACAATTTCAGGCGCAAACAAGAGGAGAAGAAACAATGTAATGGCAATGACTGCCATAAATATGCTGAGTTTTTTGAAACTTATCATGGTCTCTTTTCGTAATTGCCTAACAATTTCTTATACAGATGCCATATTTTAGCCGGTTATAAAGCGACTGTATAATTCGACACTTTTGTCCATGAGCAAGGTTACAAAACATATGCAAACCAGCGAGAGATGCGCTAGGAAAGACAAGCAGAAATGATTTTAGAACAATCAGTTAGAGACACCTAAACCACACCACCTCAAACGCTCTTTTGTTAATAGTATGAGCACCATTCGGAAAATTTCATAAGGACTTATAAAGCGCTAGCGGATGAGGTTTCAAGTCCATAGCTGGCTCATGCCTTATCAAGCGGAAAACTAAATGAAGTAGATCGCGGCAAGCACTGCGTTCCAAACCGCCAAGCTAAAATCAGTGATAAAAATAAATAGCATGGTGCCTTTTAACACTTGCCAAATACCTTCTCCGCGAAGGTTGGCTAATGCAACCGGTACATTAAACGCCCATTGAGTGCCGTGGGCGATTGCATTGACGAATAGCAAAATACTCCATTGAGTATCGTCAGGAAAAGTGCTTAAGTTCAGTAGCAGCAATATGTTCAATATTGAAAAGGCGAGGTTGAATCCGCCCAGAAAGCGCCCGGATGCTGCCAGTACATCAAAGACCGGCGTATCTCTTTGCTCTCTCGGCACGAGCAGCTTCGCAAAGATTTTATTGCGAATGGAGAATACGTTGAATCCCATCGCGAACCAAAGTGCGTTCAATACCAGAACTAACTCAAGCATTCGTCACTCCTTCTGTTTTATGGATCTATTCGGATTCAGTGGCATTCACCAACTTTTTTAGGGTTTGCGCTTTGAGGGTATGACCGCCGATGTAAAAACTTCCTTCCCGTACTTCATTTAATGTGACCCATACGTTGGGTTTTATGCTTCCTCCAAGAGTTTGGGTGACGGCATTGGTTAATGCTGATGACAGTTCTTGTTTTTTGGTCTCCGTTAAAGCACCTTCGACTGTGGTGTAGGTGATGAATGGCACATGGTTTTCCTCCATTAGCGTAGGTTCTAACCACCTATTAACAGGCGTTAACTTCAGTGCAAAATCGATACTGTTCCTCTTGAACAAGGTCTGCGTATTAATCAGTATTGCTCAGGTATCAGTACACCGGGATTTAACACATGTGACGGATCAAGGTCGCTTTTTATCGCGCTAAGCGCCTGAGACATAAAGGGGCTGAGTTGCTTCTGATAGGTATCTCTATGATCTTTGCCAACAGCATGATGGTGGGTGATGGTCGCGCCTGATTCATATATGATTTGATTGGCTTTAGCTTTAATTGCCGCCCATTGCTCCAGTTCACGGCCCAACTCAACTTTCGCAACGACGGTAAAATAGGGTGCCGGACCGTCGGGATAGACATGGGTAAAACGACAGGTCAGCATGCCTTTTCCGCATTGCTCAATAATGGTTGTCCGGAGCTCGTTCATCATTTTCTTATGAAAGGTATCAAATTTGTCCCAGGTAATCGCCGTTTCAAAGGTTTCAGCGAGTATTCCAAGTTGCGCCAGTTCGTCTCTCAGGTAGGGGGCTTCAATAAATGACGCTTTCCAGGTTTCAACATCCATTTCTGTTTCATTAGCTTGGCTTTTTTCTTTGCGCCACTCGCCCCCAAATTCGCGGGCAATTTCCATTGCAGAATTCAACTTTTCATCAACGGCAACTTGTGCGGATTCAAAGGCTAACAGCAGCACGCTGTGTGAGCCATTTCCGAGTCCCATTGCAAAAGCCTCGAATGGGTCCACCAAACGACAGTTGGACGGATACAAACCCGCCTGGGCAATCACCCGTGTTGCATTCACGGCCTGGCCGTAGCGCTTGAAGCGAATGGCCACTGACCGCTTGTACTTTGGTACGTCCTGGATCCGCAGCCAGGCTTCGGTAATAAAACCAAAAATGCCTTCCGAACCCAAAATCAATCGTTCTTCGCTGGGACCCGCACCGGATGCCGGCAGTCGCCGAGTCTCGGATTTACCCTTAGGCGTGACCATTCGCACCGATTCAACCAGGTCATCTATGTGCGTGTACAAGGTGGCATAATGCCCTCCTGCGCGTGTGGCGATCCAACCACCCAACGTAGAAAACTCGAAACTTTGTGGAAAATGCCGCAAGGTGAAGCCATGGGGTTTTAATTGAGTTTCCAGGTCGGGACCATACACACCCGCCTGAAATCTGGCACAGAGTGAAATCGGGTCGATCTCTAATAAACGATTAAATCGGCGCATGTCAACGGATATGCAACCACGATAGTGCTGGCCCTTTGTCGGTTCCACACCTCCGACCACACTGGTGCCGCCACCGTATGGTACCAGTGCAACCCGCTGTTGATCTGCATAATCCATCAGGGCAAGTAGCTGGTCTTCCGTTTCCGGGAAGGCAACATAATCAGGAGGATTGGGAAACACTCCATATAAGCCTCGAATCACATCGTTGTATGACTTGCCATAGCTATGAGAGAGCCGATCAAACTTAGAGTAACTACAAAGACCTGCAAGCTGCTCGTTTACCTCAATTCGTGGGGCACGTACTGCTATTTCATCTAATGCCAGAGGACGTTTTATTTTCTCGCTACCTACTCCCAACGATTGACATAAGAACTGGATGGTTTTGCTGAGTGTCGGCGAGGAAATCTGTTTACCTTCATATCCCCAACCCCAGTATTTTCTTGTTTTTGTCATGATCGAGTCCCATCTGCCAATCTGATACTCGCTGCTATTCTGCGCCCTATCGACAACACTGTCTTTAACATCTTATTCCAGTATGTTTGCATTTCACGCCAAATATGGCTTAGCTTGTTGTCTCACTCTGATAATTTGCTGAAATGAAACAACACCTGACTATCTGTTCTCCCTGGCTCAATGAAATATTGTTGGCGATGAAAGAGGTGGGATTGGATGTCGAATCGCTCACGAAGGAATTGCCCGAACTCCACACCTACCCCGATACGGTCACCCATTGGGTCCCGGTCAGCACCGTGCGTAGCCTATGGCATCGCGCTGTCGAGTTGAGTGGAAATCGCAGCCTGGGCTTTCAGGTGGGAAAGCAGGTATCCGTTAGAGCATTCGGAGTACTCTCCACCCTAATCTGCCATAGTCCTAATCTTGCCACTGCATTAGACCAGGTTAGCCGGTATCAATCATTAGTATCTCAAAGCGGGCGATTTGATCTACAAGTACATCAGGGGCAACCTGTACTTTGCTACATTCCTGCAGAATGCCATATTCCAATCCATATTGCGCAAATCGAATCCGTGGTTACGGCAAGTGTTGCAGCAATTCGCAAACTAGTGCGGGAAAAGCCATTTTTCTCTGCGATCGAATTTATGGGGGAAAGGCCAACTTATGCCAGGGAATATGAACGTTTTTTTGATTGCGAAATACACTTCGAAAAGCCCCAAGTGAAGATCTACCCTCGCCTTGCGGAACTCAATGCTCCTATCCACAATACCGATCCACATTTGTTTGCCAGTTGTCGTTCGCTAGCTGAGAATCAATTGAGCCTGATGGACAACATCGTACAGCTACACCAGAGCGTAAAAGAATCGATCGCATTGCTGGGATATAACTCCGCAAGCCTGGACAGAGTGAGCGATAAAATAGGCATGACGCCTCGTACTCTACAACGCAAACTCGAAGATAGCGGCGCAAGTTATCGTCAAATTTGGCAGGAAACAGTGCTTACCGAAGCGGTACACCGCCTGCAACTGCCAAATGCGTCGATCAAACAGGTCGCCACCGCACTCGGCTATGAGGAAACCAGTACCTTTACCCGAGCGATCAAGCGTTGGTCAGGTAAAACTCCCGGACAGTGGCGTCATACCACTCTGCAAGGCCGTGACCAGCAGTCATGAAGGGCAAAGATGGATCATGCTAAGACGGATTAAGAAAGCCCGCAGCCAAGGCTCGAAATGCTTCAATCGATCTAGGGAGAACATCCTCCGGGGCCGCACTGGCCGCTACCCAAAGTGCTGCATTGAGTGCTGCGCCGCAGAGAAGCCTGGCGGCTGCTTCTGCATCAACCGGTTTAAGGATACCTTCACAGATAAGCTTCTCCACCTTACTTTTTGTGGCTGCAAGGCAGCTGCTCTGGCTTGGCCATTGGGATGGATCCCCGAGAAAAGCCGGACCGTCCAGCAAAACGATGCGCTGGATCACAGGATCAAGCGCCATTTCAATATAGGCCGTGCCCTCAGCAAGCAGGCCCTGCCAGGGATCGTCATATTTAACGCCAACCTCCCGCGCCTTCAAAGCCATCTCCGAATCAAGCTGGTCAACCACTGCGGCCAAAAGGCCTCGTTTGTCGCCAAAATTATGATAAAGAGCCCCCCGCGTTAATCCTGCTGATGCTGTTAACTCATCCATTGAAGAGGCCGCAAAGCCTTTTTCCGCAAAGGCTTTTTTGGCAGCTGAGATAAGCTTGGCCCTATTCTCCGCCATTTTTTTTGAGCGTTTATTCATTATCTATTTCCCAGCCAATTAATATACGTGACGCACATTTAATTACATACGATACGTATATGAAATTGACATACGCACCGCATATGAAATATTCTACATACGCGACGTATGTTAACTTACTTTCGTCGCAATACCCAAGCATAGGGCCGTTTGCGACGCTGTTCGCGCTTCGCGGTAACGACCCGCTCCCGCATCAGGTTTAACGAGAGGTCAAAAATGCAGACGCGTAAGGCAATTTTTCCAGCAAAAAGGCATGCACTCTATGAAGATCATGGCTACTCGGCAGCCATTAAATCCGGGGATTTCCTTTTTGTATCGGGGCAGGTTGGAAGCCGACTCGACGGTACTCCTGAACCGGACTTTAAAACACAAGTTGAGTTAGCATTCGACAACCTTAAGGCGGTATTGGAGGCCGCAGATTGTTCTTTTGACGATATTGTCGATGTGACCACATTTCACACAGATCCGGAGACCCAGATTGCCGACATAATGGAAGTTAAAGAAAGCATCTTCAGTGAGAAACCATATCCGAACTGGACAGCGGTGGGCGTAACCTGGCTGGCCGGATTTGATTTTGAGATAAAAGTAATCGCCAGAACTCCTTCTACCTGATTAGTTGTGATTTTGGAAGTGCATCCGGTTGCTTCGTGCTTCGTGCTTCGTGCTTCGTGCTTCGTGCTTCGTGCTTCGTGCTTCGTGCTTCGTGCTTCGTGCTTCGTGCACTAAAGAATAGCCGCCAATCTTAACTTTGCCGTAGATGGTTTGATATGCTCCTATACAACCTCTCCGCAATAACTGACTAATAAATAAAAAGGAACGGCGATAGATGAATAAAAACAGCCCGAAAGCAATCCTGGTTATAGCTGCTTTATTAGTTGGCGGTTGTGCGATAAATAACCCAAGCCCAGCGAAAGATGGACCAATTGCTAACGAAGCAGTTCCGAATGTCGCCAGGGCGGATGATAGCAGTCCGCAGCAAACGAAAATATGTAAACGTGTGGAACGCACAGGCAGTCGTATTAAAAGGCGGATCTGCCACACAGAAAAAGAGTGGGACGAAATCAAACGCCAGACGGATGAACAGTTGAAGAAGATGCAGGCAGTCGGGGATATGAAACGTAGTGCCGGTATGGGTCCATCAACAATGAATTAGGTTGAAGACCGAAATGGCAATGAATCCTTTTAAAATCAACAAAAACATGAAACCCAGGGTGCACTGGCTGGGTGACCGCGAAGCCCCCCTGTTACTCATAGACGAACTTTATGACGCCCCCGATCTGATTCGACAATTAGCATTCGAAGGCGAGTTCGGCATTCCGGGCTCCTACTATCCGGGAAAACATCAACAGGTTGATCTGACTGGCTCGAATGTACGCGAGTTCTGTGATTTTATTGCGGATTTTGTCGCCCACTTCACCAAGATGCGGGTGTCAGGCAATGATATCGAAACGGACTTTTCGGTGATTACCACACCTGAAAATCAGCTTAAGCACATCCAGGGGCAACCTCACATCGACGGTACGCCATTCCTTGGCGTTATCTACCTCAATCCGACGGATATGGGTGGCACCATGTTCTTTCGCAACCGCCACACCGGTTCGGTGATGGTGATGAGCGAAAAGGAAAAAGCCCATTACAGCGCGTTAACAGAGCGCAAAATGGCCAGTGACGAGCGAAAAAGCTATTTGCTTGATTCAAATGCGGAATGGGAGAAAATAGATACCATACCGGGCCAGTACAACCGGCTGACGATTTGGCCGGGCCAAGTATTTCACTCGGTTGAAATTAAAAGCAATCCCGGCAAAGGGGAGATCGAGGAAAAACGCTTGACCCAACGGGTGATCATCAATCGTATTTCTTAACTCGACAACCGGATCATTTATCTTTTTTCTCGTATAACGCGTATTTTTTGCAGACAAACAGACTCGCATAATGCCCAAAAAGCGCGGACAAAAACGCAAAGATACCAATGGCAATATTTGCGGTCAGAAACCAAAACATACCGCCGGCAACGATAGCCCCGGAAGGATACCTGTCCGCAGCCTTGCCTATGGCTGCACGACTCGCCTGATGGATCGCGAATACACAAACGAAGCTCACGAGAACGACTGCAGCAATTGATAATTTCATGGTTCGATGCTATCCACTTTCCGCTGTAGTTGGTTTAACCACACTATCAACGACAATAGGTATAGGTGTCAAACGGTTGCGCGTCGCTCCACTGAAATTCCCAGCAGGCCTCTCCAGCATTGGATTCGCGATATCTTACACAAGGCCTTCGAACTTGGTATAGCTTACTCAACAGATGGGGAATAAATTCGCATGCAATATGAAACAGCAAATGGCGTAGCGAAAGCATGTCCTTTTAGCGCTTTGGCGTAAGCCATACCACGTCGTAAGGTTGCAGATCGATTGAGATAGCATTGCCGGCTACGCGACACGATTTTGCACTTAGCAAATCCCGCCATTCTATTTCCTGAGTTTCCAGTGCATTGATGGGGATACTTAAACCGATACTTTCTTCCGTTACATTTGTCAGTGTCAGCACATGACTGTCCCGTTCCGGCGAGACCCTGTATACGGCAAAAACCTCGGGGCAAACAGAAAGAACCTTTTGTAACCCCTGTGGATGGAAAGCCCTATTCCTGGTTCTGGCTTCAGCAAGCTTTAGAAAACCAGGCCGTAACAAAGAGCGCTTTGAATCAGGATTCTGCAACTGAGAGTTGAAAAATTCAGGATCAATTTCGCTGCGATTGATATCGCGCTTTACGCCGGTCTTTTTAACCAGTTCATAATCATTAGGAATAGCCAATGCCCCATGAGAATAAATGGCAGGCACCCCTTTAACGACAAACGCCAGGCTCCTGGATGCGACATACCTTTGTACTTGCAAAGGCAGTTCTTCACTGCCCGCATCCTTATTCAGAGCACTCCACCAGGTGGTATTGATTTCATAGGGTTCTTCGCCTAACTCAGTCGATTTGTAGGAAATATAGGCGTTATGATCTTTGGCGCAGCTGATGAGAAATGCTATCTGATCTTTGCTTAGGATGCCTTTCACGCCCATCAAGCCGACGCCGTCATGGGTATCCAGCATATTGAAATAGGTCGCCGTATTGGAACTAAATTCCAGGTTATCGGCCCACTGCGATATCGCCGTCGTGTCCTTCGCATAAAAGGTATGCAGCACCAAAGGCGGTAAGGCGAAGTTATAGACCATATGCGCCTCATCTTTACCGTTGCCGAAATAAGAGATGTTTTGCGCATGGGGGACGTTGGTTTCGGTAATAATCGCAACACCTGGCGCCACGGCATCCATAATGGTTCGGATTAATTTAATGATTGCGTGGGTCTCAGGAAGGTGAACGCATTCCGTTCCCGGTTCCGACCAAAGGTAGGTGACTGCGTCGAGGCGGAGAATATCCGCACCGCGACGCACGTAAAACAGTAAACCTTCGATCACGCTAAGCAGGACTTCGGGATTACGAAAGTTCAGGTCAATTTGATCTTCCGAAAAGGTCGTCCAAACGTATTTAGGCCCGTCGATGCTGTCAAACCTGGTCAGAATGTCGGAAGTGCGCGGCCGGAATATTTTCTGCCGCTGGTCTTCAGTCAAATCATCCGGCGAATCGTAAGCAATGAAGAAGTCCCGGTATTGCGGATTGCCCTTCAAATATTCCCGGAACATTTCCGACCTCGACGAGCAGTGATTGACCACACCGTCAAACATCAGGTGATAGTCGGCGCTCAGGTTGCGTACGCTATCCCAGGTGCCAATCTTCGGATCAACGGTTTTGTAATCCACAACCGCAAAGCCACGGTCTGACGAATAAGGGAAAAAGGGCAGAATATGAATCGTGTTGGCCACGCCACGGTTGTATTCCTGAATAAAACCATGCAACGCCGCCAGCGTTTTGCTGTACTCGCCCTTGACTGAATCGCCGTAGGTAATCAGCACCAGATCTTTCTGGGTAAACCGTTCCGTTGCCACGTAGTGTTTTTCTGCCTCAGCGAGCGCCTGGGGTTTGTGCGCATGGTGAACTTTCAAAACCCTTTCCAGTTGCGGCAACCATTGTTCGGCCGATTCCTTGCCATACAGAAAAGAAAGACGGGATAGCAATGATTCTCTGAGTTCCGTGGATATTTCAAAGAGCGGGTGCGTGAAATCAGGGTCGCGATTGTAAGCAAATCGGCGCATGGCAAATAGCTCTCAAGACAGGGTCATCAACAAAAAGCATTCGGCAGGTGGTAGGAGTAAGAATAGTAAACAACGGACAAAAATGTAGAAAAACCCAGGATCTTATTTGCAATCGTCGTCCATTGTTGATGGCGTTGGGATATTGCCAGGCATGTTTAACACTTACATTTCATTACACAAATCTCCGAACTAATCAGAGAGCGCCCAGTCTATTTAACCATAACGATGCTGATGCATCAGGTAACAGAAAAGAAGCGAAAACATATTTTAAATACACCATTTGGAGAAAATTATGAAAATTTTTACGACCACCGTTTTAACTGCAATCATTACTGGCGCTAGCTTTTCAGCCATCGCAGCGGAACCTTCCTACGTTAACTATAACTTCGAATCCAGCAGCGAAGCACTGAATGTCGGCGACATTAACCGCATTAATGAACTGCAACCTTCAGCCTCTGCCAATGGCGTCCTTGAACCGGGTTACCTGAACTACAACTACTCAGGAAAAACCCGCCATGTGCCCTCAAAAGCAGTATTTGATAACCAAACCTTGAAGCCGCTTTATAACGACTTCTAAGACATGCTGGAACTTGAGCGCTACCGGAATCTGCAAGGGTAGCGCGCTCTAACGAACTATAAAATATTCCTGCAAACCTGTAATTGGCAAGCCCGCCTCCCGCTGCTACCATAGGACTTTCCGTTTTCAATCGTTCAATAAGGAGGCCCTGTATGTCATTGTGCACGCTTCCCAGAGTTTATCTGGGCATTGCACAAGTTCCTTCAGGAGCTTGCCGCCAGTCTGCTTCGCCTAACGCGTAAACCTTCCAGACTGGTATATTCACTTCTTTAAAATATTGCCTGTACGGTCGGTCTGCGCATGTCAGTTATACAATGCAGGACTGGACGATGAGTCATTTATTGCAGGTTAAAAACCTTTCTTTTTCTCGAAATAGTAAATCCTTATTTGCGGATTTGAACTTTGCCGTCAATCAACAAGACCGCATTGGCTTGGTAGGCCACAACGGTTGCGGTAAAAGCAGCTTATTACAGTTATTGGCCGATCAGGAAGAACCCGATGATGGCCGAATACAAAAGCATCGTGGCCTCAAGTGGTCTTTCGTGGAACAGTTTCTACCCGGCAAGATCGCTGAAGAAACGCTGCTAAACGCGGTAGTCCGGCGATTGCCGAAGGTCTGCCAAGCCAGCGAACAATATCGCGCGGAAACTCTGCTCTCCGGTTTGGGATTCGGTCCGGATCAGTTCCACATGCCCTTGGCAAAATTATCCGGCGGCCAGCAAAACCTCGCGCTACTGGCCCGAGCGTTGATCACCGATCCCGAACTACTGCTGATGGATGAACCCGGCAACCATATGGACAACCAGGCGATGGAAATGTTCAAGAGCTACCTCAAGCAAACACGCTCTTTTGCGTTGCTAATGATCGCTCACGATCGCGATTTACTGGATTCCTGCACAACCAAAACCTGGTTTATCCGCGATCGAAGGCTCTATGAATTTGCATCGGCTTACAGCAATGCGAAACAAGCTCTTGCAATGCAAGATGCGCAATCGCAAAAAAGACGCAGCGACGAGGAAAAGGAAATCTCCCGCATACGCGCCAGCGCCAAGCGCCTGGCCGTATGGGGCAAGGTACATGACAACGAGGACTTTTCCCGCAAAGCCAAGTCGATGGATCGCAGAGCGGACAGGTTGGAAGCCGAAAAAACCTTCGTATCCATGGGCAGCGGTTTGCAGCTATCGGTGGACGCGGACCGGCTAAACAGTAAATCGATGATTACCCTGGAGGGTGTTTCGGTTGATTTGCCGAACGGCCGGAACTTGGTCAACTGCGACTACCTGATGATTCGGCCTGGCGAGAGGGTGGCCTTGCTGGGAAAGAATGGCCTAGGCAAATCCACAACTCTAAGGCAACTGCTATCCGAATATCACGAGCCCGGCAACAGCGGGATTCGATTCAATCCCCAGGCAAGGTTGTTCTACTACGATCAGGAGTTATCTCAACTGGACCAACCACTGGGCCGCTTCGACTGGTTGCGCCAACGCGTAGATAACGAGGATCGAGAAGTAAAGCAGGTGCTGATTCAATCCGGAGTACGATATCGGGATTTTACTCAACAGGTCAATACCCTCAGTGGCGGCGAAAAAGCCCGGATGATGTTTATCTTGATGCAACTGCGAAGGCCAAATCTCGCAATTCTCGATGAACCGACCAACCATATTGATCTGGAGGGACGCGAGCAGTTGGAACAACAACTGGTCGCGTCCGGAATGACCCTGTTGGTGACCAGTCATGACCGCGCCTTTATTGAAAAAGTCGCCAATCGATGGTTATGGATAGAGCGCCGGGAACTGCAGGAGATATATGATTTGGATACCTTCTACCATTCACTGCAGCCAATGCCCGAATCCAATGAGGTCAGGCCGAAGCAACTCTCCCAGCCAGAATTGATCGATTCCGAAGGGTCATTATTGGAAAGGATTGAGGAACTGGAAAAACTTGTAAGGGAAGACAAAGCCCGCAAGCCAAAATTTCAAAAACCTGAAAAGCAGCGGCTTTGGTGCGAGGAACTGGAAAGCTTATGGCAACAGCTGGAGGCTATGTAGTTACACAGCGAGTCTCCGATAAGCCGTGCTAGCGGCTTTCTTCTCAACAGATCGTATCCCTATCTTACCCAGGCGGAACAGAGACGGGATACGATACAACTGAAAAGTAGATCCGGGCTATTGCCTTTCGTAGCTTTCTCTCACTCTCTTATTCTCATTCTCTATTTCGGTTTGGCATTTTATCCGACACCTTATTCGCCAACTTCAATCGGATAGGATTTGGCGTTGAGCTCCAGGTTTTCGCCATTCGAATAAACGTCTTTGGCGAACACATACTGCCATAGCGCAGAGGTACGCTTTCTGCCGACACCGACAACCTTTTTATTCTTTTCCACTTCCACAAGGCCTCGGTATCCAATAACGCTTCCTCTTATTGGCGTTCCTTCCAAGGTCGACAAATGACCCGCCAAGCGCTGTGCAAAGGATTGACCAAACCAGGCTTTTGCCGTGATACAGCCGACTATATGTAAATTGAGGGCGATTGGCTGGCTGGGTAATTTACCGACCAGATAATCTCCTAAACCATCGTATTTCATCCACTGCAGTCCTTCCTGCTGGCCATTGACTTTCGCATTCTTCCATTTGATGTGACCGCTCCAAAAAGCGTCGCCATGGGCACAAATCAACAGGCTATCTTTATCTGAGACATCTGACCAAGCTTTAATCTTACTTCCGTTAAGCATGCGAACCTCGGCATAACGATCGCCGCCTGTTTCATTTTCACCGGGGATATAATATGCCTCTTTTCCAGAAAAGTTCTGCGAAAACAGGCTTTTCATTACCAGTGAAACTGCGTTGTCATAGTAAGGAGCGTGAATAAAAACTGCCATAAAATTAATTCCTTATCAGTGGTACTTTCTGTTTGTCAGATATAGCGACAATTTTTTGACAATCCCGGAATAAGAATTGTGTAAAAAATAAGGATCATGCTCAATCTACTTAGCACGAATCATTATTACGCGAATCGGCAAGACCAATGCTACCTTTTTATTAACGTTTGCAGTGACTTTCCTTTCGGTTAGGCAAATTTCATCCGAATGAATTCAATAATATTGTCAAGGTTGAGCCGCCTACTTCCACCAAAACCTACTATCTGATGCTTTCCCACCTATTTGTATCCCGACACCCGGAACTGGCCGAGCGGATATGGGATACGATTAAGTTGATTCCCGAGACGGAGTTATTGGATATCGCCGCGAAATACTAGCGGGGCATCCCACCTTCCGGACCTGGACAAGCCCTACAGTACTAGGCAGGATACAGCAGCCAATTCATTAAGCCACTTGTTATTGAGGAAGGTTAATCATGGCCGAATCGCTGACTATAGATTCTTCGCAAGGCCGGGAAGTTAGGTATCGGGAGTTGCTGCCGCAATTGCAGGGACTTACCGCAGGAGAACCCAATACGGTTGCCAATCTGGCCAATACTGCGGCAGCATTGAAGCAAACTTTTGGCTTCTTCTGGGTTGGCTTCTACCTGGTGGATAAGGAACAACTGGTGTTAGGGCCATTTCAGGGGGACATTGCCTGCACTCGCATTGACTACGGCAGGGGCGTGTGTGGAACTGCCTGGGCCAGCGGAGAAACGCAGATTGTTCCCGATGTAGACCAATTCCCCGGCCATATTGCCTGCAGCAGTTTGTCGCGATCGGAGATTGTGGTGCCGATCAAAAAAAATGGCCAAGTGATTGGCGTATTGGATGTGGATAGCGACATACCTGACGACTTTTCGAAAGCAGATGCAATCGGTTTGGAAACTATTTGCCAATGGCTTGAGACAATTCTAACGGGCGAATTAACAGCCTGAAGATTTCATCCACTATTTCAACAGCTCCCGCAGGGGTTGTTGGATTGCATGGCAGTTTTTGCCCAACGAGTTCTATAGCGCCACTCAGACCTCCACCTAATAGCGCATCCGCCGTGATCTGCAAAGTCGGTACATAGCGCTCGAGCCATTCCACCAAATAAGCTGTCTCAGGCCAATCGTCACGCTGCAAATAAGCCACCGGTATGCCACTGATTGCGCATTCGGTAAAGGTTCCGTATCCCGGCTTACAGACAACGAGATCGGTGCTGGCTAGCAATTCGCCGTGAGGGACTGGCAGCAACCGGAAGTCTACGATGTCTTCCCGCGCAACGTTACCGGGAACCAGCCAGACCAAATTTTTCCTTTGCGGTAAGCGGGAATAGTCCATCGGATAGGCATGACCACCCATGCTAACGAGTCCGAACCGGGTTTCCCGAGGCAATCCTAATCCATCGGCCAAATCTATCCTTGGGAACTGCCTTATCAAGGCTCCTACGGGTTTAACCTTAGCCAACTCTATGCCGGGCATACCCGGAGTGACGGCGAAGAAACATTCCGCTTGATTGTAACTTTCGCAAAGAAAATCGTAGACAATCGACGCTTGAGGATAATGACCGCAATAATGATTGAACATGGCAGCCCAGTTAAGGGAACAGAAGTGAAAACTGGGGATGCCCAGTTCCGCAGCCGCGCGGGATAGCAAATAACTATTATTGGTAATAACCACATCGGCATCCGACTTGGCAATTTCCGTCTTTAACCGGCTAACGATAGAAGACCTTGATTGATACTCCCGCCAATAAGCCTGAAACGAGGCATCAACGTCCACTCGGGAAGCATGCACCATCTGCAGGCCTTGATCCGTTTCCAGTTGCACATGGCGGAAAGGCACTTTAATCCAGTGCTGAAGCAACGGCTTGTCTGCCATACACTGCACTGTAAGCGATAGCTCGGGGATTTTTCGGGCCAGTTGATCGAATACCAGAGAGGTCTGCGTCAGATGCCCATAGCCATGAAAGGAGACGCCGCAATAAACGCTAATCATGGCGTTGTTTCTGCAGGTCCATTTGAGAAAACGAAGGCTTTATCCTGCAACTCATTCGACTTCGACCGCAGCCATCTCAAATGGTCTGGCAAAAGTGAAGGCTTGCGGACCGGGTCCGTTTTCCCGCAAGGCCGTCAACCTCGCTTTCCCTTCTGCAACGGTGGGTATATGTCCTTGCGGAACCCACCAAAGCGCTTGATGGGCTTCAACCATCTTATGAAACCATGCCGCGCGTTGAATAAAAACCTCCACGTGGGCAGACTTGTAAACGAAGTTCTTTAGTGAAGAAATATCTTCCCAAACACTCATATTGACCAATAACAGCGGATCGTCGAAGGCTTGAATGGATGTGGCATCGCCACTCTCATCCTGCAAGCGCCAAACGAACCCCGGCGAGGCTTCGGCCAACTGATTAATCGCATCGAGTTGGGCGACAAAGGCCTGCATTGTTTCGCTTTCCATATCGT
>JANQMN010000095.1 GCA_028280065.1 Hahella sp.
ATCAGACTGGATGAACCTGTCTGAATGAGCCGGTCATGTCGAAGCGCATTAAATATCCATGCATTCAACTCCACTCCGGGGAGATTGCCGATAGCCGTAGCATGGGTGTCGCCCAGACCTGTGGACGTCGCCCCGATAAAGACCAGTTTCCCATCCAGCTCACTCAAATCCGCCCGGCCCTGCAGCACATCGACGTAGGAAAAATGCCGCAAGCCCTGCCTTGCCGAAGGCATGGGGATCAGGTTGTAATAATCTCGCTCAATCCCGATCGAAGGGGCCGTATCCTGTTCCGCCAGCCTTCGCGCACCCGGTACGTTCTCCACAGAGGAGTTCTCAAGAATTTCCAACAGGACCAGAGAAATATGTGGCCAAAAAGGCGTTCCGACCCCTTCTTTTAAAAACAGGCTGCGTACAATGCCATCGTCGTCTGTTTCCACATGAACATGCCCCAGGGCGAGTGCGTTGGCCCGGAACAATTCCAATGGCGGCGTTTCCAGCGGCTGGCCTTGGCGTCCGAAAGTTTCGATATGAAGTGGCAGGAGGACACTGCCGTGATCCGCGAGCGCTTGCGCAAAACGTTGATCGGATTCAGGGTGTTGTGCGTCCCGATCGACAAACAGAATGTCGAAAACGACAATGCGACTGTTGGCAAGTGTGAGTTGTTCCAGGAGCTGCGCATGAGTGCCGCGCGGCCATGGCCACCTTCCCAGCTGCCGCTGGCTTTTGTCATCGATCTCAATGACAACAATATCGTCGGCATTTGGCTGCGAACCCAGCCGAATCAAGTTGTCATAGACGAACCGGTCAATCGCTTCGGTGAGCCGGAACTGCATAAGCAGCCCATTGGACAGGCTTAATAGCAGCACCAGCCAGAAAAGTTGTTTGCTCTGCTTACCAATACCCTTGGATAACCTAGAGAATCCCAAGGAGGATCACTCCTATCGGCACCAGTATTCCCCAATAGGAAACTTCCGGAACCCACTCCAGCGGTTTGCTATAAGCTGAGCTGACAGCACCATCGCCGGTAGCCTGCACACGCACGTAAAGGGTGGTATCGCCAAGCAATTCTATCCTGGCTTGGGTGGTTATGTAGTCTTGTTGAATGCTGCTGAAATCTGCCTGATCAGAGATTTGAACGCGGTAGCTATCCGCCCCTTCGACCTGTTGCCAGATCATTTGCGCACCGTCCTGATCTTCCTTTGTCTTTAGTTCCGGCACGGGGGGCTTTAAGACAATCTTTGGCCGCTCGACCAAACAGATGTCCTGATAGGCGGGCAATCCATGCAAGCCCTCGACGTCAATAGCATTAAGCCGCAGCCCGTAGCATCCCAATGGAAGGCTGTCGATGAAAACGGCCAACCCTTCGACAGAATAACGTTGGATAAGTTGATCCTGCTGCCCGGAAGCCATCACATCCAGTTGAAAACTCCTTGCTCCCGGCAGGTTTTGCCAGGCAATCCGGGCCGGGAGAAAGAAATCTCTCTCCTTAGAGGAGAAAACCGGCGGCGTAAGCAGTTTTTTCGGCGTTTCCGGAGCTTCCCCTTTTCGCGTGACAACGCCGAAACCTTCGTCGACCAATTGCCTGCGTCCCTGCGCGCTAACGGCTATCCTGCCCTCCAGGACCTCCGCCTGCATCCGGTTGCCGTCCGCAACGGTGCTAACCCGATAGTCAGTACCACGGACTGCCGCCACAGCGGCCGGTGTAACGATGCGGAAACGATGTGCCGGCTGGCGTTGCATCACCCGGGTTTTAACGGCACCGCGGCCGAGTCGTACGGAGCTATCCACCATCCCGGTATTGCGGAAGCTTGAAAGAACATCAAATCTCAACTCGGAATGAGGTTCGAGTT
This sequence comes from Hahella sp., assembly GCA_028280065.1. GTDB lineage: Bacteria > Pseudomonadota > Gammaproteobacteria > Pseudomonadales > Oleiphilaceae > Hahella. The sequence goes on from JANQMN010000095.1 coordinate 1,851, forward strand.
GCAGTTGGCTACCATCGGCAAAACGGAGGTTCGCGCTGCCTTCGCCCGTCGTTACCGTGGACCCCATATCCAACTTCATGCCGGGCAGGAGTATCTCGTCCTCACTGGCATCGTCAAGACGAAACCTTGCATCACCGCTTACATAAGTGGCAATGACCGGTTCCGGGGGATTTTTAAGCCAGGAAGTAGGAATTCGAATCACGGTTCCCGGCGGGATTTGCCGGTCTTTACTGATGTTGTTGTAAGGTCCAAGCTGCTGCCAACAATTGGCCTGTTTGGTATAGGTCAGGCACAAATCCCAAAGAGTATCGCCTGACCGAAAGGTGTAGTGCCAGTCCTGCCCGGCCGAAAACGCTGACCACAGCAATAGGGCGGCTGTCGCTAATCCACGGGTAGTTCGAGACCAACTTGTCACGTGCACGGCTAGCTCCTTTATGACGACTCCTGACATTTTTCCAGCCGATAACCATGCTGAAATATGTTTTTTATCCGATAACCGATTTCAGGGCTGATTTTTAGTTTGCGCCTGACCCGGCTGACATGCACGTCAACCGTTCGCGTATGTATGTCCACATCCAACCCCCAAACCGCTCTCAGCAAATAATCTCGGGATAAAATCTTGCCTAGATTTTGGGCGAATTCCATAGCAATCCCAAAGTCTTTCTGCGTAACCTTAACCGGTACGCCATCAATCCTGATTTCCGATTTGGCGGTGTCGATTTCAATGGGACCGAGGGTCAGCATATCGCCGGGACTCGCGATACCTGCCCGCCTGCGCACCGCATCCAATCGGGCGAGTAACTCGGCTTTTCGCAGGGGTTTCACCAGATAATCGTCAGCGCCCGACCGCAAGGCTTTGACAATGTCATCCTCACTTTCCCGCTGCGTGCAAAACAGGACCGGCAACGCCTGCTGCTGAACATTTCGCATGGTTTGCAGCACTTCCAGACCGGACATGCCCGGTAACTCCCAATCGAGAATAGCCATATCAAAAGGGGTACACAGGATTTCCTTTAGAAAAATCTTGCCTTCCTCAAAGTGGCAAACCTGATAGCTGGCATCTGTAAGCCAAGTGGTTACCAATTCAGCTTGTTCCGCATTGTCTTCAAGCAGCGCAATTTTCATAGCCACCTTTTTTCAGTCTTATTCGTAACCTGGATTATTCGACTTTCGGCAGAAGTTGCATGATAAAACTGCGCTTCTCATCGTCACAGTGACGAAACCGCCGAAGCAGTTCGCGCTCTCGCTCATCCGGCAGGGCGGATTCCAAGGCATCGCCTAATTCGGTAAGGACGGTGCTGAGATCTTCGGCACTGTTTTCAGGATAACCCAGGAGGTCCAGTTGCGGGCTGGCGGGCGGTCGCTGATCGAGATCCAGTAACAGCTCCAGCGGTACATTGGTTTTAACACACAGGTCGAGTAATTGATCTATCGTGGGAAAGCTTCTCTGGACATCGCCAACGGCTTCCCAGGA
>JANQMN010000144.1 GCA_028280065.1 Hahella sp.
TGGATATCAACACCCTGCATGGCGGTACTCATCTGGGTGTTGGCGAATGCCTTAAAGATTCTTAAGGTCGTGTCCGCCCATTTTTCCACCGAGGAAAATCCGTGTTTTTGCACCTGGTCTTCCAGTTCGCCATACAGTCCGGCGGCTTTTACGGGAGCAACCATGGCGGCAACATCGGTTGGCATTCCCTCAAAGGAATCCTGATTTATCTTATCTTCGTGCTTCTTACCCCACTCCATTATGGGCTTTTGGGATTTAAGCCATTTCTCGATTAACCCGGAAGTAAGTGGTTCTTGAGCGGCGGATGTTCCGCAAAACAACAGAAAGAAGTTCAAACCGATCAGCATGCAGATTTTTTTGAAAAACATTTAGCCCCCAAATTCATTGAGATAGATAACAATGTACAGAATCTTTCTAGATGATATTGCTTTCCGGTAGTAACACTCAGTCTTTAATGGTCAACTAATCTAACGACCCGCCCGAGACTGAACTATTTTTACCTTATCTGAAGTGATTCAGATCTTTTCATTTCGTTTCTTCGTAAGCATCCTGCTATATTGGCTTACTAAAGTAAGTAATACAATCGCGCTGACGGATCAGCGCTTTTTTGTGCTGCATCGCGCGAATTTCTATGTCTAACCACAACCTATCAGCTTTCGATCAATTGCTAAAGGAGCTGCTGCTGAGCCGGCAACCCTCATCGGTATTGCATGTCGGACAAGCCTCGAATGCCCTGATAGCGAGCTATTGCGAGAAGACCGGGTGTGAATTACTGCATGCGGCTAACTCGCACGCAGTGGAACTCACTGAAAAAATCCCCGATTTCGTATTGGTCAGTAATTGCCTTGAGTACGAATCTTTCGAGAATGGCCAACAGCTATTGGCAACCTTACGCAATTTCCTGATTCCAACACTGTTGGTCACCATCGCCGAAAATACGAAGCGGGACTGGACCCTGAACAAGATGCTGGAGCTGGGCTTCAAGCGTCTGTTGAAGGAGCCTCGGGGTCTCACCTGTTACGCGTACCAATTGGAGAATTACAATCCCAAACGTCACTGGAATACCCCGGAGAATTGGGCCAATCCGGAAATGTTCGACAAACACCGCTGGTAATATAGCCCTTCGAAAAAGACTAGCGGCAAGAAAGGCAATAGGCAGCAAAACGCACTAACAATTGCCGTGCCTCTTCACATTCATGAAGATGCTGGCTTAACTGAACCCGCAATTCAGCGGGAATCTGATCATGATAAGCATTCAGGTAGCCGAGCATAATTTCCTTGGTAAACTCCGGGTGAAACTGTAATCCCCAGCAGTGTTCGCCGACTCTAAACGCCTGATGTTCGACTCTTGTGCTGCCCGCTAAACGCACGGCTCCTTCCGGCAGCCGCAGCACCGATTGCGCATGGGTAAGCTGGGCATAAAAAGTTTCCGAACAGGCGGCGAAAAGAGGATCGCGTTGTGCTTCGAGCGTGGTCTGAACCAACAGCGAGCCGATTTCCCGGCCGTCAGGTTGAAAGTCAACAACGCCTCCCAAGCTATCTGCCAGCAGTTGATGTCCATAGCAGACACCCAATATCGGCATGTTTTCCTGAAGCAATTGAACCAGCCATTGGCCGAGGTTAACGGACCATTCCGCCCGGTCGGTGACCATGGCCGGAGATCCCGTTATTAAAACACCGATACAGTTTTCAATATCGGGAGCCGGATCTCCCGCATGGGCGTTCCAAACTCTGGTTGCGACGTTCGCTCCAGCGAGTCCATCAACAAACCATTGATCAAAGTTGCCAAACCGGTCTTTGATGTTCGGAAACGTTTCGCCGCATAGAGCAATGAGCAGGAACTTATCTGACATGTCGATGTAAGTTAATCTGGACTAAAATAACAATGCGAACATCCGGGCTTTTCACCGGCAAACGAGCAGCCTACATACCTGTCATCAAATGAATTGCACGGACTTTTCAACCATACGCTCTATTGGTTCGTAAATCGAGCTAGCTGATCGATAAAAAAATCGAGGAGGGTCCAGGTGAAAAGAAGAATACTTGCGCTGATTACCGGTAGGGTCCAAGGCGTATGGTTTCGCGGTTCCACCCAACAACAAGCATTGCAACTGGGAATATGGGGCTCTGCATTGAACATGCACGATGGCCGGGTCAGAGTTGAGGCATATGGCGACGAGGTTGCTATCTCCCGGCTTATCGAATGGCTTCACCAGGGCCCCGAACTGGCGCTGGTGGAAGAAGTCACCATTGAGGAACTGGATCCCACCGAACCTCCCCCTGAGGGATTTGCCACAGGTTAGGGATTCATTTAAATACTGTTTCCTAACTCTGCCACTTTAAAAATAGTAAGTCACTTCAAGCTGGATAAAATCTTCCCGCTGCAACGCCGCCATTTTGTTTTCCGGATCGGCAGCCGCCAACTCCTGCAGCCTGGTTGACACATCTTCAGAAAGGCTCTCGCCTCCTTCATAAGCTCTGATCTCAAGATTCACCACTAAGATATCGCGCCACCGGCGACTTGCTTCCAAACCAAAAACCTGCTCGCCACTTTTTATATCGTGGATGATGCCGAACAAGACTTCCGTGGAATCAATATCATTCATTGCAAGCCGCCAGCCGAGGAAAACATCCCTTTCAAAAAAGCTGGTAGCTTCATCACCCCGCTCGTCCCAAAGCCCTTCCAATAGCCACCCCAAGTCGGCATCAGAGCCAAAAGCCGCACCTTGGGTGAACTCGAAGCCAGCAGTGACTGCGCCATATCGCTCGCCAAATCCCGAACGGATTATCCCTTCAAACTTAAATAACCATCCTTCATGGACAAATTGCGAAACCAGCCCGGTCTGTTCGATTTTTGGGTAATAGGGAACCAATTTCGGGTCCGCGAAGTTGCCGTTAAAGAGCAATAACGGTTCCCGGCTGGTGCCGTTGAAATGAGAGAAAGACAGCTCTATCGAGTCTGATAACACAGCATAGCGCACAGCATAATCGACGTGTTTGTCTTCAGCACCGGATTCATACTGCGCATCGTCATCAATGGGAAATGGCGTTCTTAGCCGGCCGTCAGGTCCTGGAAAAGTGCGCTCCCGAAAACCGGGCATGACATAGACATCGAGCACGGTGCCTCCTTGCGCCGTCGAAAAACTAAACATCGGCTGACCGAGTTTGTCTTCTCCGTCAGGGCTTTCCACCAAGTCGGTTTGGTTTATGATGTCCACCAGATGTTGGGACTCGGTCACCCCCCAAAACACCTTGCCTAATCCCAAACGCGTTTCCCAGTACTTACCAATGTGCAGCCAATAGGCTTCCCGAATATCGCCGTGAGTTCTGTCGCTGTCGTTCTGATCCAGGCGAAAAAAGCCTGTAGCGAGAAAGCGATCGTCGCCTTCATCCGTTTCATAATAGATTTCCGGTTTAATCCAGCCGGACAAATTGAATTGCTCTTGGCCGTCAGTACCTTCCTCGGAGAAAATTCTGGTTTCAAGACCGGCCTGAGCTGTCCAATCGAATGCAGCGAGAGGCATGCTGACGATCCATGTGAAAAGTAGCAGCAAAGAAGCTGATCTATTCTGAATCCGCCTGGTGCGCACGACAGGAAATTTTTCTATGGAAGGACATGAGCTCTGCATTAGTCTATTCCCTATACGGCCAATAAAAACATAATTGCGATGCGTGAAACTAGTTCTATGCGGGTATGCGTGTAATGAACAAACAACGCCGGTAAAAGAATCCTAACTGCTAGTTTAGAACATAAAAAGCGTTTTCGCGCTTATCAGTCAACATGTTAAGGGATTTTTCTAAAATCGTTTTAGAAACCACTCTCAAGGTACAGAATAACTTTACTTTTTAACAGACTAACTGTATACATAACCAGATATGGACAGATAGTCAGTCCCCTATGCTTTGCCCTCCCGGGGGAGCATGGTAGTCAGCCAATATTTTAATTTGGAGTGAGCAATGCACAAACTCACCAACCGGCAACAACAAGTACTGGATTTAGTAAAGCAGCATATCGAAGATACCGGCTATCCCCCTACCCGTGCGGAGATAGCAAAAGAGCTGGGTTTTCGATCCGCAAATGCTGCGGAAGAGCACCTAAAGGCATTAGCTAAAAAAGGCGCTATTGAAATGGTGCCGGGCGCTTCGAGAGGAATTCGATTGCCGATTGAGGAGGAAGGCATCCCTATAGTCGGCCAGGTTGCGGCAGGAAATCCTATACTTGCAGAAGAAAACATTGAAGACTACTGCCAGCTTCCGCACGATTTCTTCCATCCATCCGCCGATTATTTTCTACGTGTGAAAGGAATGAGCATGAAGGATGCCGGTATATTGGATGGTGACCTGCTGGCGGTGCACAAAACCACCGAAGTGCGCAATGGTCAGATCGTCGTTGCCAGGTTAGGAGAAGACGTCACCGTAAAGCGCTTTCAGCGCCAACGTAACAAAGTTACGCTTTTGCCTGAAAATGAGGAATTTGAACCGATAGAAGTTAACCTGGCCGAGGAGCCGATAGAAATAGAGGGGCTTGGCGTTGGAATCGTCAGGCGTTAGCCGGCATCACCATTAGGCAGACATACTAAGCACACTCTAATTCAACATCAGAAATAGAGGCCCGGTAAGCTGTACGCGACTGCTTTTGTTAATGGAGAACCCTTGGTGGCTCTTCTTCCGTCTCCTTGGCTGCCGCTTCGCGGAGGTCACCGACAGTCTTGATAGCAGCCTGGATCATGGCTTTCACAACGGTCACGTCTTCATCCGCAAGAAAGGCGCGAGCATCCTGTCCAAAACTGATTTTAACCAGATGTTCTTTACCGCCACCGACCGGCTGCAGGGCAAAGTCCCCATTCTCTAGTTGTACAATTTCAAAAACACTACTTTCTGACAACACAGTTCTCCGAAATTTACCAGGTGACCATTGGCATTAGTCGATAACTTGCCGCCTGGATGCTGCTGTTTCTTATACCTCTTGACTTCATGGTAACACGCTAATTAACGGGAGGCACACCGTTTCCGCTCAAATCTTCACCATTCCAACGCCGATTCCCGTAACTCCTTAATGAGTTTTTCAACATACTTTTTGGTGTTCACCAATAACTCCAATGTATCTTCGGCGTCCCGGTCCACAACCGATAGCTTACATATAATGCTGTCCTTCGGGTGGACATCCTCCATGGAGGCTGACGTCATTTTCGCCGGTTCCTCTATTGCCTGTGCGATTTTCAGTTCGGCATGCATTGCTGCAAACTGCATAAGAATCGAGTTGGGTTGCGCCATTTCCTCGCGAATCCGCCGAACCTCGGGGCTGGGAGTTTCCATCTTCCTAACCAGCTCTTCCAGGCTCTCAATACTTGCCTCCAGGCCTGAATTCTGGGCTAACTCCTTAACAAAGCCATTCCATGCTAAACCAAGAAACAGAATCGCAGCTTCCTGATGACTCTTAATTAAAGGCACACGCCCTTCGCCGGCAACTTCCAAATGTAAACAATCTAATTGAATGTTGCTTAGATACAGCTTCTCGTTCACGTATGTCGGCCAGCTTCTTTTTACACGAAATCCCATAATTCTTAGCCTCAACCCACATAAATTACTTAACTATATGATTTATTGGCTGCTAAGAAAAAGCAACTATACTTAATTCAAAAGCACAGCGCGAAGCTGCGTGAAAACGCCGCTAATTGCCGACAATAATTAAAATCTGAGCATTGATGTAAATATGACCAATCCTAACAAGTTTAGCGCCTTTCTCCTTAGCTGTTTTCTAGCAAGCTCTTTCATTACCACGCCTGTAGCAGCCAAAGTCAGCCCGGAAGAAGCTGCCAAGTTAGACGGCCAATTAACGCCGACGGGGGGAATGCGCGCAGGCAATATAGAGGGAACAATTCCGGCATGGAGTGGCGGCATAACCGAACCGCCCAAGGAATACAAAAAAGGCGGTAACTACATCGACCCCTTTGCGGCCGATAGCATCATGTTCTCTATCACCCCCGATAACTTCAATACGGTGAAAGACAAGTTAACAACCGGTCACCAAGCGCTCTTCAAGGCCTACCCCAGTTATAAGATGCACATTTATCCCACGCATCGTAGCGCATCCTATTCGAAAGAGGTTTATCAGGCCCTGAAAAAAAATGCGTTGGAAGCGGAACTGCTGCCCCGCAGCGCCGGGGTCAAGAATGGTAAGTTAACCAGTCCCTTCCCTATTGCAAATTCTGCGGAAGAAATGCTCTGGAATCACACGTTGCGCTACCGGGGCAAACGTTTCACCGTGCGGGTTGCAAATGCCGCCGTGACCGATGGCGGAAACTATAATCCGGTAATATTCGACCGCAGTTTCTTCGTCATCTACGCACAACCGGAGCTGGATTCCAGACGACTGGAAAACAAGTTTTTCTTCCTGAAGTTCGTCACCGTGGCGCCGCCCAAACAAGCGGGCAATATCAGCCTGCTGCACGAGTCTATCGATCAGGTTGCCTCTCCCAGAAAAGCTTGGCAATACTTCGCTGGCCAGCGGCGTCTGAGAAGATCCCCCAATCTGTCATATGATTCCTATATCACAGAAAGCGACAGCTTACGCACAGTGGATCAGTTTGATATGTTCAACGGCGCCCCAGACCAATACGATTGGGAAATCATCGGCAAGAAGGAACTCTATGTGCCTTATAACGCCTATAAACTGAATGACAGCGCCTTAACGGTTGATGACATCATAAGGCCGAAACATACCAACCAGGAACATGCGCGGTATGAGTTACACAGAGTCTGGGTAGTCGAAGGCAAACTGCGGGTGGGCATCTCCCACATTTACGGCAAACGGGTGATTTATCTGGATGAAGATAGCTGGCAAGCGCTGGTTACCGAAGAATACGACAAGGAAGGCAAGCTCTGGCGGGTTCAGGAAGGGCATGCAATGAATTATTATGATCAGCCTTTAGTGACGACAGCCATCGAAAATACCTACGATCTACAAAGCGGCCGCTACTTTATTGACGGTTTGGATAATGAATACGGCCCGTTTTCCTTTGATGCGGACCTGGATGCGCGGGAATTTTCAACCTCATCCGTGCGGCGCGAGGCAAAACGCTAGCTTAGCATCAATGCCAGCCCATTCCGAAAGAGAGTCCTTATGAGGGGGACTCTCAACTTTCTTCTTCCCATTTAGGCGCTTTTGCTGTTTAGGTTGAAAGGAACCTCGCAGCTACTTACTCAATTTGGCAAGTTGTTGACTGTAAGGAAATAATTTAACGCCCGCCTCCGCCTGTGCAAGAGCTAATGTGCGTTTATCTTCCTCCAGCAACTTATTGATTCGATCAATCAGTTTAGCTTCGACTTTCCTGAGCCCGTCGAGCGCTTTTCCATTACCTGGGTCGTAATTAAATACCAGCTGATAAGCGTCATAGGCGCTTGAACCGCTGGGCGCAATCAGACGTTCCTGTAGCATATAGACTTCGGCAAGTCTGAGAAGAGATTTCACTTTTTCCTGGTTTTCAGGAGACAGCGAGGAATCCATTGATTCTGGGTCTGAAGCTGTTGCCGAATCTGTCCCAACATTCATCGCCACCTGGGTTCCATCTTTTGCAGCATCTTGATCCTCTCCGTTACCGGTGGACGCAACAGAGTTATCTTTATCCGACCCGGACTCGGGCTGCGTTTGTGCGGTTTGCGAGGAGGTTTCTGACGTTTGCACGCCGGTTGAAACACTACTGGAGGTACTACCGGTGAAATCCACCAACTTGGGAACAAAGTAAACGCCGGCCGCACCCAAAGCCACGGCAACAAAGCTGATAGCAACCATCATCAGCGGTGATTTGGAGTCTGATTTTGTTTTCTTCGAAACCTTTCCGGAAGCCGCCGAATCAAGCGCTTCGATAAACTCTTCTGCGGTTTGAAAGCGCTTATCCGGACTTTTCTCCAACGCTTTCTGGATAATGGTATCGTAGGCTTTGTTGAGCGTGGGTATCAATACAGATGGATTTTCAGGCGAACTATGAATGATTTTCTGCATGATCGCCGTGGGACTGTTGGCATCGAAGCAGTGTTCGTTGGTCAGCAGTTGGTAAAAAATGATGCCCGCGGTAAATAAATCGCTGCGCGCATCCACCGGCAATCCCTGGCATTGTTCGGGGGACATGTAGCGCGGCGACCCAATGATAGTGCCGACCCTGGTCAGTTCCGAGCTTTCGAGTTTGGCAATTCCGAAGTCGGTAATTTTTGCAGAGCCTTCACTGGTGATAAATATATTGGCCGGTTTCAGATCGCGGTGAATAATATTGTGATTATGGATATAGCGCAGGCCCGCAAGCACCTCGCGCATTAGCTTGACGACTTTAGCCGTCTCAAAACGCTGCCCGTCATCCAGGGCGTCTTTGAGTTCGGTGCCATCGACGTACTCCATCACGAAATAAGGCACGCCTTCCTGCTCACCAGCGTCAAAAACGCTGATAACATTAGGATGCGCCAGCCGCCCCGCAGCTTTCATTTCATTCCGGAAGCGCTGCCGGTACTCCCCGGAGGTATCGTGTTTGAGCAGGTCCGGAGACAGGATTTTTACGGCGACAGCGCGTTCAAAATCCGGGTCGAAGCATTCATAGACCACGCCCATCGCCCCGCGGCCCAGTTCTCGGGTGACGCGATATTTGCCGAAGGATTGCTCTTTTGCACGTTTCGGTTGATATATTTGGGTATCCGACATTAACGCCAGCCGTCCACAATCATTGCTGAATCAGGCTTCTGGCCTGATTCAGAGGAATAGAAAATACTAGTTGATTATAGCGTTAAAGCCGGTTGGGCCAAGGATTTTCTCTTGATTTCCCGGACATTGTCTGCTCCACCGGCGGTCCCGCGACGTTGACAGCACCATCAGGAGGGGCGTTACGCCCCGGAGAAAGCTGTGAGACTGCACCTCAACCCGCCGGAACCAGGAAGAATTCACCGGCTTCGTGTCCTGCATACTTAATGGCACCGTAGTCGGGAATCTGCTCAACACCCAGTTCTTTCGAACGTTCCCGGACATCCCCAAGGACCGACAAGAACAACCGGTTACCGTCAATCAAGTCCTCATTGCCACCCAATACATCAATGAATGCCTTGGCAAATACCGAATGCCCTTCTCCACCCTGGTCCAGCACCGGCCGAACCCCGCCGGAAGTCATTACCGTTCGTGCCTTGACCGAGTTCATCACCTCCAGCCATTCCTTCTGAACATCCTGGTTCACAAATGCGGATTGGCGGGCGACGGACGCGGTGGACAAGGTTCCTGCGTAACAAGAATCGGCAATCACCATCACATGCTTGGCAGGAAACGTATTCAGCAAGTCAGAAATCGACACGTTTGAAAGCCAGTTGGCGGTGTTACCCGGCTCCGAATCCACCGGGAGCCAGTAACCGCGCTCGTTGGCCTCCTCCAGTTCGCCGTGCCCGGCATAGTAGATCAGCAAATTGTCGTTTTCGGTCAGGGTCTCGCGAAATTCGTTGAGAGCCGACAACATTTCGTAGCGGTTGGCGTTCAGCAGTAACTTGGTGGTAAAGCCGTACCGGTTACTCAGTATCGCGGCTATTTCCCGCGCATCATTTTCCGGCGTTTCCAGATCCTGGTAGTACTGGTAATCCTGATTGCCAATCACCAGCGCGTAATAGCGGCCGAAATTCACCCCGGCAAAACTTGGGGATTTGGATTTCGAATCGAAGGTAATCAGTTGGGATTGCGGAACTTGCTGGCTCTTGTCCAAAAACATCGCAAACTCAAATCCGATACGTTGCGCCTTGATATCTTCGGCGGTCATGGCCACATCCGTCTTTTGCCCCGTCAGAGGCACATCGACAAAGAACAGATTAAACTCGTCGACTTCCACGGGGATGCCATTAACAGTGAAGGTTTTTACGCCGAGCGGGGATTCCACTTTTCCGATGACTTCCTTGGTCGCGGTAGCACTGCGCAATAGCGCCGTGGGACCGGATCGAGTCAAGGAAATAGGCGGATCCAGAATCTGTATCGAAGGGGGTGGTTCGCCGGGAGTCGTCGATTCGATTCGCAGTTGTTCCGCCGCCTGGTTGGCCGCTTGCTGTTCAGCTTGCCTTTGCGCGGCCTCCTCTTGCGCTAGCCGTTTTACTTCCTCTAGTTTCGCCTGCTCTGCTGCCAGGCGCGCCTGTTCCTTTTCAGCTTCGGTTTGATCTTTAAACGCCCGTAAGCCCTCAACTTCGCCTTGCAACGACTGCAGTTCTTTTTGCAAAACGTTGTTGGCGACAATGGTCGAAGCATACTGCAGTTTGTCGGTATCCAGACCGGAGGCACGGCGATACCAGTTTAAGGCCACTATCGGATTCTTGTCGACGCCCAGGCCTTTTTCATAAAGATTTCCCAGGTTAATCTGCGCACGGGTATAATTTTGCTCCGCAGCCCTTCGGTACCAGATGGCGGCAACTTCATAATCCGGTTGCAATCCAAGACCTTTTTCATAGATTTCACCAACATAGGTCTGGGCTTCGGGATCACCGGTTTTGGCTTGATCGAGCCAGACTTTCAGTGCCGTGGCATAATCCGCCCGATCAAACGCTGTGTACTCGCCGCCACGGATGGCACAATCTTCCGCAGTGGTCTTAATCGGCCGCCGGGCAGTCAAAAAGCGCGCCTTTTTTCCCAGTTGACGAACCTGCGCCGGCAACAAACAGTCAACGACCATCAATTCATCGCCTTTTTTCTCAGGAACCGCATCCGGGGCTACTGTTTGTGAAGGCCCACAAGCAGCGAGTAATAAAGCTACGGCCAACAGTAAGCTCGAATTGCCTAACTTACCGGAGCGTCGTAAATTCAGTTTACCTATCATTTGTCACCGTCCTAATAATAAGTGGGCCAGCTTCACAGCTCGTGCGGCGGCACACAAATTTCCATCACCGCGCAACAGAAAAAACCTTAAACTAAGTTTAGCGCCCCCTTCACTGAAGGGAAAACTAAATTTAGCAAGGCAAAGTCCGCTGGCATCTTCGGTTGCTTATCTAGGCAAGCGCCAAGTTGAAGTAATACCCTGAAACTATTCGGTAACCTTTTGTAGTTAAGTACAAATTCAATTCACCGTTTTCACTCGCTACAGGTTTTAGGCGCATTAGCCAGGATAGTGGTCAACAATGCGTCCAGCCTTGGCCATTGAGAGCGCCATTGGTTGTGGCTTGAAACCGGCCACAGCAAAAATTCACCACCCTGTCTGCGGGTTTCTGCTTGTATCCAGGCTGCCAATATTGTTCGATCGCCTTCCGCGGCAATATGAATCTGTTGAATTCCGGAAGCCAAAGGAGGTCGAGCGGCGGGATCGAGAGAGCCCGGCAAAGGAGAATAGCGGTGGTGGCTGAGCCATGCTGCCACATCAAGATTTCCTGCGAGGGTCACGACGCCGATCACATTCGCCAGTTCGGCGGCCAGCAGCATCGCCAGGGTTCCCCCGCCGCTATGCCCGAGTATAACTCTACAGGGTCCTGATTCCGCTTCCAAAGCCTGCTGCATGCTGGTCACCACTGGTTGCGAATAGCGCCCAAAGGTGTACCAATAAGGATCACAGGCAACACCGGAAGGGCGCGGCGTGATTTTTACCGGGACGGAACGGTCTTGCAGCTGCCTGGCGCCAAAATAGCAGGGCCTGCCCAAGTAGACCGCATGGTGGCTGGTGGAGTTAAACCAATCCAGCATGAGAGGTGAAGCGGGGGTCGGATCAAATGCAATTTTTCGTGGCGTAAGCCAGGGACGTCCGTCACCCTCGATCGCGATTATCTGTATATTGGGAGGGAATTGTCCTGCTTGCAGCTTGGGACGGTCGCCCCAAAATAGCTCAAATGGCGCTTGATAGGTCCATTTTGACGCGGCGTCACCGGCAATATGCGGCGATGATGAACAGCCACTGAGCATAATCGTCCAAGATACTACCGCCAGAACTTTCTGGATTCGCACTATTTACCACCCGGAATCAGGCGGTTAGGAAGAATAAATGCCATGAGGCTCTTGCAGATTCCGCCAACTCGAATTACATTCGGTCATAGTTTTTCTTCAACGGCCGAATATTTGCGTCGTAATATCAAGCCGTCGCAGAGCGCATTTTGTCGCAGCACGACAGTATCAGAGTCAAACAATTAAACTAAAGAGCCAAAATAAAACCATCCATTATCAATAGAGTCAAAAGCTTTATTGCCATTGGACATGAATTAGCCCGTACTGAGGGAACCGTGATGGCTTCAGAACCAACAATTGAAATCGAACCATTTTTAAAACCCATTGACGGCGATATTCCGTCCGGTCCGGATTTGCGAGAAATCAGCGATGCGGATTACTCCGCGATCAAAACGGCCCGGCGTAAAATTGTCAGCCTCGCCAAAACGGCAGTGATTGACAGTAGTGTCGAACCGGAGTTGCAGGATCAGTGGAAGATCATTCGTAAGCAAGCGCCGGCGATATTGAAAAAGAAATCAAAAGACCTTGAAGTTGCCGCCTGGTTTGCCGAATGTCTGTTGAAACTTAACGGCTTCCCTGGGCTTCGAGACGGTTTCGAAATCATCAAACAGCTGATCGAAAACTTCTGGGATACGATTTATCCGGTACCTGATGAAGACGGTATAGAAACCCGCGTCTATCCCCTGATATCGCTCAATGGCGAAGAAGGCGGCGGCACCCTTGTGCGGCCCCTGACCAATGCGCCTATGTTTCCCGACTCCGAGATCTTGCTCAGTTTCAACTCTTATAATCGCATTCAGGACGCCATGAAGATCGAAGATCCTGCCGAGCGCGATGCCAAGCTTACCGAGATGGGAGTGAACGAGCAGACGATCAAAATGCAGGTCAACGCCACGACGCCGGATGCCGCCAGGGATTTTATCGAAGATCTGGAAAAAACCATCGACCTTTGGAACGAAATCGGCGATCTGATCGATAAAAAATGCGAGGAAGCGGGCGAAAGCCTGCGTTTGCCGATAACCGATGTGCGAAATTCCCTGCGGGAAGTATTGGAGCAATATCAGCACATCATGGCGGACAAGCTGGCACCGGCGGAAGAAGCGGCTGCCGAAGGAGGAGGGGAAGCGGCAGCACCAGGCGCCGGCGGTCCTGCCGTCGCGGCCGGTGGCGGCCAGATGGTAGCCAGGGGACCAATGCAGAGCCGGGATGACGCGGTGCGTCAGCTGCTGGCTGTCGCGAACTATTTTCGCGCAATCGAACCGCACTCTCCGGTTAGCGGCATGATTGAAAGAGCGGCGCATTATGCCCGCATGCCGTTATCCCGACTTTTGGCTGAACTAATACCTGACGCCAATGCAAGGATGCACTATTCTTTAATGACCGGAATCGAGATCGGAGAAGAAGCCGGACCGTCGGGCCCAATTACGCCTATCGCCAGCCCATCTCCAGCGACCACTCCCACTGCACCAGAACCGGCTCCCGAACAAGGTTCGGACTGGAGTTTCTAAAGTAGTTAAAGGGAATGGAACTGATACGGCGCTTATCCGAGAGCAAACCTAGAAAAATGTTAATTCTGTCTCATAATTAGACAATCCATCCACAGAGGGGTACAAAACAATGCCTGACAGCCTACAGGACAAACTCAACCGAGTGCGCAAACCTCGCGTACACATTACTTACGATGTTGAAACCGGCGGTGCCGAAGTCAAGAAAGAATTGCCGTTTGTGGTCGGAGTTATGGGCGACTATTCCGGCGACAACCAAGGCGCGAAGAAAGCCTTGCGTGATCGCAAGTTCGTTAACATCGATCGTGACAATTTCGATGAAATCATGGAAAAAATCGATCCCACGTTGGAAATGAAGGTCAAGGACGAAACGTCCGATGATCCGGATAAGCAAGTCGGGGTCCAGCTTCAATTCAATTCCATTGAGGATTTCGAACCACAAAACGTAGTTGGTCAGGTTCCTGCCCTAAAGGAATTATTGGATGCGCGTAACCGGCTCCGTGACCTGTTGAGTAAGGCAGACCGTTCCGAGGAGCTGGAAGAATTGTTGGAAAAAGTCCTGTCAGATACCGATAAAATGGCTTCATTGAGTAAAGAAGTCGATGAACGTAACCCGAAAGATGATGGAGGAGATGCCTAATGAGCGATGCGGAACTAGAGAGCCAAGGGGCCGGAGCAGAAGAGGAATCCGGTAGTCTTTTGGATATGGCGATCACCGCCACGAAACAGACCGAACCCGACCAAGCCCAAGATCTTATAGCCAACCTGGCGAAGCAAGCCAGTGCAGGTATGGTGAAATGGGACCGCAACCTCACGGTCACCATTAACAAAGCGATCAACCAGATTGATGCGCTGATGTCAAAACAGCTTTCCGCTGTCATGCACCATGAAAAATTCCAGAAGCTGGAAGGTTCCTGGCGCGGCTTGCACCATCTGGTGATGAATACCGAAACCAGCTCCAGCATGAAAATCCGCCTGATGAATATCAGCAAGCGGGAACTCTATAAGGACCTGGACAAAGCCGTCGAATTCGACCAAAGCCAAACCTTCAAGAAAATCTACGAAGCAGAGTTCGGTACCGCCGGTGGCGAGCCTTACGGCCTGCTGATCGGCGACTATGAGTTCTCCAACCACCCGGAAGATGTGGAACTTCTGCAGAATATGAGTGGCATTGCAGCCGCCGGCTTCTGCCCGTTCATCTCCGCTGCCGGACCCAAGATGTTCGGATTTGACGATTACACCGAACTGACCCAGCCACGCGATATCGAAAAAATCTTCGAAACCCAGGAATATATCCCCTGGCGCAGCTTCCGGGATTCGGAAGATTCCCGTTTCACCACCTTGGTCATGCCACGGGTGCTGTCCCGCATGCCTTACGGCTCAAACGGCAAAACCGTGGAAGAGTTCAACTATGAAGAACTTCCGCTTGACCCAAACACCGGCAAAGCGGCAAAAGTTGATCACAACGATTTCTGCTGGATGAACGCCGCATATGTAATGGGTACCACCATGACAGCCGCCTTCGCCCAGAATGGTTGGTGTACCGCGATTCGCGGTGCGGATAATGGCGGTAAAGTCGAAGGGCTGCCCAGCCACTTGTTCATCAGA
>JANQMN010000035.1 GCA_028280065.1 Hahella sp.
AGAGGGCGACAGAGTAAGTGTGGGAAGGTTAGTTAAATCTTGCAGGTGATGTTTGAGTCTTCAGGTAGGTACAGCCCCGCGCAGCGGCTTAGTTCAACAATATATTATTGAGCAAAACAATGTTTTGCTCATTCCCACCACCTCGCTTTCAATGTCTTGAGATAGTTCAATTGATGCTGAGCAGCCCAGTATCCTATCAATATGACTCATGCCCGTGCATTGCCAGCAAATATGTCTAGAATTCCCTTGAGCACTAAAACACCGTTTTTTAACGGTAAAATTAGAAGAGTAAAGTAAATGTTAACCGTTGAACAAGGTATCGCAGCTAGTTTATATAACTTGTTAACCCAGGTTACCAGAAGGGTGATAGGCATATTCAGCCTGATGATATTGGCTAGATTGCTCACCCCTGAAGACTTTGGTCTAGTGGCAATAGCGCTTATTTTTTTAAATTTTGTTGATGTTATTTCTCAATCTGGGGGACGACAATACTTACTAAGCAGAAATAATTTGGAAGACTATCAAGTTCATACTAATTGGACGATGAACTTCATTTTAAAAAACTCTTTAGCATTACTTTTAGCAATTTCTAGTTTATTTGTTGCCGATTTTTATCAAGATGATAGGCTCGTTCCAATTATTTTGGTTTTGTCTCTTCAGGTATTTGTTCTTTCAATGCAAAGCCCTGGAATAATATATAAGTATAAAAACCAGGATCTAAAGGCAATTATGCAGTGGAACCTAGTTTCGCGACTAGTTACTACCGGTATAACCATTTCCATAGCAGTCTTTTATAAATCTTATTGGGCATTGATTATTGGCCAATTTATGGTCGCCTCTAGTACGGTTATTATGAGCTATGTTTTAGCACCAAAAGTACCAGTATTTTCCTTGTCAAATTTCAAACCTCAATGGAGTTTTTCCAAGTGGATTCTTCCGCAATCACTGGTTAACTTTGGAAAAACTCAGTTTGATACAATATATGTAAGCACTATATTCGATAAAGCAGTTATGGGTGCCTACAACTCAATTAGATACTACGGAAACATTCCCGCAACAATGCTGGTTAAACCTGCATTTGGAACATTCCTTGCCCAAGCATCACAGTTCAAAAATACGCCAAGTTATTTTGAAAAACAACTCCAAGTAGTTTTTTACCTGATTGGAATAATATGTTTTCCAATTATTTCACTTATATACCAACAATATGACTTTTTGGTTCTTTTAATACTGGGGCAACAATGGATTGGATATGCGGAGCTATTAGGTGTATTTTCTTTTTTTACGATTGTTGTGGCACTTAACCATGTGGTGGCCAACATAGCAATGCTAAAAGATAAGACTTTTATGCTGCTCTTATATTCTATTTTCGCAATGATAGTTCAGATAGTGGTTTTAGTAGCTGTGGATTTTGAAGATGTTTTTGAGTTGGCTAAATATAAGATAGCCATTGATATCTTTAGTGTATTTATATTTTTTGTGCTAGTTGTTTACTTGTTGGTGAGCAAGATTGCAGTATTGATCTTATCTTCTGTGATGTCGATCAGTGTTATATTTGTGTTGGTATCAGGCTTCATCGCACAACAAGTGTCTTTTTATAACGTCTGGGTCAACTTTATTTTGCAGTGTACAATTACTTTATTCATATTTGGTTTATTGCATTTAGTCACAATTCTATTATTTAAAGATAAGGTTCATTGCTTTGCATATATTCATAATTTGATGTTAAAGCTTTTGAAGCTTAGTAAAGATACTTAATTAAGTATCTTTGCCAACAGTGAGAACATTGAACATTGCAGTAAAGATGTAAGAGATGCGCCGTCAAATTTATAACCGATACCGAGTTTAACTATCGAGTAAATGCCTGGTATTGATCAAAAATTCGTGCAAACTCTAATTGTGCAGAAAGAGAGCGATTTATATACAGTCTCGACTTGGATTAATGTGAAATGCCAATGATATCGTACTGTTGGTACTCAACCTGTTCATAAAAACGCTTTGAACGATCCAAAGTCATGTTGCCTTTTAGAGGAACTAGCCATTTGAAACTGCGGAGGTTTTCCGCTTTCGAAAAAATTCCTTCCGGTGTCAGATTTTCCCTGGAAAGAGTTGTTGGGTGAAGCTCGATAAATAGAATAACCTTACTTGCTTTGCTAATGGTATCCGAAGCACCAGCAAACATTTTTTGTTCTTGCCCCTCTACATCAACTTTAAGCACAATTGTCTCAGAGATTGGATAATCTAGTTGTGACGCGATCCGATCTACAGTTGTAACCTGGGTTTTACCTGATGCTGAAGTTTGAATATAGGCCTCATGATCTGAAGCAAGTTGCTGATTAAAAATCAAATCGGCAGAACCTTGATGGTCGGATATAGCGACGTTTAATAAAGCTTTTTTTGGCTTAAGTTTATTGATATTTTTATTTAGTATCTCGAATGAAATTGGATTCGGTTCCACAGCTATTAAGCTTGCTATGTTAGGGCAGTTGCCCACTAACAGTGCTGATACGACACCTATGTCTGCTCCCAGGTCGAATAGTGTAACTCGGTCATTTTCCCTGTTGATTGTTTCAATTAACGGATCTATTTCTTTTCGATAGTAATTCTCAGGACCATAGTCGAGCCAGAAGCACCATTGGTCCCACGGAACATAAAAGTTTTTTCCGTATAGATTGTGTTTAATTAGCCTGTTGCCATACCGAGCGAGAAATCGGCGATATAGCCAGTACTTTCCTGGAATTTCATATTTCTGCACCAAGACAAGCAATTGGTTGATAATCCAAGGAAAAGTTTTCATTGGCGTTGTTCAAAAGGTAATACTGCAAGAACATCTGCATGGTGCTTCTCGGCTTTCGTACGGAGGAGGGCGAGTGCAGCCGCCTCAGAGTTATTGCTATCAAAAGAAAGGGAGTATGCGACGTAACCACCGGCTTTAGGTTTTCCCATGAGAGCATCAAACGTTTGCTTAAGCTTGATCTGCAGTTTGGAGCTTGATTGAAAATTTTCAAGCAGGAAATAGCTTAAAACAACACGCTTTTGCCCTCCTGGCGTGGTAATGACTGACCCACTAAATGGCCCTGTGATGCTATCTGAGCCTATGGATTTTCTGGATAAAATATTCCACTTCTCGATATCGTAATCGCGATTGAGCGCAGAAATTAGTTCCCCTTCTGTGCGGCCACTATACCAAGCTAAATAAACATCTATTTTTTGGTCTCCTTCCTGGAGATAGCCCGCCAGTTCCGCATCCGGATTTAGAATTCTTGGCTGCCAGTTTGGTGGCTTGTTGTCATAACTTTGTATCCAGGAGAAGGCCAAAGTTGCCTGGTAATCCGCTGACTTTTCAACACCAAAAGCAAGAATATAGATTTGTTGAGCTGCCAGAAAAAAAAGAATTATTGCTAAAGGCAGTTTGAATGTCGAGAGAATCCAATCAGACGAAGTTTTTTGTCGGGAATCCGTGGAAGATTCGGATGGCTGAAGACTTATGTTTTCTCTACCGAACTCGCCGACCAGAATGAGTAGGAATAATACGATGCAGTAGAAAAACCATCCATAAATTAGGTGATCAGTGCCAACAGCGTGTTCCATGTCCGTAAGATGGGCAACAAGAATAATGCCGTACACGCGAAAGATGTTTGCAACCATTGGCACTAATAATGCGACTACCCAGAAAACTGACTTCTTCCATAATTTTGTATAGTTTAGGTGCGCATACAAGCTGCCGAACACCACCGATACAATGGTAAAACTAATACCGGAGCAGGCTTCAGCGACCAGAAAGCGTCCGTGTGGAATATCGATGTATAAGCCATTTCGAAAGACGGGAACACCAGTGAGCTTCAGCAAAAATACGGACCATTCGGCAGCAATGTCCTGCAAGAAGGGGATTAACTGGTCACCCGTAGGAATGGCAAAAACAAAGAAAAACAATGGGTAGGCGATGGTAAGCGCTACACGGACTCCAATACATAAGGCAATGGCAAGTGGCAAGAAACTAAATGCCGCCAGATGCTCAAGTAGTTGGATTTCTCCGAAGACGCCTAGGATGTATGCGAAGGATGTTAGCCCTAGCGGTGCTACAAGCAAAAGGTTTGGTTTCGGCTGTAGTTGTGCAAGGAAAAAACGTTGTCGATAAATTAGATATAAGGCGCCTGGGACAACGAATAGGCAGTGATTGAAAATCTCATTTCCTATCCAAATGTCATAAGCCGATGCTACGGCTGTCCAGAAACCGGCATACCAAGCAACAAGTAAACCGCAGAAGACAAGTGTGCTTAGCTTGTTGCGGCGAATGCTAGTGACAATTTCCCTAGTGAACTGAAACAAGTCTTTTACGTCCTTTTTCTCAAAAACAGCGTTAGATGAGGGCTAAACAATAGCAACTCAACCGTTACAGCCAAGCATCATTCCGCGTTTTTACTGTATTAGCAACCCTACTAAGCTTGTTATCGCACAATATGACATAAAATGCATTCTGAGAATTAGTCACTAAACAAGTAAATGTTATACTTGCCCGCTTTCATCAGGAAGTTCCCTAGTGTTCGATATCATCTTCGTTGCTTTTATTTCATTGCTTTCTCTGGGGTTGATGGCCAGCAACCGATATTCCTCCGATTTAGTGCTGGTTACGGCAGTTGCTATTTTGATTCTTTTCAATGTCTTGAAACCTGAGGAAGCATTGGCCGGATTTACTAATCCCGGACTGGTGACAATAGCTGTTTTATACGTTGTGGTGGCAGGATTACAAGCCACGGGAGCAGTTAGTTGGCTGAGCCAGTTTTTATTGGGGGTGCCGAAGAAACTCTCGTGGGCTTTACTGCGAATTTTAGTTGCCGCTATGTCGCTTAGTGCGTTTGTGAATAACAGTCCGGTAGTCGCCATATTTACCTCATCCATTCAAACATGGGCGAAAAGAACGCAATACCAAGCCTCTCAACTGTTAATGCCACTAAGTTACGCTGCAATTCTAGGGGGAACCTGTACACTAATCGGTACCAGTACCAACCTGGTTGTAGATGGCCTTGCAAAACAAAGCGGCATAGACGGCTTCGGCCTTTTTGACCTTGCGTATATAGGTATCCCAATCTGTCTTATTGGCCTTGTTTATTTACTAATATTCCCAAAATTTTTACTTCCGAATCGCCAGTCCGCAGAAGATCGGTTTGAAAATACCCGAGAGTATATGGTGCAAATGCGCGTTGAATCTGCTTCAGAGTTGGTCAATAGATCTATTGAAGAAGCTGGATTACGGCATTTGCCGGGTTTATTTTTGATTGAAATTAACCGAGGCAGTGAGGTTCTATCGGCAGTCGCACCATCCACCCGGATTCAAGCAGAAGACAAACTGGTATTTGTCGGCGCGGTGGAATCAGTGGTCGAACTTCGCAATATTCGCGGGTTAGTGGTCGATGATGATCAAAGTTTTAAGGTGCATGGTCAGAAAAGTGAAAGACGTTTGTTTGAAGCTGTTGTCGCTGCGGAAAACCCTATCGTTAGTAAAAGTATTCGCGTTTCCAGGTTTCGCCACCGATATAACGCTGCTGTTTTAGCTGTCGCCCGGAATGGGCAGCGGATTTCCGGGAAAGTCGGCGACATTGTGATTCAGCCTGGCGATATCCTGCTGCTAGAGGCGCAAAAGGGATTTCTATTTAAGTATCGCTATAGTAGGGACTTTCTATTGATTAATCGACTGGAGTCCGAGTCCGTTGGTGCTTATGAAAAGGCGCCTGTAGCGGCGGCTATTGTGGTGGCGATGGTTTTGCTCAATATTAGTGGACTATTTTCCATTCTTAATTCTGTGCTTCTCGCAGCAGGTGCGATGTTGCTAACAGGCTGTATAAATACTGAAACTGCCAGGAAATCAGTGGATTATCGTCTTCTTCTCACCATTGCGATGGCTTTTGGGCTGGGAATGGCAATACAAAAAACCGGGCTTGCTGAGATTGTGGTGGGTGGGTTGCGCCTCTATTCAGACGACAATCCTTGGCTGTTATTGACTATGATTTACGTTATTACGGTCCTATTGACTGAAGTTGTAACGAATAATGCGGCGGCAATTGTAATGTTTCCAGTGGCGTTAGGAGCGGCGGAAAGCGGTGGATTGAGTCCATATCCATTCTTAGTGGCGGTGATGATTGCCGCGTCTGCGAGTTTTTTAACTCCTATTGGATACCAGACTAACCTTATGGTCCAGGGACCAGGTGGGTATCGCTTCACAGATTACATCAAGCTAGGATTACCATTGAGTCTACTAGTGGGTATTACTGCTACCTTGCTTATTCCCATGGTGTGGCCATTTAGTTAGATTCTATTCCAGCTTATAAAATGGCTGGGATGTCATTTAATAGGGTAAACCCTGCAAAAGAAGGCCGCTCTGACCGGTTTATTAAGTGCACTGAGATATTGTCGGTGTGAATATTGAAGGTGCGGTTAATTCTGTTGTTCAGATTTTCGTGATTCTGAAATTTGTAAAAACATAGCCTTGCATGGCTAAAACCCTATTTGGGCCGGGTAATTTCATTCTTTGCAAAAAGGCTGCTTCCAAATAATGCTTCTAGGATAAGTTTGCCTCCTTTGGTAATCGTGTGAAAAAACAGAATATGAAATGGCATTTTCAGTTTATGTCCACGAATAAACCCCAAAAATGCTGCTAGTTTGTAACCCGGCAGTGCAAAAAATGGGTGGTTCGGTGAAAGCAGGCGCAGGAAAATGTAGTCAAGTACCGGCATTGTCCAGGATCTATAGGGTTTCAGTTCTCGATACACCTCTATAGGTACCGGTGTGTTTAAGATTTTTTGGGTATATCGGCAAGCCAAATACAGCTCACCGGTAAATCCTGAAGTTTTTGCCATCGCAACCAACTTGGACCAGTAGGTGTTGTCTGCATTAGTCGTCATGAGAATATGCAAGTCTAACAAGTCCCTAAATCCATACTTGAAATCCTCATTAAAGAACAAGTGTACGAGGGAGTGCAGGGTCATGGCCTCCTTGGTAAAAGTCCAATGACCACTTTCAGAAAGTTCCACGTTGTTAAAAAAAACGGAGGAATCCGGTGCCCTGTTTGATACCGGTGGAACAATGTTGTGATGAATGTCTAGTACCGTGCCTCTCTCAGCATGTTTCATCGGTGGGATTTCGTGAGCCCAGGTCCGATAATATTTTTGGTCATAATCCGTCATTTTTTCGGGAAGCCATCCGTGAAGTGTTAGGTCTTTTTCGATGTTTTCTATGTGCTCTTTTGCGGTTAACACATCAATATCGCTGTAAGTTCTGCCAGCACCTACAGGGTGGCCGGATAGTGAGTAACCTGCGCCTTTTAAGAAAATGAACTGAGCATTGTACTTGGTGAGTTGCTTGGATAGTTGGCGAGCCTCAAACAGCACTTGGAGAGTTTGCTTCTCTGCAACAATTTCGGCATTAATCAAATGATGCTTAACATAATTATGAAGACTTTCAAATACCTGGAAATCTTTGAACCGAATTGCGTATCTTGCTAAAAGTTGTTGATGTCGGAGTGCGAGCACCACAAGTTGCCACTCTTTTAATGAAAGCTTTAGCGCGTCCTCCGGATTGGAGAAAAGTCTAATGAGAGTGTTCGCATCCATATCATGCATTGGCTATGATGTCTTCTTCTAGAAATTCTTTGACTTCTTCCAAATCGCTGTATTCGACTTCAAACACAGGAGCATCTTCTAAGATATTGGATATGGTTTTGAAGCCTGTCGCTCCTATCACGCCGTAGTTGAAAGCGTTTGACGCAAATTCCATGAAACCTTCCGCCATCGTAAGTTTATAAATTTTCAGTTCCGAACCCGCTTTGTATTTTGGGAAGACTATTCCACAAATTTTTGCAGGCGACTTGTGTTCTGACCAAGAAGGGTCAGGAGGAGAAAGATGAATCACATCTCCCTTATGTGTATTTGGCGCAATCGAAGAGAATCTGTCGGCGGCAAACCACTTCTTGGCGATCTCAATAGAACGATTTTTAAGGCAAATTGGCCTTACAAAAGGGTAAACGGTATTGGAGTGGGGCTGAATAAGGGCCATTTCGTCGGAAAGCAGGCGCCAGTTTTTATAGACAAGATAGGCAGTGAGAGTGCTTTTTCCCGAACCGGGAGGCGCTGGAAATAGGATGGCTTTATTCTCTCTGGCCAGGACGGCGGAGTGGGTAATCACATGCTGCATTTCCATGGCTGCCACGGTCCAGTTCATCCCCCATTCAAGAAGTGCATAGCCCTGATTAATTGCAAGAGGTTTGAATGGTTCCTTTTGGTCGCACAAGAAACGTGCCTGAGGTTTGACAATCTTGCGAACTCCAGAAGAGGAGATAGCGCTAACAGTGTAACTGCAGACCTTTGAGTTCTTGATTGATTCTCCATGGGAGACAATGCTGTCTGGATAAATCCGGAATAGATTATCAACCACCAGCGGAATATTTGTATTGACCAGAAAACTAAATGGAGATAGGTCTATTGTAACCGGGACCGATTTCAAGGGTGCTATCCAATTGCCAGGTTTTCCACTTTATGATTTGCAGTGCGATAAGTGGCGTTGACGGAAGTATAGATGGGGATGTCAGTCCTTGTTAAGTGCTGGGCTACTTTCAAGGATATCGTTTTTTAATAATATTCCTGCGATATCTTTGAGCTTTTGCTGTCTCTCTGTCTGATTATCGTAAACGTTTGAACCTAGATTGAGAATATCAGACAGTTCCTCAATACAAATGTACGAATGGCCCGAGCGCTCATCATATAAGACTGTCCCCGAGCCATCTGAAAAGGTATGTGAGTATACACCTTCTTGAATACTGAACTTGATCTTGCTTCGTCCTTAATTTCACTTGTGGTTTTTTAGGGAGCTAACCGAATTTGGCTAGCCCAATACCGTGCACGTACCGCCTTGATGACAAGAATTTAAAAAATCGTCTAGAAAGGCTGCCGTATTGAGTGGATTCTGTAGTGCCTCATTGTAAACATGTTTTGCATAGGACTTTGGATTTGAGAACGGATGGCCATCTGCTACCGGGTAGTAAACGGAATGAAATCCAGAATATGTGGCATTTAGGTACATAGCGACCAGCATTACATTAATATTGTTTGGGCCGGCAAAATTTGAGTCATTTAATACCACCTTAAGTTTACGATTCTTATCCGCATATCCTGCACTAACAATCAGTTTGCCCCCAAAAACGTAATTAAATTTTTCTTCCTTTTCCGGCAGGCTATTAATTATACCTCGCCAGTAACCAGGTTTTTGCAACTGAATTGGGAATCCTCCCGCAAAGTCAGAGCCATGCCCGGACGCTACGATTGAAGCGGTAATTCCGATATTAGTAGCCCATACAGACTTACTTGAAAGTGCTGCAAGCGCAAATCCGGCTGCAGACCGCTGTAAGAACTTACGTCTGCCATCACCATTTTCAATTGGTGCGTTTTGGCTGTCTTGATTGTTTGAGTCCATGCTATTGCCCTAACGAAGCTGTATGATTTCCGAATTATACCTGATAGCTCAACTCGGAAAAGTAAAAGACTTAAATATATATACTGGCAAGCAATTTCTAAGCCATATATTAACTTGCTGATTTGATTGGCTCTTTCTAGATTGGCAGCATTGTTGTGTAAAAAAAATTGACGTCAAGAGGGCGAACAAATACATGTTTTTTAGGGGTCTTAAATTTGTTGTGTAAGATTGATAGTAGCGATTCACCAAAGGAAGTATGAAATGGAAATTACGTTTTTTCTAAAAAAGCTTGTCGGGACAATGATTGCACCACTGCCAATTTGCCTGCTGCTTTTTTGTATTGCTATTTATTTCCTATATAGGAAGAAGGATCTGGTAAAAGGTCGGTTTTTCGTGTCGGTAGGAATGGTTGCGCTTTTAACGGTCTCGGTACCCCAATTTTCGTTTTTTTTGTTGAGACCGATTGAGAGCCTGCACTCGAAATATGAGTATCAGTTGCAGACAGTTGATTCGATAGCTGTTCTAGGTTGCTGGAATAGTGAAGATCCTTCGTTACCTAAGACATCGAATGTTGCAACATGCTCCTTACGTCGAATAGTGGAGGCAACGCACCTATCCACGGTATATCCTGGTGCAAGAATTTATCTTTCCGGCCACCACTTGAAATATCATGAGAAATCCAACCCAGACTATCTAAAGGAAATCATGATTTCGCTGGGCGTTGAAAGTGACCGTATCGTTGTAGTTTCCGGAAGTAAAGACACAGAGAGAGAAGCGGTGCTATTGAAGCCGCATTTAAGTCACGCTAAAGACATACTGCTGGTCACCTCTGCCAGCCATATGCAGAGGGCCAAGAAGATTTTTGATTCGCTGGGGTTGGTTGTCGTACCAGTACCCATAGACCACCATGCAATTCAAGGTAAAAGAATGTCTTATCATCAGTTTGTGCCTTCATCGGGTGGACTGGCAATGTCTGAAAAAGCGCTCTATGAGTATCTTGGTAATACCTGGTGGCATGTACGAAAATTCTTAGGTTTGGTGGCGGATTCCTCATCAAACAGCGGCTAGTAGTAGCTACCTGATTCCTTAGCCAGGTTAATTGCTCAAGAGTGGTTGTCTCTTGAAAGTTGTTCAATTAGTAAACATAACTTGCTGTTATTTATTGTAGTTTTGTAAATTTTTCGGTAATTGGGTTTCACAAAATGCTTCGTGAAGGTAAACTCCTGAGAAAAATTATAAATCTTCAGGGTTGTACGCAGAAAAATGTTAATTACGGTGGTTCGTTGAGGGATCGTCGAATCGCAAAGCGTCGTAGAAAGATACCTATAAAACCAAGTACAGGACCTCCGCTTTGCTAGCAGAAAGTTACCTTCCAAACCCTATTCAAAACAATTTTTCACTATTTCTAGATGCCAATTCTTCCAGTACTTCCATTAGCATCCATAAGGCTGTTAGTGATGAGATGGTGGGCGTATGTAAGAGAATTCGATTTGAAGTGTATTGCCAACAGCTTCATTTTGAGAATCCCGAAAGCTTTCCAAACCACAAGGAAGAAGATGATTTCGATGCTATTTCTCAGCACTTTTTAATTAAGAATGAGAAAACCAATAAATACATTGCTACCCTCAGGTTTGTGATTCCGCGCTTCAATGCCTTCGGACTGATTCCGCTAGAGAGGCATTATCAAGGGCATTACATGGACTCCAAGTTCAATCCAGTTAATTTGGCAACTGGTAGTTATATGGAAGTTTCAAGACTTGCAATTCTTAGGGAAACAGGATCACGAAGGAAGTTTTCGGCAGATGTAGCCAGGGTTCTGTATTTGCTGTCACTGGCCTTTTTCAATGCCAATGAGCATTTGCAGAGTGCTTTTTGTTTCATGGACAAGCGTTTGGCTAGGAGACTCAATATGGTGGGTATTCCCTTTATCCAAATTGGTTCCGAGGTCGATTTTAAGGGGGCTAGAGCTCCGTTTTGCGTGTTTAAACATTCAACTAGCCACAATGTAAGTAGCTGTTCTAGAGCGCTGTATAGCTCTATAAGAGCACAAAGCCACATATTAAAAGCCTGTTAGAGGCTTGATTAGCGTACAGCCAAATAAAGTAGTGAAGCTAGATTTATTTTAAAGCTGTTTCAAAATAGCTTTCTGGATGGAGACTTCCAGAGCTTTAAAACCAGGTTTAAGATTGGCGAGGAAGATTTTCGGGTTGATATAGTAAGGTGCTCTTTGCCCGTGATAATTGACTGTTGGGCCTATTTGCTCGAACTTAATGCCAATCAATGCCATGCTGCGGGCAAGACGGGGTTCCATCATTACATACACATGTTTTCTGGATCTTTCAATGGTGATGCCTCCTGCAGCCAAATAAAGGCCTACTGAAATAAATGGAAAACACCGTAGTTCTTGCTCAGAGTATGTCTCCTCGTTAATAACACCCGTTGCTGCGCCTTGAAATTTGTCGGATTTCCGTCTTCTGAACTTTGAAAGCACTGCTAGTCTTGATATTTCCACTATTTCCGTTGGTTCAAATTTGTCCGGATTAAGCGCATGTTCCTGGTAAGTGTGAGAGCAATACTTTTGAATCGGCAGGAGCTCTTCTTTATCTCGCGGGCAAACTACCCTTACACAACCCGTGAAGCTATTTGATGGAAGATGTTTTACCATGCAAAACTCTGAAAAAGCATCGCAATAGTCCTTTTCCATCTTATCCGGTTTTGGTTCTTCAAATCCTAGTTCTTCACAATAAACTTCGTGTCGTATTTCAAAGACGCGTCTTCTCAGTTCGTCGTTATTTGCAATTACAGGCTCAAGGAATCGTTCAAAGTGCGTTGCAATAGACTCTACTTCTTGGTCGACTTTGTTGGCTATCATGCCGCCCATGAGTTTTCCGCCAACTTTTGTTTGGGCGAATCTTTTAAGTAGGCTCATGCAGAAGTGTTCCTGTGAAATTGTTTTGATGTAAGCGTTTGAATCCCTTCTGTCTTAAGTATCTTCAGCTATATTCAATTAGTCAGTATAGTCAGGACCCATTTGTAGGTAAATGGGGCAATCTGTTTTAAGTTTTTGCAAGAGCAATATTGAATCGCTATTTGAATCTCAGGAACATCTATGAATCTACATCAAATTATTAGTGAAGCTTTCCAAGGAGAGTCTTCAGTAGAGCTGATTCTTGAAAAAGAGACGATCTCAAAAAACTACGAAAGAAACGCTATTGGCGTACCCGTTACGGTAGCGGCTGTTGTAAAAGTAGCTGACAGAAGACCGATACATCAGTTGGTTTCTTTAGCGAATGAGTTCAACTTTGTTATCCAACCGATTAGTTCGGGGCGGAATTGGGGGTATGGTAGCTTGAATCCCGTCAACGATGGTCGTGATTTGGTGGTGTTGGACTTAAGCGGCATGAGGAAGATTGTTCCAACGAGTAAAGAGCTCGGTTTAATTACATTGGAGCCGGGTGTAACTCAACAACAACTATACGAGTATTTAGAGAAAGAGGGGTGGGAATGTATGGCGCCTGTAACAGGAGCAGGCCCATACTGTAGTATTGTGGGTAATGCACTTGAGAGAGGTTATGGGATTACTCCGAATACTGATCATTTCGGTGCATTGACAGCTTTGAAGGCTATTCTGCCTCATCCGGATTTGTGTGGTGAAGAATACTGTTCTGCAGTATCTAGTATGGATCAGTCTGGTGATGATTTTATAGATAAGACTTTTAAGTACGGTGTCGGTCCTTATATTGATGGGCTTTTTACCCAGTCCAGTCTTGGAATTGTCATTGAGGCTACATTTCGTCTAGCAAGAAAACCTGAAGGCTTCGCCTCGTTTTATGTGCGTTGCTTTAACGAAGGACAGCTACCGGCTGCAGTTGATTTTGTGCGAACCACGTTAAGGGATTTTGAAGGAGTTGTAGGCTCGATAAATCTAATGGATAGGCGTCGTGTGCTGTCAATGGTTGCTGAAAATCCCAATGGGCCAGGCAGCCATCAAGTAATGACGGATGAACAAGTCGATAGATTGGCTAAACAACATGATGTTCCTGAATGGTTAATAGTTGGTTCAATTTACGGGAAAAAACCGTTGGTTAGGGCTGCAAAATCCTTAATCCGCAAGTCTGCAAAACAATTTTGTGATCAAATTCTGTTTTCGGATTCTTTGTTGTTAACGCTTGGGAAGTTAATAACAGCTTGGTTTCCTTACGGCAAGCTCGCTGCGATAGGTAAACAGCTTAAATCTTTGCAAGAGGGTATAGACATTATGTTAGGTAAGCCGAACCAAGTGGCATTACCTTTAGCGTATTGGAGGAATCCGAGAGTTGAGCCGGATAAGCTTAAGGAGTTAAATCCTGCACAAGATGAGTGTGGATTGCTTTGGTATGCGCCGCTTGTCGCCATGAATACGGCAAAGATACAGGAGTTTATTGAGCATATTCGTACTACTACTCCCAAATATGGGATTGAGCCGTTGATAACTTTTACAAACTTAAAACATGATTGGATCGATTCTACGATTCCAATAATCTACGACATAAAAAACCCCGATTCAAAAAGCGATGCTGATGCCTGTCTATCCGAGCTTTTTGAAGAAGGCTGCAAAAAGGGATTCATCCCTTACAGGTTTAATGTAAAACAACAAAGCTCTGTGCTGAATCCAAAGCATATGCATTGGCTAACCTGTAATTTAGTTCAAATGGCCCTGGATTCGAATAATATCCTAGCGGCTGGACGTTACCATCCAAAGTAGTGCGACTAAGAATAGTGGATTTGTGGTATGAATTTTACGTGAGACTGAGTTTTGTTGTTTATTAAACTGTTTCAGGGTTGATAAAGGTTAGTCCAACTAGAGTCTTTGGATGGTATGTGAGCCTCACAGCATAGGCTAAGGCGGGGTTTTAGGGGTGCAGTGATAGAGGTTTTTGGACAATAGTATAGAGTTGGTAAGCCGAAGTAGCTTGAATTAAGTAGGTTCCGTCCTCAATGCGCTAAACTTTATCTGGTTGGAATCGTTTGCCAAAAAATTTGACATCTCAACGTAAACGCCATTACGGGTGTTTTGAGCGCCAATATTTTTGCTTGTTCGCTCTAACTTCCTTATTTTCCGTGCCAAAGTGCTATCGGTAGTCTTTAAATCAAAAGTTATGACGGGCTTGGCTAGGGAACTCCGTTCGCGCTCCTGGGTAGAGTACGGGATAAAACCTCGCATTAACTGCAACGTAGCAACTTACTAGGACTGAAACGAGTTTGTCACTCCCATTTATTCAAGATGATGTCAGTATAATTTACATTTATACGTAGTTGAAGACTTTTCGATTATTGATGAATTTGAAAAATTCATATAATACAGTCGGTTATGGGTTTTGGTACGAGCTTTGCTTTTGTTTGACTGAGAGCGACAACCTTTAAACAAATGTAGTCAGTTTTCCTGTGAAATTTAGGAGCAATTTGAAATGAGATTAAGTAAGAAATTAGTAAGCGCAGCAGTAGGAGCTGGCTTCCTGTTAAGTGGTGGCGCAAACGCACTCATAATCGATGGAGTTGATGTGCCTAATATCATTACGGAGTTCGATAGCGGTAGTTTTGCACAAGAGATCACGGTCGATACCTTGCTAGGATCGGGTTCCTTGACTGCATGGGGTGAAGTTACTGGCTTCAACAATATTTCGTATGATGTGTGCCCTGGGTGCCAGCTAACGTATTCCGTGACCTCAGATTACACTACGGATTCAGTTAGTATTCCCGGTACTACAATTTTTAGTGGCGGTGTCGTTAGCCTATTTGTAGATTCTTCGACTGCTTATGATCCTTTGGATCAATCCAGTGCAGAAGATGGCTCCGTATGGCTAACCCTGACTGGGCATGAGTTCGCTATTGATTCAACTCTGCTGGGTGAATTAAACGTGCTTGGTGGAGGCGGTGCTACTGCATTTTTCGATGTTGTCCTAGATGGCAGCTTCCAATCTGAGGCATTCGATACGGACACTATTGCTGTCCCCAATGGAACTACTGCTGACTTCTCTTATGGATCCAGTCTCTTAACTGGTAGCACAGTTGAAACTGATAATGGAGATGGTACTGTAACTTTTTACAGCACTGGCTCTGCTGATCTTGCGGGCTTTGCTGAAGTGCCTGAACCTGCTTCTATCGCTCTTCTTGGAATGGGCCTATTAGGATTAGGTGCAGCATCACGAAAAAGAAAAGCCTAATTAGTAGTGGACACTGCGTAATCAACAAGCCCAACAGTAACTGTTGGGTTTGTTGCTTAATAGGATCATAAGATCCCTCTTAGATAGTCAAATCACCCGCAACAGTATAGACGCACTTCTGTCAATCTCATCGCTCTTGTTCTCAGTTTTTACATTGGCTGTACGGCACTTTTTCAAGTTTGCCAAAATCAATCGGTGGCTAAAAACCTTCAAACGTGAAAGGATCGTTCACGAAAATGCTGATAGTCTTCACTTATTTTTCAATCAGTTAGATGCCTTGGACAGTTTCTGTGAAGATGGCCGATTACCTATCTCTAACATTCTGTCAGAGCATATTGCTAAAACCATTGCCATTGCGCGTAAAAACTTCCTCTGTGCTAATACCCAATCCGGTCGCATGGCTAGTTGAAAAAATTTACTCGGTTCTTCTTACCGCCGCCTAGCATGATCTGGAACCAATGCAATATCTCACCCTTGTCTTAGCCAAACATCAAAAAAATCAAAGTCTCGACACTCATACTGCCTTGGAATTTGGATAAAGAGCGGCTTAATGCACCAGGCTTCCATGCCTAGCGTTTGAAGGGAAGAGCTGTTGTCACGTCAAGGATGAAAACCCAGCTATACCTACGCTGTAGTGTTGTGAGATTTGTCCTGGTTACAATTTCTTAAGTAGAGCCCGTGCATCTGTTTTTCCAGGAAAGTCTTGCTCAACTATAGCGAGGAGTAAATTCTTGGCCTTTTGATTGTTGCCCTTTTCTTTAAGTGCCATCGCATAGTGGAAGGCGATAGTGGGTTCTTCAGGCTTAAGTTCATGTGCCGTATTTAATAATTCGACGGCATTGTCTACTTCACCTGCTCGTAGCAGTAAATATCCGAGAGTATCTAAAATTTGTGGGGTGTTAGGGCGCAACTTATTTGCCTGACTTGCATAGTCGATTGCTTGAGTAAGCTTGCCTTGTTCGCCTAGCAGCCATGCAAGGTTGTTCAATGCGATGAAGTTTTGGTTATTTGTTTCAATTAATTGCTCATATTGTTGTATGGCTTCATTTTGATTAGTATTAAGTCCTATATTTGCCAAGAATAACCTTGCAGGTTGGTCGTCCGGATTCTCTGCTAACCAATCACGTATTACTTCCTTAGCTTTAACTGTATTCCCCAGTTGATTGTGTAACTCTGCGATACCGATTATTGAACGAGTCGACGGTGTTATTTCATGTAATCTGAGAAAGTGCTTAAGTGCGCGTTGAAAATCTGACTTCCTTGCATAATGGCGGCCCTGAAGTGCCTCAAGTCTTGGATCGCTTCCATATTCGCTTTCATGTCTTGCAATTTTGGATAAAGCTTGTTGTTCTCTTCCTGTCTGAAGCAGTAATTGAATTTCATTAAACTTTAGCGTTTCACTGCCTGGTAGTTCGGAAATTCCATTCTGTACAGTTGTTAATGCATTTCGGTTCTGACCAAGATTTTGGTAAAGGCCAGCAAGAAACTGATAAGCAGTTTGTGATTTCGGAGATGCTGAAACCCAGTTCTTAGCGTAGGGAATGGCTTCTTCTGTACGGCCGATTTTGGCAAACATGCGTGCCATACCAATCTGGGCATTTGAATATTGAGGTGAATCGCTCTTAATGTTATTAAGCAAGGCTGTGGCTTTTTCAATATTGCGGTTATCCATATGCAGGCGGGCCAATACTAATTTCAAGCCATCATTTTCGCTATTCTCACTAACTATTTTAGATACTCGATCAATAGCCTGCTGTTGTTCCCCTCGCTGCTTAGCCAATTGATAATAAATGCCGAGAGCTTTACCATCCGTTGGTAACAATGAAAGTACTTTATCGTTATAGGTGTTTACTTGATCAAAGTTCTTTTCTAAAGCTGCCAAATCAACTAGTTTTCTATAAATGGGTGCCCTGGTTTCCGTTTTCTCTAAAGCTAATGTAAGAGTTTGTTTTGCTTTTAACAGATTTCCTGTCTCCTTTTGAACTTCAGCGAGCAAAATATATCCTTCCAAATTATCGGGCTCTAGAGCTATAAGGTCGTTGGCGGTTTTAACGGCTGCATCAGAGTTTCCTGATTGAAGATAATTTCGTGCAAGTGCTGCCCGAGCCCAAAAAGAGCCTTTATCTTGTTCCAGGGCTTTTTCTAAATCAGCTAAGCCTGATACGTCATTTTGCTGAAGTTTTAGAATACCTAGTCGAGTTAAGACATCCGCGTTGTCGGGATTCAATCCAGCTGCAGTTTCAAACAGAGAGACGGCTTCGTCTATTTCACCTTTACGTGCCAATTCGCTTCCGTATGAGGATAGTAATGCTTCATCTCCTTGTTTTAGAGTTCCAATAGACTCAACTATGGTTTCTGCTGAGTTGGAGTATCCTAACTTAAACTCTGCATAAGAAAGCATCCTGTGAGCCATATGGTCTGGTTTAATAAAGCTTTTAACGGATCTAAGCCTATCACTGGCGACTGTCCAGTTCTTTAAATAAAAGTTCGCAATGCCTGAAATAAGCTTAGCCTCTTTATTAACTTCACTGAGAGTCAATGCCTTTTCAGCATGTTCTCTCGCACTTTCAAAGTCCCTTATTTGTAGTCGAATACGTGCCTTAATTAAATTCGAAAATAAGTGTTTGGGTGCGGCTTTTAGAACGGTATTAATATTCTTTTCAGCTTCATCCAACTGTTTGTTAACCAGATATACTCGAGATGCATTGATATACAGGTCTAGTCGATTGGGTTCTAATTCAATTGCTTTATTAACCGACTGAATTGCCGGTTCGATGTTTCTGAGGGCAAGAAATGCTTTGCTTTGAAGAATGTAAGCTTCTGTTATTTCAGGGTTTTTGCTGTTTATCTCACTAATAATGGCTAAAGCGTCATCGTAGTTCTCGAATAAGGCGTAGAGGTAAGCTTTTGCCAACATACCTGAAATAGAGTTCGGAGCTGTATTTGCAGCGGATTCAAAAATTGCTTCTGCCTCTTTAGCTTTCCCCAGGTTTAGCTGTGAAATGCCTTTATAGAGTAAACCGGTAGCAGTTTCCTCACCCAATAAGTGATCGAGATCTACCTTTAATACGTCATCATAGCGGTACTGATAATACATGGCCCTGATAAGTGGAATAGTTGTTTTATCCTCAGGAATGCCAAGTTCTACTGCAAGAGAAAGCTCTTTTTCTGCTGCAGCACCCAACTGGGCTTTTAGGTAACGGAGTCCAAGCAGATACCTTGCTTCTGCATTCTCCGGATTCTGCTGCAATGTATTTTTTAATTCGATTTCATAAGACTGCATGTTTCCTTCTGCAGCATACTTCTTGGCAGAGGCAAGATACTCCTCGTCGGTCTTTTCTGCTTCACA
The DNA here is from genome assembly GCA_028280065.1 of Hahella sp. GTDB lineage: Bacteria > Pseudomonadota > Gammaproteobacteria > Pseudomonadales > Oleiphilaceae > Hahella. The sequence continues at coordinate 19,015 of JANQMN010000035.1, forward strand.
AGCGGTTAATAGAAATACTGATAGCAAGATTATTGATAGAGCAGCCAGCTTTGAATGATTTTTGACCTGAAGGATAGGAGAGCCTTCCATTTTTTTCTCCGCAATAATGAGGGTTTTTTATTATTGGTTTGTTCGATTCAATGTATAAGCATGGTGGATTGTAACGCTAGATTAGGCAGTATTAAACCATTAAAGCTATGTTACGATGGCTTCATTAGTCGATTTTTATTGCTGGAGTTATCCATGCTGCGAATAATGAGACCTGCTCTAGGATTTGGGTTGCTTTTACAGGTGTTTAGCGTCATTTTTGCGAATGCTTCGCTTCCGGACACCATCAAAAAGATTGAACCTTCCATAGTCGGTGTCGGCAGTTTCAATCCATTGGCAACACCTAGAGTTCAACTGAAGGGAACCGGATTCGCGATAAAGAATGGCCGCCAAGTTGTTACCAACTTTCACGTCGTTGCACCCATCCTGGCTGAAGATAGCTCCAAAGTCGTGATAATGGTCGGCACTGGTCCTAAAGCACAAGTTTTTTCAGCAAAGCTTGAAGCACAGAAAGAAGAATACGATCTGGCGGTACTCAGCTTCGAAGGTAAAGCACTGCCAACATTGAAACTTAGCCAGCGAACGCTTGAAGAAGGCGAACAAATCGCCTTTACGGGATTCCCTATTGGCGCTGTACTTGGTCTCTACCCGGTTACACATAGAGGCATCATCAGTAGCGTTACGCCAGTCGCTGTGCCGGCGAATACGGCGAAAGGATTAACTGCCGATGTTGTCAGACGTTTGCGTAACCCCTATTTCGTTTATCAGTTAGACGCCACGGCCTATCCTGGCAACAGTGGTAGCCCACTTTATGACCAAGCTACCGGTGAAGTCGTTGGCGTGATCAACAAAGTATTTGTGAAACGCAGCAAGGAGGCTGTGCTTAGTGATCCGAGCGGGATAACCTATGCTATTCCCGCCAAGTTCGTAAAGGAGCTGTTGGATGAACTTTAGGGGTACTGGCCCACTAAAAGAAGCACAAGATCGATAACGATCAATTCCCCTTGATATCCGCCACCGTAATAAGCTGTCTGAACATTTTACACCAAACCACGATGGCGTGATTTTCCAGCATACCGTTCCCGTCAACTGAATACACTTGGCTTCCGGTAAAGCTCTTTAGTCGACTAAGTTCATTTGCCGAGTCGGGATCAAATTGACTCTTATCGGTAATATTCTGCTTTTCTATCAGGTAAATATGATAGTCGGGCCCGGGACCGACCTGAAAATCTGCTTCTAGCTGAAATTCGGTGGTTGAGCCTGATTGATAGACACTGAGTGAACCTTTGCCCCAATGAACGGTGTCGCTAGGATCCGGATGAATGAAGGTGCCTTTCCCAATCAGGGCTTTACTGGCGATATCCGTAACCTTTTCGTTTACTTCAGCGGGCGGAAACCAGAAGGGGTAGTAAAAAAGCACTGCACCTCCGCCGACTGCGCCTCCTATAATAGCGCCGAAAATAAAGATGAATAGATTCTTGATCATTTGGCCTCTCCGATATTTTTAGTGTTAGGCACTGGTTTTGGCTTCCCGATATTCACCGGGGGTCAGGCCAGTCCATTTCTTAAATGCCCGATGAAACGTGCTCGGCTCGGTGAACCCTACCTTGAAAGCAATTTCGTTAATCGAAATTTCCTGTCTAGCCAGGTGGTAGAGCGCAACATCGCGGCGCATGTTGTCTTTAATTTCCTGATAAGAAGTATTTTCGTCTTTAAGTCGCCTTCGCAAGGTTTGCGGGCTGACATTCAGATTGGTTGATACGAACTCGAAATCAGGTAACGCCTGACTGAGATCTTTGCCGATCAATGCCCGAATTCGAGCGGTATAAGTTGTAGAGTCGTCTGGTTTGGCAAGAAGATCGGCGGGCGAGCATTTTAGAAATTCTTTTAATGCCAGTTCGTCTTGAATGATTGGAAGGCTTAAGAAGCGCCGATTAAAAATCATCCGTGTATCAGGCTGATCAAACAGCAGTGGCGAGTTGAATAAATGCCGGTATTCACTCGCGTGCGGGGGTTCACTGTAATTAAAGTGCGTGGCGTCCAGGATGATGCGCTGGCCGGTCAGCCAACAAGCAAGTCGATGCCAAATCACCAGAAGGCTTTCCTGTAAAAAATGATAAGGATCGTTTAAGACAGCCTCCGGCGTAACAATGAGTTTTGCTTGTTCACCTTCAATCCGCAGATCCATTGTGATTGGTTTATCAAACAAGGAGTAAAAAGCACTGGCTTTATGGAAGACGCTTTCCAAGCTAGTGCAGTGGATAATCAAGTAGCAGGCAGTGGCAAAGGTACCGGGTTTTTGCTTGGTATTTGCAAAACCCATGAGTTCGTCTTCCAACACGGCCCACATTTTCTGAATAAAGGCGGTGTACTGGAGCCCGGTTACCCTGGCTTTCGGATTGACAACGACATCGGCGGGAATACCAACACTCCTTAAAATCGGTTCCATCGGTATCCCTTGGAGTTCAGCGCCTTTAAGTGCGGCTTTCACAAAATGGCTGGAAACAGTAATTTTATCCACTGGGTAATCGCAAAATATTGGGTTTATTCGGTATACAGCGATGCAAATTGCTAATGGTAATGGATTTTTTGCCCATTGTGGGATTATTGGTTCTAAGGATTAATGGCGAGCGGTGTTATTTAAGAAGCAAATAGCCATAAGCCCAACGATTTTTGTCGCTTCGAGGTGATGAAATAGAATTTCCCGGTAAAAACAATGACCGCATTATTAGAAGGCTTAAAGATTCTCGACTTCAGTACCCTGTTACCAGGTCCTTGCGCAACGATGATGCTGGCCGACATGGGGGCGCAAGTGCTACGCGTCGAATCGCCAAACCGATTGGATTTATTGCGAATGATGGCTCCCAAACAGGGCCAGACTTCTGCCAGCCATGCGTACTTGAACCGTTCGAAGCGTTCGTTGGCGCTGGATCTGAAGAAGCCTGGCGCTGCAGAAATTATTTATCAATTGATTGAAACCTATGATGTTATTGTCGAGCAGTTCAGACCTGGAGTCATGCAACGGTTAGGCCTTGATTTTCAAACATTGAAAGCTAAAAAACCGAACTTGATTTATTGCTCCATCACCGGATTTGGCCAGACGGGACCGTTGAAGGATAGACCTGGGCACGACATTAATTATCTGGCTCTCTCAGGAGTCAGCAGTTATACAGGCAGTAAGGAGGGCGGCCCTGCTCCGGTTGGGGTCCAAATAGCCGATGTCGCCGGAGGTTCTCATCATGCGGTAATGGGAATTTTGGCAGCGGTTATTAAACGAATGAGAACGGGGGAAGGGGAATATATTGATGTTTCCATGGCCGATGCTTCTCTCGCACTTAATCATATGTCGATGGCCGGCTTTCTTGCTGATGGACAAGATCCCGGCTGGGAAGATCAGCTCCTGAATGGTGCCGGTATCTATGATTATTATGAAACCGCCGATAAACGTTACTTGGCGGTGGGCGCTTTGGAACCGCAATTCGTTCAGCAATTATGCAGCGTATTGGGAATCCCCAACCAAGCGAGTTTGCTGATAAGCCAAAAAACCGCGGACCAGCAGAAGGCTAAGCAACTGCTTCGGCGCTGCTTTATCCAAAGAACGCTTGGAGAATGGCAGGAAAAGTTTGCGGGTTTTGAAGCCTGTGTCGAACCCGTTCTTCGCTTTAGCGAGGCTCTGGAACATCCGCATTTTGCATCCCGAAAATTGATTTGTGAGGTACAAGATGCGGAAGATAACCGCCATTCCCAACTCGCACATCCGATAAAATATGAAGGTTACCAAAGTGAACCAGCCTTTAGCGGCGTAGCGCTAGGTGCTCATACCGTTGAAGTGATGGAAGAATTAGGGAAATCTCAGGAAGAAGTTGCGCTTTTGCGGAAATCGGGAGTGTTCGGATAGTTTGAGGATTTGCGATTGTAGGGTAGTTGGCTATTGGAATAAGGACAGTCGGAGTACATTTGTCTAGGATAATAAAATTACTTCTACATATAACGCAAGAATATTCAGTCTTCGTCTCTTGTGCTTCGGTCTTTCTTACTATCTTTGCTCTCTTCGGCCTCTTCTTCGTTTTCATCTATATGTTCGGATTTTCTCTTTGCCGATTTTTCTTTGTTCCCGTTCTCTTTTTCTTCGTCAAACTCGACATTTTCCGCTTCTGCGATGAAATGCAGCGCCATTTCGAAGGCATTTTGAGTGAAAGCTAGTACTTTTTCGTACCCGTCGTCCGATAGCTTCCGAGCGGCATCGTGACGGCGGTAGATATTGATGAATTTTCGTTCTCTTTCATATTGCAGCGGCAGTCGGCCTAATCCCCAATCATTGAGAATTTTCCAAACTTCAGGGTTATAGGTCCGGGTATAGCGCAATATGAAAGGAACTGGATCATTTCTTGCGAGTAACGCAGCCAAACGCAGGATAAGTTCAAAAGAAAGGGTGGCGGTACCGTTTTCCACTGCTTCCAGGAGCGATTTGTCTTTTAGATTGATGGCCTCGCTCAACTCGTGAATTGTCAATCCGGCGACTTCACGTAAATCTTTCAGTGACTGTCCGGCGGCAACCATGACTTTCAATTGGTCCTGGCTTTTCAGAATGGTTTTGCCGACTTTAATGCCGCCGTCGGTAGTACGGCGGGCCATTCTAAATGCAGAACTGGTTATGCCACTGATGCGATTAAACCAGCTATCCTCCTTTTCAGACGCTTTCTTGTCCTGTTTGGTACGCCCGTTGGATTTGCCGGAGGAACGTTGAGCATTCTGTGCGCTCTGCACCTTTGAAGTTTCCTTGCGCTTGGAAGAAGATTTGGAGTCGTCTGTATCCTTATCTTCGACAGGTTCGGTTTTGTCAAAATCGCTCATACTTTAGGGCGCCATAGTGAAGCTTATGTTTCAATGATGGTATAACGGCGCGTGAAGTCAAATTAAGGACAGTCTCAAAAATGAAAAAACCACGCGTCGGTTGGTCCAAGGCGTGGTTTTCAATTAGGCATTAAAAGTCAGGAGTTATTATCGGCAACCATGGGAGAAGTCTGCAGGATATCAACGAGAATTTCCCCGCTTTCCTTCGCGACAAAATCTAATTCTTCATCGTTGTTGGTAGTTGCCGCCTGTTCTTCAAGATAGGTCTCATAAGCTTCATAGCTTTCAAAAACCGGCTTATCTTTGGCCTCTCGGCGCAAGTTTACATAAGCCAACTCTTCCTTGCGTAAATCTTCCAATTCCGCTTTTCTGGCTTCGGTATTAAGGGATACCGCCTTTTGCTGTTTGACTGCATTGATAAAATCGATTTCCTTTAGCAGCGCCTGGTACTCCGGATGCTTCTCCATGCGATTCTGGTGGGATTTTTGCACTTCGCCAAGCAGTAAATCAAAGTTGCCGTATTTGCGATGGGCAACGGAATTAATTTGATCCCAGGGCAGTGCTTCCTCGAGAGCATCTTCACCGATTTCTGTCTTATCCACGGGAGAGGGTAAAAGAATATCCGGAATTACGCCTTTATGCTGGGTGCTACCACCTGAGATTCGATAAAATTTGGCTTCGGTGATTTTCAGATGCCCGTGGCTTAACGGCTTCACTGACTGCACTGTGCCTTTGCCAAAAGTCTGGTCGCCGATGACGACGCCCCGGCCATAGTCCTGGATCGCCGCGGCAAATATTTCAGAAGCGGATGCGCTCATTCTATTGACCAGAACCGCAAGCGGGCCGGTATAGGCAACGCCTTCGTCATTGTCGTCAAACACCCGCACCATGTTGTTCAGGCCGCGGACCTGCACCGCCGGTCCTTGGTCGATAAACAGGCCGGTGAGCTGGATTGCTTCGGTAAGCGAGCCACCGCCGTTATCTCGAAGGTCAACCACTAAACCATCGATCTGATGATTGGTTTTGAGTTTTTTTACAATGTCGGCCACATCACGGGTAGTGCTCTTGTAATTCGGGTCGCCACGGGACATGGCGTCGAAATCAGCATAGAAAGTCGGAAGCTCAATGACGCCAATGGAATATTTACGGTTATCCCGGTCTAACTCAATGACATCGTATTTGGCAGACTGGTCTTCCAGCTCGACACGGTCACGCACGATTTGAATAAGGTCGGTGTCGGCTTCAGATTTGGCCTTCGCCGGGATAACTTCCAGTTTGACCAGAGTTCTTGGAGCCCCTCGAATCAGGGAAACTACATCCTCCAAGCGCCACCCCACCACATCGACAATCTCGCCTTCTTTACCTTGGCCTACGCCTACTATGCGGTCGGCCGGGCGCAACTGACCCTGTTTATCAGCTGGTCCTTCAGAAATCAACCGCACGACTTTAGTGAACTCGTCGTCCGTTTGCAGTACCGCACCGATACCCTCTAAAGACAGCGACATGCTGATTTTAAAGTTTTCACTATTCCGCGGAGACATGTATTGGGTGTGTGGGTCATAGAGATTGGTAACCACATTCATAAACACTTGGAATGCATCTTCAGATTTTGCCTGTTGAATGCGTTTTACCTGGGATTGAAAACGCTTGGTCAACATGGAGGAAATTTCTTCGTCCGTTTTATCGGAAAGACGCTGGTTTAGAATCGAGTTCTTCAACCGTAACCGCCAAAGATCCTTCAACTCGGCAATATCCTTCGCCCATGGCTGGGATTCGCGGTCAAGGATCAGGCGCTCCGTTTTGTTGAAATCAAGCTTATCGATACCCTTATCCAGCAGTTCAAGGGCAAACTGCTGGCGTTCCACAACCCGCTGTTGAAAACGATTGTAGATGTCGAATGCCGGCTTCAGTTCAGCGGATTTGATCGCCTTATCCAGGGTATAGCGATAACGTTCGAAATCTTCCAGGTCCTGTCGGGTAAAATAGAGTTTTTGCGAATCGAGAAATTCGATGTAATTATCGAGAATGGCAGATGACAGTTTGTCGTCAATAGATTGTTTTCGGTAGTGGGCGTATTCCAATTGCCGGATAATTTCCTTGACGGCGCGTTCCTGTGCGGGCAAAGGTTCAAGGGTTGGACTATTAAAGTCGATGTCTTTGTTGGGAACATTGGCAGCCGATACGCTTTGTAGGGTTCCCAATAGCAACAGGCAAATGCCCATCCACAACTTCAGGATTGCGATTGCAGGTTGATTGAATCTCACATTAGCACCACTCTTTGTTTTGGCTGGTTACGTTCCGTCGCTGATAACCAAAATTGAATACCAAACTTTCGGCCTTCAAGTAATCCTCAAATGCTTATTCAGGGTTCGACCGGGCATTTGTAGAGATACTGTCACGCTTAACTCTACCTTAGATTCTAGGGTACGTAAAAAATTCCCTCTAGAGTCAGATATTAAGACTTTGTAAAAATTATAGTGTTTTTGAACAAGGTCTCGTCATCAAATTTGCGGAAATTTACCTGAAATTACAAGCTGACTGACGAAATTTGTAGAATTTGCCCGCAAATTAGCGCTTTTTGGACGAGCAATCGCCTATTTGCCGTGAAACAGAACGAAAAGTTGTGCGAGACAGCCGGGGGAAGGCTTAGTTGAAATATGGCCATCGTCATTGTTACAGCCGAAAAACCAACAGACAGGGTACTAAAAGCCTGGTTTGGTTGTTACCAAATGCTCAGTATGTAACCCGTGCTGTCGGTTATTCAAGCGTAATCCAAAGGTTTGGCGCGGCGCTATTGTTGCCACTATTCGAAAGATTCGTTTTGCTCCGCTTTTTCAACCAGCAATGACGGCGGCGCAAAACGCTTGCCGTGGCGTTCGCTCAGTTGCTGGGCGCGTTCCGTGAATTGGCGCAAGCCATATTGATTGGCGTACTGGACAGCGCCTCCGCTCCAGGGAGCGAAGCCCAGGCCAAAGATACTGCCGATATTGGCGTCTCGCACACTCAGAAGCACGTCTTCTTCCAGGCAACGGATTGTTTCGATCGTTTGAATAAACAGCAGCCGCTCTTTAATTTCTTCCAGGTCTACTGACTCAGTTTTGGCCGACTGGGTAAAATGTTCTGTCAGTCCGGTCCACAAGTGCTTTCTACCCTTATTTGGATAATCGTAAAAACCTGCGCCCTTGGCTTTTCCAGGACGTGCATATTCGTCAACCATGCGGTCAATAATTGCTTCGGCGGGGTGGGCTTGCCAGGTTTGCCCCTGACTTTCCACATCTTTTTTGCTTTGGTTTCGAATATGCTGCATCAAGGTCAGGCTGACTTCATCGGAAACCGCCAAAGGTCCTACCGGCATGCCGGCAAGCACAGCGGCATTTTCGATGGCTGCTGCCGGAACACCTTCTGCCAGCATGGCGATGCCTTCATTAACATAGGTGCCGAATACCCTTGAGGTGAAAAAACCTCGGCTGTCATTGACGACAATTGGCGTTTTATTGATCTGCAGGACAAAGTCGAAGGCTTTTGCCAGGGTTTCATCGGATGTTTGCCGGCCTCTGATAATTTCTACCAGCGGCATTTTGTCTACCGGGGAAAAGAAGTGAAGGCCGACAAACTTCTCGGCATTAGCCGACGCTTCTGCCAATTGGGTAATAGGAATGGTCGAGGTATTAGAAGCAAAATAACCCTGTTCGCATAGTAATGGCTCGGTTTCTTGGGTGACTTTGGCTTTTAACCGGCTGTCTTCAAACACGGCTTCGATGATCAAATCGCAGGCTTGCAATGCTGCCTGCTCAAATGTAGGCGTGATGCGATCCAGCGTTAATTTTGCTTCGTCTGCCGAAATGCGGCCTCTGCTTTGTTTTTTGCCTAGCAGTTGTTCGGAGTATTGCTTTCCTTTTGCAGCGGCTTCCTGGCTCACATCCTTGAGAACCACATCGATTCCTCGAGTTGCGCAGGCATAGGCGATACCGGATCCCATCATGCCGGCACCAAGAACTCCGACTTTGCTGACTTTGTTCGTTGGGAAATCGGCCGGTCTGCTTTTACCTGCCTTGATGTCGTTGAGCTGAAACCAGAAAGTACCGATCATATTCTTCGACACTCGACCACAGGCAAGTTCGGTGAAATAGCGGCGCTCAATGCGCAGTGCCGTATCGAAATCCACCTGAGTTCCTTCAACCACGGCGGATAAAATTGCCTCCGGAGCCGGATAGCAACCTTTGGTTTTCGCCTTCAGCATGGCCGGCGCGATGGCTAACATCTGCGCCACTTTGGGAGAAGAAGGTGAACCACCGGGAATTTTGTAACCTTTGACATCCCAAGGCTGTTTTGGCATGGGATTGGCCGTAATCCAGGCTTCGGCGGCTGCCTGAAGGTCTTCCTGGCTTGCTACGAGTTGATGGATCAAGCCGAGTTGTTGGGCTTTCCTGGGCGAGACTTTTTTGCCTTCGAGTAGCAGGGGTAATGCTCTTTCAATCCCCAGATATCTTGGCAGCCGGGTTGTTCCACCGCCGCCTGGCAGCAGGCCAAGGGTAACCTCCGGCAGGCCCAACTGAATTCGATCGTCATTAACCGCCACCCGGCCATGACAACAAAGTGCCAGTTCCCAGCCACCACCCAATGCCGCACCATTTATAGCGGCCACTACCGGGATACCCAGGGTTTCAAGTGTGCGCATGGGGTTGCTGATAGTCGTTTCCAGCATAGTGAAAAATTCTTCGGCGCGATCCGGAGTCACCGCAACCAGCTCCCGCAAATCGCCACCCGCAAAGAATGTTTTTTTGGCGGAACTGAGTATCACGCCTTTGATACTGTCCTTTTCGTTAACGATGCGTTCAATAGCAGCAGAGAATGCCGAGCGGAAATCAGCATTCATGGTATTGGCGGACTGGCCCGGCATGTCCATGGTTAGCGTGACAATGTTATTGGAATTTTTCTCGAAGCGTATGGCTGTCATCGGTTGCCCCCTCTATTTGTAATGGTCTTTTTGGTTTAAATGCGTTCGATTATGGTGGCGATTCCCATGCCTCCACCCACACAGAGAGTGGCGAGACCATAGCGTTGTTTTCGATGTTCCAGCTCATCAAGCAGGGTTCCCAATATCATCGCACCGGTAGCGCCCAGGGGATGCCCCATGGCGATGGCACCGCCGTTGACATTCACTTTCTCATCCGGGACACCAAGCTCCCTCTGAAACTTCATAACTACTGCGGCAAATGCTTCGTTCACTTCGAACAGATCAATATCATCTACAGAGAGTCCCGCTTTTTCTAAAGCTAGACGGGATGCCGGGGCAGGGCCGGTAAGCATGATGGTCGGGTCGGTGCTGGTAACGGCGGCGGCGACTATGCGCGCTCTCGGCGTCAGACCCAAGGCATTGCCTTTGGCTTCGCTGCCAATCAACATGGCAGTTGCGCCATCCACAATCCCGGAACTGTTTCCTGGCGTATGCACATGTCGAATGGCTTCGACCTGGGGATACTTTTCCCGGGGAATCACATCAAAGCCCATTTCTCCCATCAATTGGAAAGACGGATTCAGTTTACCTAATCCCTCTTGCGTGGTGTCCGGCCTGACGAGTTCGTCACTCGTCAAGATGCTTAAGCCATTCTGGTCCTTCACGGGGATAATGGATTTACTGAATTTATTTTGCTCCCAGGCGGCACTGGCTTTCTTTTGAGAATGCAATGCGAACGCATCCACTTGATCTCGGGTAAAACCTTCCAGGGTGGCAATCAAATCAGCACTTATCCCTTGGGGAATAAAGCCGGTCTTCAAGTTTGTCGCAGGATCCAATGCCCAAGCACCGCCGTCACTGCCCATCGGGACTCTCGACATCGACTCAACACCTCCTGCAACCACCAGGTCTTCCCAGCCGGAACGTACTTTCATCGCCGCCAAATTGACGGCTTCCAAGCCTGATGCGCAAAACCGATTCAGAGTGACACCGGGAACCTTTTCGTCCCAATCCGCAACAAATGTGGCTGTTTTGGCGATGTCGGCGCCTTGATCGCCGATGGCTGTTACGCAACCCATGACAATATCGTTAACTTCCCGGGTGTCCAGGCCGTTGCGTTCTTTTAAGGCTTTTAGCGTGGCTGCAAGCAAGTTGACGGCTTTAACTTCATATAAGGAGCCATCCTTTTTTCCCTTACCCCGCGGGGTACGCACCGCGTCGAAGATGTATGCCTGGTTATGGTTGGAATAGGACATAATGGTGACCTTTCAGTATGCGTCGTGCTGACGGGTCTTTGCGGCCTACCGGTTTTGAGAACCGCCCGTAAAGACGCCAGATGTTGTTGTTATGGTCGGCTAAGGTAACCAAACCGGTGCGTCTCTGAAATGACGGGATGCGTCAAAGCCATTGGCGAAACCGCTCAGTATTGCCTTTGAAGGCCGTGCATTTATGCCGAATGGCGGTTTTTTATCTCTGGACTAGACTGTAGAAATTGCATATATATTTCCAGATCTGCTATTGCTAATTCGGTATACAGGAAGCCCTTATGTCAATTCTCGACAATGTTTACAACTACTATGAAAAATTGGTGCTGGAAGAACTGGCGGCGCAAACGGAAAATCAGACGCGCGATGAGGAGTTTCTCACCGACACTGCCTGTGTCGCATTGAACCATCTGCCTGCCAGGTATTTTCGCCATGGGGTGGATATGGCGTTTTACCTTTCTTCGGACGACTTCTTAAATATGAAAAAAGAAGCTGAAAGCGCGGTGAGAGGTGCGTTGGAGCATATGGAAAAGAGTGATCGGCAATAGCCCGGTTGCTTGTTCACCGGCTGCCTGCTCCGGCAGCCCTAGTCGGCAAACGGGTCGTAATCGTCTTCTTCCTCTTCCGTGGCTTGCGCAGGGGGATTGTGCTCAAGTAGAAATTTTACGCCGACGCCTTCGGTTTCGATGCGTACTACCTCACTTTCCACCGGTTCCGGCGACTCGCCGGGCAGGCCTAGCACGCGTAGTTTGATTCGAGCGCGTAGTTCGGGACAGGTTTCTTCATCGGTCAAAACAAACGCGCCACGGTCGGAAATGTCCCGGGTCTTCGTCAGTACGGTACCCTTTTTCGGATCGGTCATTTCGACCTTAAGGTTCGCCGGTATTCGTGGTGAGTCACGTTTTTCGTCTGGCATGTGATTCGCCTTCTGACGGTATTTGTTGATAGGAGCACCTCGTTTTCACAAGGCACTCTTGTCAGCTTTATAGAATAGAGTTTAGACAGCTTTTAGAAAAATACGGTAGACGATTGTATTCTTTATGTAACCTGCAACGCTGAAATGGAGTTTTCGTTGCAGATTGTATTGAGTGTATTCCCTTGCGTTACCTTGCTAAGGAAAGAACCTTACTTTTGTTGTTTCTCTGCAAATTGTTGCGTGGCCGAGTCCGAAGCAGGAGTTTGATACTTGGCTTTCCATTCCGGGTAGGGCATACCATAAACGATTTCCCGCGCTTCAAGATCTTCTAGATTCACGCCACGCTCTTCGGCTGCAGCGCGATACCATTTGCTGAGGCAATTGCGGCAAAAACCCGCCAAATTCATTAAATCGATATTCTGCACCTGGGTATTTTCCTGCAGGTGTGTTACTAACTTTCGAAAAACGGCTGCTTCTATTTCTGTTTGGGTGGATTTATCCATGATTATTCTCGATTTGATTTAAATTTTGTTTACATTTGGGACATGATACTGAAAAGTCATCGTATCGGCGATTAGCCGATACCGCATCCCATTGACTAATATTATTCGACGTTCGCGGTAGATTAATTCCCCCCAAAAGCACGATTTAGTTGCAAGCGTACCTGAATCTCCTGCGAAACCTGCGCTATAATGCGCCCCGTTTTTTTGGCATGGCAAGAAACATTGAGCAGTCCGGCCATAAGAGTGTGCGCAAGTGCCTTTTTCAGGAGTAGGTGATCCCAGTAATTTATGGCATCTGATTCAATATTGTTAACAGCCGAAGAACTTTTTTGTGAAAGGGATGACCGGGTACTTTTTGAGAATCTTAATTTTTCTGTAAAGGCCGGTGAGATTCTACGGGTTGAAGGTCCTAACGGCGCTGGCAAGACAACCTTGTTGAAAATTGTTTGCGGATTAATGCCGTTGCGGGATGGCGAATTATTCTGGAAACAGCAACGCCTAGCGGATGTGGAACAGGATTTTCACCGGAACTTGCTCTTTTTAGGGCATAAAACCGGCATAAAAGGGGATTTGACGCCGCTGGAAAACCTGAAGCATTGGAGTAATGCAAGGCTATATTGTACTGACCGTGAGCTTATGGACGCATTGGCGAAGGTCGGATTGGAGGGATATGAGTATTCCGCCTGCCACAGTTTGTCAGCAGGCCAACAACGTCGGGCGGCGCTGGCCCGCTTGCATCTAGCCGGCGTCCCGCTTTGGATATTGGATGAAGCCTTTACCGCCATTGACAAACAAGGCGTGGCAGAACTGGAACAATGGATTTCGGCCCATGCCCTGGAAGGAGGCGCGGTAATTTTGACCACCCATCATGTGTTTCAGAGTGAAGCGCCTGTCAAACGTATAGTATTGGGACAGTGAGGACGCACGGCATTGTTGGAAGATAGGAAAAGTCCAGGCATTTCGCAGACGGCCCGTTCCGCTACCGCGCACATTGAAAATCCCGGGGTCTTGGCAAGTATGCTGGGAATTATCCGACGCGACCTTTTACTGGCGTTTCGCAGGCGCCAGGATCTGGCGAATCCGCTGGTGTTCTTTGTTATTGTTATCACGCTGTTTCCCCTTGGCGTTTCGCCGGAAAAATCTTTTCTCGCCTCAGCCGCCGCCGGCGTGATTTGGGTGGCGGCGTTGCTGGCCACACTGTTGTCGCTGGATAGTTTGTTTCGAGCCGATTATGAGGATGGCGCGCTTGAGCAACTGTTATTGATTCCCCAACCGCTGTTCCTGCTGGTGCTTGGCAAGGTCTTGGCCTATTGGCTGGTTACCGGCGTGCCTCTCATTCTGTTGAGCCCGTTGTTGGCGATTATGCTGCATTTGGACGTTCAGCTATTACCCGTACTGTTGCTCTCATTGCTCTTGGGAACACCGGTTTTGAGTCTGATCGGTGCTATCGGTGCAGCCTTGACCGTTGGCTTGCGATTTGGCGGCGTACTGCTTTCCTTGTTGATTTTGCCTCTTTATATACCGGTCCTGATATTCGGGACCGGAACTGTGCAGGCAGCCGCCAATGGAATGCCGGTGCAAGGTTCAATGGCAATGATGGGAGCTCTGTTATTGTTTGCCTTAGTGACGACGCCATTTGCCGCTGCCGCCGGGCTGCGAATAAGTATTGCGAACTGAAGAAGGAAATTAGGCGGTCAGTTTGATTATAATGGCCGGCCCTGATGCAATGGATTTAAAAATCTCTTTGCGAGTGATTAGTCTAGATGAGAGTCGCATGTGTCGAACTTGATAGTGGGATTTAAACGTTGGTTTCACCAATGGGGGTCGCCTCGCTGGTTTTACGAACGTAGCTGGATTTGGTCAAAGTGGTTGGGTCTGATCGCCTTGCTGTGTTTGCCTGTCGGTATTGTATGGGGGTTGGTATTTGCGCCGGAAGACTACCAACAGGGCAATAGTTTTCGGATTATATACCTGCACGTACCTGCTGCGGTGCTTGCGCAATCCTGCTACATGATCATGGCCGCTGCCGGGCTGGTTAGCCTGGTCTGGAAAATGAAAGTTGCGGATGTGATATTGAAGTGTGCGGCTCCTATCGGCGCTTCATTTTGCTTCTTGGCACTGTTTACCGGCGCCGTATGGGGTAAACCGACCTGGGGAACCTGGTGGGTATGGGATGCGCGTTTAACCTCCATGCTGATTTTATTGTTTCTCTACTTCGGCATCATTGCTCTTGAAGCGGCGATTCAGGATAAGATTACCGCGGCCCGTGCGGCAGCGCTTTTGGCCATTGTCGGCGTGATTAACATCGTGATTATAAAAAAATCCGTGGAATGGTGGAACACCTTGCATCAGCCGGCCACCTTCAAGCTTACGGAAAAGCCCGCCATGCCCGCTGAAATGTGGATGCCGTTGCTAATCGTCGTCATCGGCACCTATGCCTACTTCGGATACAGCCTTTTCTTACGTAGCCGTAATGAGATTCTACTGCGGGAACGCCGTACCCTATGGGTTCGGGAAATAGTCCAGTCGACACACGCAAGGAGTTCATTATAAAGATGGCATTTTCCAGCCTTCAGGATTTCCTCGCCATGGGCGGGCATGGTATCTATGTCTGGTTGGCCTACGCTGCCGGCTTGATCGTGTTTAGCTATAACCTGGTTTCACCTACATTAGCTAAGCGGTATCTTTTTCGCCGGTTGCAACAGCAGATCAGACGAGAGCAATCGACATCGCAAACACCTAAGACGTAATCTGAGACAGCCAATAAATGCACCCAAAACGTAAACAACGCTTGATCATCGTACTTTTCATTTTTTTCGGAGTTTCCTCCGCCATAGCCCTGGCGCTTTATGCCATGAGCCAAAATATCAATCACTTTTATGATCCGTCGCAGATCGATGAGGGCGAAGCGCCCGTCGATCAGCGCATTCGCATTGGCGGTTTGGTGGTTGAAGGATCGGTGCTGCGCACGTCTGATACTTTGGATGTACAGTTTGATATTACCGACTTCCGGGCCAGCGTCACTGTCGCTTACTCAGGAATATTGCCGGATCTGTTCAGAGAGGGCCAGGGAATTGTAACCACCGGCCGTTTGGACCAGTTCGGCGTATTTCGGGCTGAAGAAGTCCTGGCGAAACATGATGAAAACTACATGCCGCCGGAAGTGCAACGGTCTTTGGACAAAGCCCACGCCTATGCCGAGTAACTGATAATCCTCATAAAGGTAACTAGTTTGTCACTACGGGAAATGAAACATGATCGCTGAGTTGGGACACTATGCATTGATATTGAGCTTTTGCCTGGCGTTGCTGCTTTCCGTGGTGCCCCTGCTCGGCGCTTGGTGGCAGGATGAGGTTTGGATGCGGTTTTCGAGGCCGCTGGCACTAACCCAGGTGGTATTGGTATTCGCCTCGTTTGTAGCGCTGACGACTTGTTTTTTGATCGACGATTTTTCCGTTCAATATGTGGCCGGCCACTCGAATTCCCTGTTGCCCTGGTACTACAAGATGAGCGCAGTATGGGGCGGTCACGAAGGCTCGCTGTTACTTTGGGCGTTGATTTTGGCAGGCTGGACAGCCGCCGTCGCCCGTTTTAGCCGGCAATTGCCTCTACCGATGATCAGCCGCGTGTTAGGCGTGCTCGGCATTGTGAATATCGGCTTCTTGTCCTTTATATTGCTGACCTCTAATCCGTTTAATCGCTATTTGCCCAATTTTCCCCCGGACGGCGTTGACCTTAATCCGTTGTTGCAGGATTTCGGTTTGATTGTTCATCCTCCCATGCTCTACATGGGATACGTGGGCTTCTCGGTGGCCTTCGCGTTCGCTATTGCAGCCTTGTTAAGCGGCCGCTTGGACGCAACCTGGGCGCGTTGGTCCCGGCCTTGGACCACAGTAGCCTGGGCTTTCCTTACCCTGGGAATTTCCTTGGGAAGCTGGTGGGCCTATTACGAGTTGGGTTGGGGCGGCTGGTGGTTTTGGGATCCTGTGGAGAATGCATCCCTGATGCCTTGGCTGGCGGGCACAGCGCTGATGCACTCCCTGGCAGTGACCGAAAAACGCGGGGTGTTTAAAAGTTGGACGGTGCTGTTGGCGATCTTTACTTTTTCTCTGAGCCTGCTCGGAACATTCCTTGTGCGGTCGGGAATTCTTACCTCGGTCCACGCGTTTGCCAGTGATCCGGAACGGGGGCGCTACGTCCTGATGCTGTTACTGATTACCATCGGCGGATCATTGCTCATTTATGCCCTTAGAGCACCGGTAGTAATGAGCCGTATAGGCTTTAGCGAGCGGTCTCGGGAAATCTTTCTGTTATTGAACAACATCATATTGATGGTTGCCACGCTGACAGTGTTAGGAGGGACCTTGTTTCCGTTGGGCGCCGAATATTTCGGTTACGAAGTCTCTGTCGGAGCTCCCTATTTCAATCTGATGTTCGCATTCTTAGTGCCCCTGCTGGTGCTGATTATGGGTGTCGGCATATACAGTCAATGGAAAGATACCAAGCCCGGTGTATTAGTCCGGAAAATTCCATTGTTGGCGGTTGTCAGTTTGCCTGTCAGCCTCCTGGTTCCTTGGCTTTACGGAGAAATGGCTTTCCTTGCCGTCGTCGGTGTTTTTATCGCTACTTGGCTGACCATGGCTACGGCGCGGGATGTAATTCAGAAATCTTCTTCCAAGAAGGGTTATATTCGCGGTTGGTTGAAAACCTCAAGAAGCTTCAAAGGCATGGTGTTAGGACATTTGGGGCTCGCTGTTACCATTATGGGAGCAACCATTGTTTCACACTATAACGTGGAAAAGGATGTCCGCATGGAGCCCGGTACCATCGTGACGGTTGCGGGTTACCAACTGGAACTAGTGAAGTTTGACAAATATCGCGGACCGAATTTTCTAAGTGAACGTGCCGAAGTGCGGGTCCGAAATTCTGCCGGCAGGGAAGTCTCGACCCTGTTCCCTGAAAAACGCCGCTACACCGTTTCCGGCAGTGTGATGACAGAAGCGGGAATCGATCCGGGATTGTTCAGGGATGTATACGTTTCTATGGGCGAACTGGTGGCAGATGATGCGTGGGCGATGCGTGTGCAGTATAAACCTTTGGTTCGTTGGCTATGGCTAGGCTCGATATTCATGGGATGGGGTGGGCTTTTGGCGGTTGCGGATTCCCGCTATCGTGTACGTCTTCGTCAACGGCTTGGCAACGATACTCGCAAATTGGAAGCGGAAGTCGGGATTACCGGAAAAGCAGCCCCTTTCGCACGCGGGGAGGCTGGATGAAACGGTTTTTATTGTTTCTGCCGCTAATTGTCGCTGCCGGAATCTTTTTCTTATTCAGCCAGATGCTGGAACACGATCCGAATGAGTTGCAGTTGGCGCGTAAGGATAAACCGGTGCCTGCCTTCGCACTGCCGGCACTACGGGATGCATCGAGAATCCTTACGGAACAGAATCTGCGTGGTGAGCCGATGTTGGTCAACGTCTGGGCGACCTGGTGTCCTTCCTGTCATGTCGAGCACCCGTACCTTAATAAGTTGGCAAAACAATATGGCGTTAAGGTAGTCGGTCTCAACTATAAAGATGAGCGTGAAGAAGCCCTGAAATGGTTGGCTCGACTAGGCGATCCCTATGTATTCAATATTTTTGATGAAGACGGGCGGTTAGGTCTTGATCTCGGGGTTTACGGTGCGCCGGAGACTTATCTGGTGGATGCCGGAGGAATAATTCGATACCGCCACGTCGGTGTGGTAGACGATAAAGTCTGGCATGAGATACTTCTGCCGCGGATGCAGGAAGCGGGCTGGCAGGGGGCTGAATCGTGAATTTGAATATTTCGAGATTGCTGCTGGCCGGAATGATAGTGCTGGCCTGTCAAAGCGCTCATGCTTTAGAGCCTTATGAATTTCCGGACGAACAAACCCGTTTGCGTTTTCAAGAGCTGACCTATGAGCTTCGCTGCCCCAAATGTCAAAATCAAAATATTGCCGATTCTAATGCACCGATTGCAAAGGATCTGCGCCAGGAAGTGCATCGACTGCTTGAGGAAGGCAAGCGAGACGATGAGATAGTGTACTACCTGGTCGAACGGTATGGCGATTTTATTCGCTATCGGCCGCCATTTTCATTAAATACGGCCTTATTATGGCTGACACCGATCGTACTTGTGGTAGTCGGTGTCGGCGTCGCACTGTGGTTGGGTAGGCGTCGGAAAGTTACCAGCAACGGCGCGGATGATTTGTCACCGGAAGAAGAGGAACGGTTGGCCCGAATTCTGCGCGCGCAGGACCGAACATTCGAATGAGTTCTGCGTTCCCTGTATTTTTCTTTTTGTAGTAATGGAATCCAATAAATGTATTTCTTGTGGGTAGGTTTTGCGGTATTGACCTTATTGGCTTTGCTGATGGTCTTAATGCCGGTTATCAGTGCACTTCGTAAGCCCTTGAAAACACCCGGCACTGACGCTCAAGAAACAAATCTGCTGTTGTTTCGGGACAGGTTGGCAGAACTTCAGCGAGATATGGATGCAGGCCGATTATCCGCGGACGAGTTTACAGGACTAAAAACAGAGCTGGAAAAAAGTCTGTTAAATGACCTGCCGGGTCCTGCTACAGACAACAAGGCGACCAGACAAACCAGCCACCCGTTACGCTCATATGCGTTGATTATTCTCTGTGCCGTGTTCATTCCGGTGACTGCCGTGGGCCTCTATACCGCACTGGGAGATTACAACGGATTACAGCAAGCTCATTGGAGCCAGGAAACCCGCCAGGAACTGAGCGGTTTGGGCTCGGATATGAACGCGATGCTAGCGCGTCTCGAACAGCGGTTAGCGGACAATCCGGCTCAAATTGAAGGCTGGATTATGCTCGGGCAATCCTACATGGGATTGGAGAGGTACGCGGAAGCCAGCCAAGCGTATCGGCAACTCGCAACGCAGTTGCAGACGCAGGGAGAAGACCCGGCGCCGGCCTATGGTTTATTGGCACAGGCATTGTATTTCAATACCGGGCACATTTCCGAGGTCGTCCAACAAGCGATTGACCAGGCGTTGGCTGCCAATCCGGAAGAAACCAATACCTTGAGTTTATTGGGAATTGCGGCTTTTCAAGAAAACCGGTTCGAGCAAGCGATTGCGTACTGGCAGCAGGTTTTGCAAATCAGCCCCAATGATCCCAGTGCAGCAGCTTTGCGCAATGGTATTGCCAGGGCGGAACAGCTAATTGAGCAACAGGCCGCACAGGCTGATGCGCCAAGCCAAACCGCCGGAGATGGAGCACAGTTGCAAGTGCAGCTGACTCTTGCAGCAGACCTGGCAGGCCAGGCAAATCCCGACGATGAAATCTTTGTGTTAGCCAGACCTCCGGGTACCCGTATGCCGGTTGCGGTCACGAAACTGCGGGTAGCTGAGTTACCCTTGGAGATCACCCTTACAGATGCGATGTCGATGGGACCGATGGGCAAGTTGTCCGCAACGGAACAGGTAGAAGTGGTTGCCAGAATATCCAAGAACGGGACGCCGCAACCGCAGTCCGGGGACTTCGAAGGGATCGTCGGACCGATTACTCCGGCGCAACAACAAGGCCCGGTGACGCTGGAAATCAATCAAATGATTCCATGACCAGGAGTCCATTGCCCAGGATTTTCTGCATTTGTAAGCGATATCTCACAAAAACAGCAGATTTATCCTATAGTGCCGCTGCAAGTTCTTCATTAAAATGTTCGCCTCAATTGCAAATAGTCTAATCACCTGCCGTTTTCAGGTTGTTTGTTGTCAAGGAGGATTGCATGAACTATCTCACTTTGCGGTTTTTATTCGGGCTTCTTAACGGCGTTGTCGGCGTTGGAGCGCTTCTACTCGTTCTTTTTTCTCAACTAATGCTGAAACCTTCTGAATGGGTTTTTGTGGTTTTTGCCTTCTTATTAATTTCTCTGGGTCTGGGCGGTAAAACCTATCTCAAAGCGAAGTATGCGAGCCTGATCAGTAATAATTTCACGCCTTCGCGAAAAATGCGCGGGATTGGTATAGCCATGGTGGCTGGCGGGATATTGCTGATGGTGCCTACCTGCATAAAGTTGCTGAGCGGTTTGCCGATAGTCGCCAACGGGTTAGCCGAAGGTAGTTTTCATCCCATGCTTTGGATCAAGATATTGCTGTCGCTGTCGGCAATGTTGGCACCGGCGATGATATTATTGCTATCCGGCGTAAAAACTCATCGGCGGCACCAGCTTTCAATTTCCATGGAGCTTTGTTGAGCGACTTCCGGATTAGTTTGCGGGATTCTTTCGCGGCCACGGAAGGCCTTGGCAAAACGACTGTTTCTGCGGGTTGCATATTCCTGGCCGCAACTCTATTCTTTCCATAAATCCCCCACGGTTCATAGACCCATGGCAGACCGTTACCTTTCTGCTGCCAGTGAAGAAGCCGATGTGCTCGTCGTCGAACAGGATGAACAGCAATCCGATTTGCTCTGCATGCTGCTGGCGCAAGCGGGTTATCGGATATCCAGTTGTGACACTGGCAAGGAAGCATTGGAAGTCGCTCCGGAACTTTTACCGGGTCTGATATTGCTGGCTGTATCGCTGCCTGACATGGATGGTTTTACCGTCTGTCAGCAGCTGAAGCAAATTGAGCAAGTCTCCCGTATTCCCGTAATATTTATGGCGGACAGCCAAAATCACGAGTTGGAAGAAAAAGGCTTCGAGTTTGGTGGCATAGATTTTATCTATCGGCCTACCAACGACAAAGTGCTTCTAGCCCGCATCCGTACTCAGTTGGAGCTGAAATCCCATCAGGATGCGCTTGAAAAACTGGTCAGAGTCAGAACCGATACCTTGAACCAGGCCCTACAGGAACTGTCGCACAGCAATCGCTCGAAAGACCGCTTTCTGGATACAATCAGCCACGAACTCCGCACACCCCTGAACGGCATCAGCGGAGGAGTGCAACTGTTGAATCAAACCCGCCTGGCGCCCTCCCAGGCTCAATACCTGCAAGTCATTCAAAAGTCATCAACTCACCTCAGCAGTCTGTTAGAAAGCATCTTGGATTTTTCCGAAGCCAGTGCCAATTCGCTGGTGCTGCAAACCACGCCTATAAACCTAGTAAACTTGTTACATGAAGTCAGTTTGCTAGCCTCCCAGCGTTGTCGGGAAAAGGGACTCTACTATGAAAGCTACATCGCGCCGGATGTCAGCCAAAAACTGTTGGGCGACGGTCAGAAATTGCGGCGGCTGTTGTTCCACGTTTTAGACAATGCGGTAAAGTTTACCTCCAAGGGTAAGGTCCATCTGCAGGCGGATGAATATTTTGACGGCGTAAAACATTGGCTGCAGGTACAGGTTGTGGATACTGGTGTGGGCATCTCCGAAGGTAAGAAAAATGCCTTGTTCGCTCCGTTTCACCAACTGGATAGCGCGTTCAATCGGCAGCATGGCGGTTTGGGGATCGGGTTGCCGATCTGCCATGCATTTTGCGAGCTGATGGGCGGGCAGATCAATATTGATGCTCAACAAGGCGTGGGAACGGTAGTGGAAATTTCTCTTCCGTTTAAGCCATACCCGACTATTTCGGAAACTAACGAAGCCAGTGCGGCGCCGAAGAAGAAAGGAAAACGAAAGTGCAAGACTGTGCTTGTGGTCGAAGACAATCGGGTTAATCAAATGGTCCAAAAGGGCATTCTCACAAAATTGGGATATGAGACGGTGTTTGCGGAAAACGGACAAGAAGCGCTGGATCAGGTACAGAAAGAGGACTTTCTCGCCATTCTGATGGATTGCCAAATGCCGATTATGGATGGCTTCGAGGCGACAAGGAAAATCCGGACTCTCGATACCACCGCCAGCAAGCTGCCTATTATCGCGATCACCGCCAATGCCATGTCGGGCGATCGTCAGCGATGCCTTGATTCGGGAATGGACGATTATCTTGCCAAGCCCGTCAAAATGGATGAGCTAAAAGACAAGTTGCAACGGTGGATTGCAACCTATTAATTGGCGGCGCACTTTGTTAGGCTGGCGAGTTACCGGCGGCCAACTTGGTTGCGATTATCTGGTCTCTTTTGGATAGCTGTGCTGCTCTTGCCCATTGTGCAAAATTGACTTTATTACCCTCGGCTGAATGAATAAAGGACAGCTATATGATTGAAGATAACAAAGTAGTAACGATCGATTATACCCTGAAAGATGATGCCGACACGGTGTTGGACACCTCTGAGGGCCGCGAGCCTTTGGTGTATCTTCACGGCGCGAGCAACATTATTCCGGGTTTGGAAAAGGCGTTGTCCGGCATGACGGTTGGCGATGACTTTGAAGTTACCGTTGAACCGGTGGAAGCTTATGGTGAATATAATCCGGAAATGGTGCAACAAGTGCCCAAGGATGCTTTTCAGGGAGTAGAAGAGATTGAACCCGGCATGCGGTTTAACGCGCAAGGCGCTCAAGGACCTATCCAGGTAGTCGTCACAAATGTGGACGAGGCGCAAGTGACCGTTGACGCAAATCATCCCTTGGCGGGGAAGATCTTAAACTTCAACGGTACGATTCGCGACGTTCGGGATGCTTCCGATGAGGAAATTGAGCACGGCCACGCACACTAGCGATTTGCAGTGGTCTAGCGCAATAATAAAAGGGGTTTCTTGGTTTTTTGCAGCATTTTTGCAGTGAAACTACCCATCAGAAGCCCTCTGATCCGTGTATGGCTAAAAGCGCCCATCACCATCAAATCAATCGATTCCCGTAATTGATAATCTGCCAGGGCTTCGTCGATTCGGCCATGCAGCTGCACCGCCTTGGCTTCCACGCCACTCTCGCTTAGTCTGTTCAGTGCTTGCTGCTGATATTCCGGAACGACACCGGGATCTGAGGTGACTGTAACCAGGTCGCATTTGGCCTGTTTAAAGAGCGGACTCCAGGCCACCATTTCGAGTGCTTTGCGGGCAGCGGGGCTGTCATCGAAGGCCAGCATCACGTGCTTGGGTTCCGAAAATCCACCATTGACTACCAGAATCGGCTTATGTAATGCGCGGATAGTTGCTTCCAGTTGAGTGCCAATGCCGGTTTGGTCGGCTTCATGCTGCTCGCCCCGGATGCCGATGACCAGCACCCGGATCTGTGGCTCCAGGTCGACCAGCGCTTCCGGCAACGTCCCATGGCGTTGACTGGAGTAAACCTGATTGACACCGGAGATCTTCGCCTGCTGTTTTGCTTCCTTAAGCATCAGGTTGCCTTGCTTGATCAGCAGCCTGCTGCGATTCTGTTCGACCTCTGTGAGTTCCTTGAGTAACTCTTCGGAACTGCCAAGACCGATAGCGCCGGTCAAATCCGAGACCGCTGGATTTCTGCCGTGCTCGATGGTGTGTAACAGATGCAAGGGTGCATCGGCGGTACGGGCGATCCAGTAGGCATAATCGCAAACCGCCTGACTCAGAGACGACTCGTCAATACCCGCTAGAACCAGACTGTTTGTATCTACCATATTGGTTGCTTCACCCATTAGTGACCTCCGAGAACTTTTTCGATTTGATCGGGCTTATCATGCACGCCAAAACGGTCAACGATGGTTTCGCTAGCTTCGTTCAAGCCGATCACTTCCACTTCCGCCCCTTCCCGGCGGAACTTCAGGACCGCCATATCCAAGGCATGGACACCGGTGATATCCCAGAAATGCGCGGCAGTCAGGTCAATGACAATTTTTTCAACGGCTTCTTTAAAATCGAATTGATCGACAAACTTATCGGCCGAATTAAAGAATATTTGGCCATGCACGCTATATCTGCGGGTACTGCTATCTTCGTCCAGTTTGGATTCCACATACATAAAGTGACTGACTTTGTTGGCAAAGAACAGGGCGGCTAACAACACGCCAGCAAACACGCCGAACGCGAGATTGTGGGTCCACACCACGACAACCACGGTTGAAATCATGACGATATTGGTGGAAAGCGGGTAAGTGCGCAAATTTTTTATCGAACTCCAGTCGAAGGTGCCTATCGACACCATGATCATTACGGCAACTAATGCCGCCATGGGAATCTCACTTACCCATTCGTTCATGAAAACCACCAGAACCAGCAACACGCTACCGGCAACCAAAGTGGAGAGCCTGCCGCGTCCGCCGGACTTTACGTTGATCACCGATTGACCAATCATGGCGCATCCCGCCATTCCACCTAGCAGACCTGCGCTGATATTGGCAACGCCCTGACCCTTGCATTCGCGGTTTTTGTCGCTTTTGGTATCGGTGAGGTCATCGACGATGGTTGCTGTCATTAGTGATTCCAACAGACCGACGACCGCCAATGCGGCGGCATAAGGAAAGATAATTTTAAGCGTTTCAAGATTAAGGGGCACGTCGGGCCATAGGAAAATCGGCAGGGTGTCGGGTAGCTCCCCCATATCTCCGACGGTGCGGATATCTAAACCGGCAAACATGGCGAAGGCCGTACAGGCCAATATGCAGATCAACGGTGAGGGGACGATTTTACCGACCACCGGTAAGTGCGGGAACAGGTAAATAATCGCCAGTCCCGCACCGGTCATGGCATAAACATGCCAGGTCACATCCGTTAACTCCGGTAACTGCGCCAGGAAGATGAGAATCGCCAGGGCGTTAACGAAACCGGTGACCACTGAACGGGAGACAAAGCTCATCAAACTGCCTAGTTTCAGCGCCCCCATCAGGATCTGCAGGACGCCGGTTAATAGGGTTGCCGCGAGCAGGTACTGTAGCCCATGTTCCTTGACCAGGCTGACCATTAGCAGTGCCATTGCCCCGGTAGCGGCAGAAATCATTCCCGGGCGTCCGCCGACGAAGGCGATAACCACAGCGATGCAAAAGGAGGCATATAGGCCTACTTTGGGATCGACACCGGCAATAATGGAGAAGGCGATCGCTTCGGGAATTAGTGCCAGGGCAACAACTAATCCGGCCAGAATATCGCCGCGCAGATTTCCGAACCAATCCTGTTTAGTAGAAGATAGAAGCATAATGAACTCATTAATTTCGGGAGTTGTTCATGACCTCTACCTGGACGGCTGAATCGAATGGGCTATTCGCTTTTGCAAAGTTGAATGCCGATTATGCAATTGCAATCAAGTAAATCTTCAATATGATAATGCTGCTTAAGTTCACTGAGGCTGTAGGATGATCCTGCGAACCACTTCGTAACCTTAGGCAAATACCAAGTTGAACAAGCACTCGTGTCTATTTGAGGAGGTGATGAGCGGGCGGCAGTCTAACGACTGACCCGCGCAGCTTGAATACGCAATTGGGCTTACCCGAAGACTTTTGCTACACCTGTTCGCAAGTGAGGGATGCTGGTCTATGCTCCGGAAACTTCAATATGGTTCCGGCTTTGAAGTAGTCTTTGTCATAATTCAGAAAAGCCTGAAGCGCCTTATCCAGATGCCAGAATTTTTCCTGCATCATATCCGTCAGGGATAACATGGCGTCGACGGCATTGGTGGATTGTGCGCGCTCCAGTTGAATTCTGTGGTGCAGCGCCTCAATCCGCGCTTTGTATCGAGGATCGGCTTTGTTGACAAGATCTTCACTTAGCCTGGTTTGCAGTTTATCCAGTTGCTCCGGCGCTTCCTTAGCCATTTTGATGAGTTCATCGACACTGGGCATTTCCGGTTGAATTTGTTTGACGATTTTCACGCTTATCTCCTTATGCCAAATTGAGCTGGTTGGTTCAGCTCAAAACTACTTGTTCTTCCTTCAACAGAGCACGGATGAATATTCTTCGCGCCTCGTTGGATTCCAGTTCCGAGAACTTTTCGTGAAGCCGATTGCAGTAATTTTCGAGTTTTGTGGGTAACTTGTTCCCGGTAGAAGATTTGTAGGCCTGCTGGGAACGTTCGATAAATTCGTTGCGTCCAAGTGGCTTGATAAACAAGCCTGCGGTAAGTAATAGTTTTGCGAGTTGTTCCGATTGCATAACGTCTCCAAGGTCAACACGCTGTATATTGGCTGACTACTGCTAATATATTGATATCAGCATAAATGGTGCCAATGTGTCACGTAATCGCCCGATCTGCTCATTTCAACTTTTTTAGTTCTCTAACTCTCTGAAAATAATAGGATTATGATAATTAGTTGAGTAGGGTAAAGGCCGCTAGGCAAGAAATGATACCGACGATAAATGGCGCTAACAGAATTGAGATTTCCAGGCTTTCGCAAAGCGATGAATCGAATCGCCCTAACTTGGTGCGTTTCACGACAACGAACTCCTTATGCTGCATTGAATTCATTTGCTGGGCCACCCATGTGCCTCAAACCCAATTTCACGCCTTTCTCCGGCGCAGAATAATCCATTGATAAATTATTTTTGTTGTCATGTTTACCCTAATCAAACACCCAAAATATTGCAGAAATGTGACATGGAGTTTTGTAAGGCGCAAAAAATCAAAAGCCGACGTCAAGTCGGCTAATGGATAAATATGGAGCGGATTGAAACGGTGGGCCGTTTTTCTTTCCGCCCGGATCGATCAACGATGATTAGGTGGATGCCATCTTGGAAAAAATCCAGTAGCCTGCTTCGTCGCTGTCCATCGCTTTAATGGCCATCATTTCGTCATGGCTCCATAACTCTGCGACAATATCCTGCGCCAGGTTGCAGTGGCAGGAAACCAGATGCACTGTCAATGCCTGAGCCATAAAATGTCTTTCCTTGCCGCGCTTGCCGGTCAATCGCTTGTAGATGCTGCGCATGCCTTCTTCGGCAGTAGTGCATAA
This sequence comes from Hahella sp., assembly GCA_028280065.1. Classification (GTDB taxonomy): domain Bacteria; phylum Pseudomonadota; class Gammaproteobacteria; order Pseudomonadales; family Oleiphilaceae; genus Hahella. The sequence goes on from JANQMN010000035.1 coordinate 46,288, forward strand.
GCCGCCGAGCAGTGGCACAACCTCTTCGCCCTTACGGCGCAGTTTGCGCTTTTTCTGCATGATGATATAAGGCAGGACTTTGTTCAGAATGTATTGGTGCTCGTCATGATCGCCTTCGCAAAACTTCACTCCGGTTTGCGCTTGGATCTTTTCGAGGTTTTTAATGTGGCTGATCGTCTTGTAAACCGAGACGCCCGCCAACGCAGAATTTCCAAGTGCCGCCGCGCCTGCCACGGCAACAGCGCCGACGCCTGTTGCCGAGAGTGCCACGGTTCCCCCGGCCAGGGCGGTATACCCCATCGTGGCAAAGCCGGTATTGGTAGCTGTCTGAAATGCCGAAGAGCCCACATTGAGACCGGTTTTGGCAACCGTTTTGGCCATTCCCCAATCGCCGTGTTTGTGTGAATGGGAGTGAATACTCTTCACATGCCCCCAGTTATGCATATCGCAATCAGATTTATCGAACCAATTCCGATCCACATGGTTGATTGCGTTATATAGCTTATCGCCTAATCCCATAAACTCCTCCGGGTACAATTGCAAACTGACTGATAGGTTAAAAAAGGATTCGAAAGTATAAGCGATAGTGCATCAGGTATACCGTCACCAAGATGCAAAAAAATGCAAAAATCTACGTGTATTTACGGACTAACGAAACACAATCTTGTTGCGTCCCGTAGATTTAGCGGTGTATAGGGCTTCGTCGGCGCGGCGGTAGATACTGGTTACGGTGTCATCAGGTTGATTGATTGTAAAACCGATGCTCACCCGGCAATTGGGTTCTTCCTTGGCGGAAGCAATGAGCATCCTGACCCGCTCCATAACCATGGCTCCACTTTGTTGATTCTCGTCCAACAGGATAATGGCGAATTCCTCTCCTCCAAGGCGGGCAACAATATCGATTTCGCGAATTTCGCCTTTTATTGTTGAGGCTACCCGTTGAATGACCTTGTCTCCTACATCGTGGCCATAACTATCGTTAATATGCTTGAATAGATCGATATCCAATAGACCGAACACCAGGTTTTTTTCCGGGTGGCGACGGCAAATGGCGAGTTGGTTGTTTAACGCCTGATCGAAATACCGTCGGTTATAAATATTGGTCAGCGGGTCGGTTACAGCCAGGCGTTCGAGCTCTTGCTCCAGGGCCTTACGTTCGGAAATATCGATAAAGTTGGCGATGTAGTGGGTTGTTTGCTTGGAGTTGCGCAATCTGACGGCATTTACTTCCAAGTGTTCGGTAATCAAAGAGCCGTCTTTGCGCTTATTGATCATTTCCCCTTCCCAACGGCCCTCGTTTGTCAGGGACCGCCAGAAACCTTCGAAAAAGCTGTCTTCGTGCTGGCCGGATTTCAAAATATTGTGTGTTTTACCCATCACTTCGTCACGGCTATAGCCTGTGGACTTGGTAAAGGCTTCATTGACGAATACGATGTTTCCGTTGGCGTCGGTTATGGTGCAGGCTGCCATGGCCCTGGACGCTACCAATGCCAGGAGTTCGGTGGCGCGTTGCTGATTGCGGCGCTGCAGGGATTGGGCCATAGGAAATGACAGCAACAATAATATCAAACCTAGCCAAAGCAAGGCTTTGCGTTCGGAACGGTATTCCTTGCCCGTCTGCGCTTGAATATTGTCGTCGTTAAGCGTAACCAGCAGTGTTTCCGGGACGGTGGTTTCCCGGCCCATGTGGACATTGAAGGTGGCATGGATGAATAATTGGTCCTTCATCCTCAGGGAGCCGGATTTAGAGAATTTGATGGCCGCGGCGACCTGTGGGTGAAGTTGGTTCAAGTTCCGGTCCCCACGTTCCTCTATGCTAAAACCGAAGGCTTTATCCTGCTTGGGCGTCCAGAGATAGTACCCTTCCTGGTCAAGAGATTCGACTAAAAAACGACGATCGATATTCGCTGTCAGCTCAGCCAAAATTTCATGCATATCCAGATAAATAACCAGGTAACCGAAGCGTTTGGCATCGAAAACAACAGGTGTAATGAGCCGGTGAGCCCGCTGGTAAGGCTCGACTGGCTGGCCGAACTCTTCCTCCAGTTCAAAGCCGATAGCGACGACTTCACCATCTTTTAACTGAGTCGCGCGTTCGAAATAATCCTGGGCACCTTGATACTGAAATTGCGGCGGGATGATCGCCCGGCGGTTTTTCTTATCGTAATCTACCGCCGCAAGTTCCCAGCCTTCCACATCGAGGAAACGGATTTTCTTCCAGCCGTCGAAAAAACCGATCACTTCCAACCAGTTTTCTATAAGCGAGTCGCGATCTCTGGGCCGGTTTGAGTTGGCATAATTTTGTAACAGCCGGGAGTGGGCGATGACTCCCAGTAATCCCACAAACTCGCTGCTGCGCAGCTCAAGATTGGCTGTTACGACACTTAATTTGCTGGAGACATTGTCAATTATTCTGGTTTCAGTCTCGGAAAACTGGCGGTTTTGCACCCACGAGAAAAGCCCAAGCCAGATCACGCTGAGAATACCCAGGATGATCAGCCAGTAGGCGAAAATCGATTGTTTAATTTTCTCTTCGAGCATGCAATAAAGATTAGCCTACAGAAGGAGTGGAGGCGTATTTAATCCAATCGCAATGGGAAATTCCAGTGAATTTACTTGGTACCGAATATTTTATCTCCGGCGTCACCCAAACCTGGCAAGATATAACCCTTTTCGTTGAGGCGATCGTCCAGGGAAGCGACATAAATATCGACATCCGGGTGGCGCTCCTGCAGTTTTGCGACCCCTTCCGGCGCGGCGACTAAAAACAATCCCTTGATTTGCTGACAGCCTCGCGATTTTAACAGGTCAACCGTGGCCAGCAGTGTGCCTCCGGTGGCCAGCATGGGATCGAGAATCAATGCGGTGCGTTGCCCGATATCGCTGGCAAGTTTATCGAAATAGGCAACTGGCTCCAGGGTTTCTTCATTGCGATAAAAACCAACGACACTAATTTTTGCACTGGGAATCAATTGTACGACCCCGTCCAGCATTCCTAGTCCGGCTCGAAGAATTGGCACCAAGGTGATTTTTTTCCCTTTGATGCTTGCCACTTTAATCGGCTTATCTTCCCAACCGACAACTTCCGTTGATTCAGTGGCCAGATCCCGGGTCGCTTCATAGGTCAGGAGGCTGCCTATTTCCGCACATAGCTCGCGAAAATGTTTGGTGCTTATGTCCTTTTCCCGCATCAGTCCGAGTTTGTGTTGGACCAGGGGATGAGATATTTCGTGCACGGCCATTGCTGTTTAGGTTCCTTGCTTTGGATAATAGATGTCAGAGTTTAGCTAAAATTTGTTGTTGCCGATCTAATAGCGCTTGTCGTTGACTTGCTTCCCTGTCATTGGCGAGACCCACTGCGATTGCCTGCAGGGCCGCTTCATAACGTCCAAAAGACTCTTGGGCACAGGCAAGACGCAAATTACTGGCGCTGTCTTTAGGGTTAATGCTAAGCGCTTGGTTATACGCCGCATGCGCATCTTGTTGACGGCCCATGGCATAGTAACAGTCGCCCAAGATATCCCAAAGCCAAGTGCTGTACCAGGGGTTCATTTTAAGGGCGTGTTGTATTAGTGGTAAGGCTTTCTCGGGTTCGTTGAGCTGGTGGCGAAGAAATTCTGCGACTTCGGCCAACAAAAACCAATCGTGGGTACAATGCGGTAAGCCGAGCTGATAGTAGTTCAGGGCATCGTAGCGGCGGCCTTGGTTCGCAAGTTCCCGGGCATCATCAAAAGGCGAAAGAAACGTGGACTCGGCTGCAAGACTAAAGTGGCGTTCAAATGCACTGATTGCATTGCTGTCGTTGGTTTTAAGCAAGAGCCTTGAGTGCAGCGTTACTTTGTCGTCGTCATTGGGTTTGACACAGACAAAGCCGATGTCCGACAGGCAGAATTCGAGGATCGGAAAATTGATATCCATTGCTAAGGTATGGCCGTAGCGTTTACTCTGCAGTTTCTTGGCCATTTCTTCACCACTCACCGGGCCATAATCATTGATTAAGACATGGCCCTCGTCGCGCAGATATTGGGATAGTTCATGAAGACAAGCCACCGCGCCGTGATTGACCGCCATACCGGTTCGAACTTCGTTGTTAATAATCCAGTCGCGCACGACGGATGGTATTAGTTCCGAACTCTGGATGGGCGCATAGCGAAAAGTCCGTTCGAAAATCGGCGCAAGAGATACCAGTTCGGCTGTCCGTTGAGGGTCTTTTGAGTGACATGCAGCCTCAATTTCGTCTTTGCTCAATTGGGTGAATCTTGGCAAGACTTTTGGGTCCAGCGATAGTGTTGTACGTACCTGAAGTTCCTGAAAGCCAGTGTCTGTATACTGAATGACACTGTAAGGCAACACGTCGAGCACATAGTTGCAATAAATGGCCATTAAATCTTTGCTCGGACAGTATTGCTCCGCAAAACCTTTGCCAATAGGCATTTGTATACAGGTAACATGCCCTTGATGTTGTTCAAATATGCCTCGTGTTTGCCAATCCTTTACCGATTGTGCCGAGCCATCGGATACAAACATGTTTAGGCGTTGATAGTAGTCGGTACCCGCCTCGATACAGAGTGCTTTGAAATTGTCGAGCAAGAATCGGGCAAACAATCCTGACCCTGCACCGAGTTCCAGAACTTCAATTTTGGTATCCGGAGAGAGGTTTCCACAGCAGTCAAACAACAATAAGGCCGCTTTACGGGAAAGCCGGCCGCTGCTGGTGATATAAAAAGGCACACTGGCGATGGCGAACGGCGATACGCCCTGATGGTCCCAGGCGAGCTTCGCCAGGGTCCATTCCAAACTCGATGCAACCGGCGTGAAATCTTGCAGTTTAATTCGTTCATCGCCCAACGCTGCTATAGAGTCTTGGAGTACCAGAGTATCTTGGACGGAATCAGTAGATGCTGTCAGTCTTTCCAGTGTAGATTGCGTTATCACGCTAGTGGGCCTCCAAAATGATGTTGCCGCATGAAAGTGCAGAGTTTGGTGGGTGGTAACCCGTCAAAGACCAGCTACTTGTCATGATGGGTTGCCACCAGCGTGGCCCGACCCATACTACCCGACTCGGCAAGATTAGGCATTATCAAGTTGAGTAAGAACCAGGATCGATGGGCATGAAAATCTCTCTTATGAGTCAAATATGACCGGATAGTGAGTGGTTCGAGGATACCCTTTTTATGTCGCTACCGGTTACTCAATGTCGGTAAAGCCTAGCAACAATCCGGGGTACTGTGAATGCCAAAAACCCTCTTCAGATTGCGTTAACGGATTGTTATATAGAGCTAGTCTGCCGGACGAACGGGTCTTCCCGCTTGGTTTAAGATATCCAGTATCAACGTTAAGCGTTGTGAGCTGGTTCTGGACTCTAGAATACGTTGCTGCAGATCCGTTTCCAGGCGAAGAAATTGAAACAGATCAAAACTGTATTCCGTAGGTGTTTTTTCTACCCATCCGGGTGATTGGAGCATTTCCGTCATTCCAGGTAAATGCCCTAACATGGCGATTAAGCGATGTTGGACTTTGTCTTTGAGATCAAGCGACTTTTCCCGATTTTCCGAAGTTTCAGGTAAATCTTCAAAGTGGTGGCACCGGTAAATGCTGAAAGGCAGGGTTTGAATCGGTTCAAGGGCCTGAAGCCGGACATTTGCCTGTAGCGTTACGCGCAAGCGTCCATCGTTGAGGATTTCGTCAATCCGGCAGCGGCCAGCCGAGAAAATCCGCAGAGGTTTATAGGTTGCTTGGTTGGTATTCAATGCCTCTTCCATCGTCTGTCCAGGCTTCGAAGGTTTGATCAACTTTTCGACATGGCACACGCCCAGTAACAAACCCGTTTCCGCGCATTGCTTTACCATCGTGCGGTATCTTGGTTCGAAAACATGGAGTGGAAATTCAGTTCCCGGAAAAACGACACAGTTCGGAATGGGAAACAGGGCAACGTCAACTGTCTTCATTGAAGTTTTGTCTGCAGAATCGTAGTAACTGTAGAGTAGATAGTTAGGTTGTCTACGTAGATGCCGCAATTTTAGACCGGCAACCTGACGTCAGGGTAATCAAGGTTGGGAACAAGCCAGCGCTTCATGTAAGCTACCCGCCTAATATTTTTTCCCCCTTGGTTGAATAATCCTACACCCAATGAATATACAGCAATTACTTTTAGAACGTTTTCAAGCTGCCATGACGGCAATTGGCGCACCTGCAGGTTCTCCGGTGCCCCTGACCAGAAGCACTAAACCTGAATTTGGCGAGTACCAGTTCAATGGTGCGATGCCCCTGGCCAAGCGTTTGAAAAAGAATCCCCGGGAAATAGCCGGACAATTGGTGAACGCCGTTAACCTGGAAGGCATTGCCACTAAGTTAGAGGTTGCAGGGCCTGGTTTTATCAATATTCATCTCGACAATGCCTGGCTCCAGTCGGCAGTGGCAACTGCTTCTATGGATGACCGGCTAGGCTTTGTTTCTCAATCGGCAGAGACGGTGGTGGTCGATTACTCGGCCCCCAATCTGGCGAAGGAAATGCATGTCGGTCACCTGCGTTCGACGATTATTGGCGATGCCGTGGTTAAGGTCCTCGAGTTTCTTGGACACAAGGTTATACGGCAAAATCATATGGGCGACTGGGGCACCCAATTCGGCATGTTGTTAGCCCATCTTAGTGACCGCCTGGCTGCCAACGAGGTGGCGGAGACTGCCTTGGCGGATCTCGAAGCATTCTACCGTGAGGCCAAGGTTCGCTTTGACGACGAAGACGGATTTGCCGACCGAGCCCGGGAATACGTGGTGAAACTGCAAGGAGGCGATCCCGAGTTTCTAGCTTTGTGGCAGCAGTTCATCGATATTTCCATCGCCCATAGTCAGGAAATTTATGACCGGTTAGGCGTCAGCTTAGGCCCGGATCACGTGATGGGGGAAAGCGCTTACAACGATGATTTGGCAGCGGTCATCCAAGATCTTCAGGAGCGTGGTATTGCCGTCGAAGATCAAGGCGCTCAAGTTGTTTTTCTGGACGAAATGAAGAACAAAGAGGGCCAACCCGCCGCCTATATTGTGCAGAAATCCGGGGGAGGCTATCTCTATTCGACCACGGATCTGGCGGCTATTCGGTATCGCGTCGGCAAGTTGGGCGCAGACCGCATCCTGATCTTCACCGATGCGCGACAAGCGCTTCATTTTAAGCAGACCGAAATCGTTGCACGTAAAGCCGGGTTCTTTAATGAGAACACAAGTTATGAGCACTGCCCGTTCGGCATGATGCTGGGGAAAGACGGCAAACCTTTTAAAACCCGGACTGGCGGCACGGTAAAACTGACCGAGCTGATTGATGAAGCGGTTGAAAGAGCGAATGACCTGCTCCAAAAACGTGAGTCCGAGCTAACCGATGCTGAACGGTTGGAAGTGGGTCGTAAAGTGGGCGTTGGTTCAGTGAAATATGCGGATTTGAGTAAAAACCGCACCACTGACTACGTCTTCGACTGGGATACCATGCTGAGTTTTGAAGGCAACACCGCGCCATATCTGCAATATGCCTATACCCGGGTACGCAGTATTTTTCGCAAGGCAGGAACTGCGCCGGAAGATCTCACTTGCGAAGTAATGCTTGTTGAAATTCAGGAACGCAGTCTCGCGGTCAAGCTCCTGCAGTACCAGGAAGCGATTGAGCAGGTCGCCAAAGAGGCTCAGCCACACTTGCTTTGCACATACCTATACGAGCTGTCCAGCCTGTTTATGAGCTTCTATGAAGCTTGCCCAATCCTTAAATCCGATGTTGAACCTTCGGTGCGGGACAGCCGGCTTGTATTGGCGAAGTTGACTGCAGATACCATCCAGCATGGATTGGCCTCACTCGGCATCGAAACCATGGAACGGATGTAGGCGAGCAACGATTGTAAGAAAACAGCAATATAGCAAAGTAAGAAAGGCTATGAGGTTCTTGCTACAAGCACCTCGCTAAGTAAGAAAAAATAGGGTTGATAAAGAGGAAACTAAATTCATGGCAACTGTCTTGATAACAGGTGGAAATCGGGGAATCGGGTTAGAGTTTGTACGACAGTACCTGGCCGGCGGTGACCAGGTTATTGCAACCGCGCGCAGCGTAAGTACGTGCGCAAAACTACAGGAACTGGGGCAGGGCAAAAATGCCGGTAGACTCACTATTCTGCCTTTGGAGGTGACAGATCCCCAATCTCGAACAGATTTCCTGAAGCGGCTGGGGCAGCAGGCGATTGATCTTTTTATTAATAATGCCGGCATCTACGGGCCAAAGAGCATGCCGCTCGGTGAGGTGGATGAACAGGAATGGATCAAGGTATTACAAGTCAATACCATCGCTCCGCTTAAGCTGGCTGAACTGCTTCGAGGTAACCTAAGTCGGGGCCAACGCCCGGTAATAGCAATATTGAGCAGCAAAATGGGCTCGATGGCCGATAACACCTCCGGCGGTTCCTATATTTATCGATCCTCTAAAGCCGCAGTGAATGCAGTGACGAAGAGTCTGGCAGTGGATCTGGCAGACGATGGCATTAGCGTTGTGGCTTTGCATCCGGGCTGGGTGCAAACGGATATGGGCGGTCCGAATGCACTGATTGATGTCGCTACCAGTGTCAGTGGCATGAAAAATGTGTTAGACGCTTTGGACCCCAGTCTAACAGGGCATTTTATTAACTATGATGGCGCCACTATTCCTTGGTAGTTAAATAAGCCTGGTGGTTTATCCTTCTATTCTGCAGCCAGTGCTGAAGTCCCGGTTATTCTGTCCTCAACCAAAGGCTTCAGCTTCGGCAACACATTTTTAGCAATTAACGGTTGTGCCGCCGCCGTTGGGTGGATGCCGTCTGCCTGCATCATATTGGGTTGCAAGGCGATACCTTCCAGCAAAAAAGGTACGACCGGTATTGAAAATTCCTCGCCAAGCTCTTGATAAGTGAGGAAAAAGTCTTCTGTGTAACGCGGTCCGTAGTTAGGCGGGATGCGCATGCCCAGCAACATGACGCTTGTACCTTTAGCTTGCGCCTGCAAAATGATTTCACGCAGGTTGTTGCGCATGGTTTTTATCGGGAAACCTCTGAGTCCGTCGTTGCCCCCTAACTCCAGTACCAGCACTTCCGGTTCATGCCGCTCTAGCAGCCCCGCAATACGCGCACGTCCACCACCCGTGGTTTCGCCGGATATGCTGGCGTTTATGATCTTGGTCGGCGCCCCAAGCGCAGAGAGGTCGTTTGCCAGATGATTTAGCCAACTGGCCTCTTGCGGGATCCCGTAAGCGGCGCTGAGACTGTCCCCAAGAACCAGAATTTTTACCGCATCCGGTTTGGCATCCGTCGCAGAGTTGGCTGGGTTGGCAACAAAAATCAGGAGAACCAGTAGAAATTTCGAAACCAGACCCATATTTAACCCATAATGTGTGGTCTGTAATTTTGTCATGTACCGTACCTTAAATTGAACTTTGTGGAGATTGGATAAACGAATGCCGGTTGATGGTAAATACTGATAACCTGGCACTCAGTTCACATTATCGGAATCACAGTAAAAGTTACGGTATAGAGATACGCATAGATCGTCCAGCCCTTATAGGCGGCGTCTTACATAATGGTAATTTTCAACTAGGAAGCAATGCATGAAGTCTGAACCGGTGTTGAGTTCTCGTGATTTAAACAAATTCGTAAAAAGTGGCTCAACCCGCTTGGATATTCTGAAGGGAATTCACCTGGAAATCGCGGCCGGGGAATCCGTCGCCATCATCGGTCGATCCGGCTCCGGTAAAACCACACTTTTGAGCATCCTTGCGGGATTGGATTTGGCCTCTGCCGGGCAGGTTCTCATGTTGGGCCAGGATCTTTCTAACTTGACGGAAGATCAAAGGGCGGCGTTACGCGCCCAGCATGTCGGGTTTGTTTTCCAGTCTTTTCAGTTAGTGCCGACCATGACTGCCCTGGAAAATGTTATGTTACCTCTTGACTTGGCCGGCGTTGAAAATAGCCGGGACCGGGCCATGCAGTGGCTGTCTAAAGTAGGCTTGGAAAGCCGCGCCCAACATTATCCCAAACAACTCTCCGGCGGCGAGCAGCAGCGGGTTGCCGTTGCGCGAGCCTTTGTGACCCACCCGAATATACTTTTCGCGGACGAGCCTACCGGCAATCTGGATATTCATACCGGCGCCATGATCATGGATTTGCTGTTCGACCTGAATAAGGAGGAGGGGACGACACTTATTCTGGTTACCCATGATGTTGAGTTGGCCAAGCGCTGTGATCGGTCGTTGACGCTGACTGAAGGCGTGCTCGACGAAGAAGATTACCAGCCGGCAGAGGCGGTTTAACATGCATTCTTCCAGTAATTTATTGCAACTCTGGCTGCGCGAATGGCGCCAGCCATCGTTTCGCCTGCTGTGGGTGGCCTTGTTCGTGGCAGTGCTTACCGTCGCCTCGATTACCGCATTTACTGCCAGATTGAAGATGGTGTTCGACGATGGTGCGGCGCGTTTCCTGGGGGGCGACCAGGCCGTCGAATCCACCCGCAGAATGCCGGAAGGCTGGCCGGTTTTGGCTGCCGAAAACGGATTGCAAAGCGGGTTGATTCTGCAGTTTGCTACCATGCTGCGAGGTATCGGCGAGGCTGCGGAAGACCAATATCAATTGGTGGCAGTCAAAGCGGTGAATAACGGTTATCCCTTAAAAGGCGAGGTTGGCATTAGCGAGACGCCAAGCGGCGATATGGAAACCGTGCATCGCGGTCCCGGCCCCGGAGAGATTTGGTTAGCTCCTCGGTTATTCGATGCCTTCGGAGTGCAAGTCGGTGATCAGGTTGCCATCGGGCAAACGCCGTTGACTATTAAAGCAGTCATTCAAAAAGAACCCGACCCAAATTTTTCCTTCGTGAATGTTGCGCCCAGAGTATTGATGCATTTCGATGATGTGGCCTCTACAGGCGTGGTGCAACCCGGAAGCCGGCTCAGTTATCGGCTTTTACTGGCAGGCGATGACCTTGCATTGAAAAACTTTAATAGAGCCATAGAACCGCAGATGACGGTATCTGACAAGATCGTCCGGGTTCGCGAAGGCAGTCCGGCCGTATCGAATGCCATCGATAAGGCGGAACGCTATCTACTGTTGGGGAGCGTCTTAGGTGTTTTGTTGGCAGCAGTGGCGCTGACTATTACCGCGCAGTTTTACGCGCAGCAGCAGAAGGATACCGTTGCACTGCTAAAAACCTTAGGCAGTCAAACCAAGCAGCTGTCCTATCGGTATGCCGGCATGTTGGGATTGTCTTCGGTCACTGCGATTGCGGCGGGACTGACAGCGGGCTGGATGGCCGAACGTTGGATCGCCTGGTCACTGCGTGATCTATTACCGCCCCTGTCCTCCGGGCTGCCCTTGACTTGGGTGTGGTTGCCCATTGTTACTTTGGTAATCGTCCTTGTGGCATTCGCCTGGCCCGTTTTTTGGAGTCTTTGTAAAGAACCGCCTATGATTATCCTGCGGCAGGGCGTGGCCAGTGCCGACATGCAGCGGCTATTGGGTTTCTCCTGGCAGCGCCTGTTGATAGCCGCCGTCGGTTTCGGCTTGTTGCTCTGGATTTACAGCGGCGAGCCGATGATTGTGCTGGCAATTCTGATTGGCTTGGGCGCAATGATTGCCGTGGCGACCCTATTGATGCGCTTTTGGTTGATGGTGAATCCGCCGAAGGTTACGCTGGTTCCCGGCGCCCTGCGCGCGGGTACCGAGCAATTGAAACGCCGCCCCTGGTCTACCGTACCGCACATTCTAGCGCTGGGCAGCGCCTGGTCACTGTTAATCACGTTGTTCCTGGTGCGAACTGAACTTATCGACAATTGGCAGGCGCAAATACCTGAAAATGCACCGAACCACTTTTTAGTCAATGTTGCCGAATATGAAGTCGAGCCCATTCAGCAACTGATTAAAGAAAACGGTATCAGCGCCGCACCGCTGTATCCCATGGTAAGGGGACGCCTAACCCATATCAACGATGTTGAAGTGAAAGTCGCCGTCACTAAAGAGGAAGAAGTCGGTGCTCTGAATAGAGAACTTAACCTAACCTGGATGGAGCAGCTACCAGCGGACAATAAATTGCTGGAAGGGCAGTGGTGGTCTTCACAAAACAGTAATGCCTCGGGTGTTTCTATCGAGAGCCAATTGGCGGGAAGATTGGGTGTCGGTTTGGGAGATCGTTTACGATTTACTATCGGTGACCGTGCCACGGAAGTGGATATCACCAGTATTCGCAGTGTCCAGTGGGATAGCCTCAAGCCTAACTTCTATTTTGCCTTTGAACCGGGGGCATTGGATGATTTCGCCGCGATCTATATCACCAGTGCTTTTATCACGCCTGAACAGAAGAACCTGATCAATCGGATCAATCGGGATTTCCCAACCGTGTCAGTGCTGGAACTGGATCAGTTTGTTGTGAAAATTCGTGAGGTTATCGCTCAGGTAACCATGGCCATCGAAGCGCTGCTGATTCTTATCTTCGCCGCGGCCCTATTGGTGGTGGCAGCCCTGCTTGCCCGTGAAGTTCCGGTTCGACAAGCGGAAACCGCTCTCTATCGGGCATTGGGCGCTCATAGGAAAGTTGTGGTTCAGGCGATATTTGGCGAGTTTGCCTTGATCGGGGCGATTTCCGGTGTGCTTGGCATTATTGTCGCCGAAGCCGTTGCCGGGTTCCTCCAGTATCGAATGTTCGAGCTGCCCTTTACGCCTCACCTGGGCGTTTGGGCGCTGATTCCGTTGATCAGTGCTTTCGGGACCGCTTACTATGCCCGTTGGCGGTTACAACAGGTGTTAAGCACTCCTCCCCATCGGGCCTTGCAGACAGGATTTGCCGAATAGACGGTGGGACAAGCAGCCGCTAAATATCTCGCCAGATACGGAGCTGAGGAGCTTCAATATCTGGCGCCTCTGTTTGCCGATCCGCAGGTAAAGGAGCTGCGCTGGCAAAACGTTTTAGCCATCCCTGTCTTCGCCGAAACATTGGATGATCTCCTCGCAGTGACGTCGGAGTTGTCCGATTCCGAGCAAAATTTCCTGCAGATCTGGGTTTTTAACGCCAATGTTGTGGCTACTGACGAGCAAGTAACGGCTACCCGGCAATGCATGCTCGCGGTTAAACAAATGGCTGGCCGGATAATCGAGGCGGGTACTCTCGCACTATGCCGACTTAAGGCTACCTGGATATTAGTGGTAGATCGGTGTAGTCCTGGCAATCAACTCAAAGCCAAGCAGGGAGTGGGCATTGCGCGGAAAATTGCTGGTGATCTAGCGTTAGAAGTCCAGAGTTTGGGATTTATCACCGGTTCTTGGCTTGCCTATACCGATGCGGATGCCCGTCTACCGGAAGATTATTGGCAGCGAGTAGAAACTGTTCCGGCAAATGTCGCTGGATTTGTTTTCCCAAATATTCATTTGCCCGAAGGCAGTCAGATGCAACGGGCCTTAATCAATCAATACCAACAGTGGTTGGATGCTTATGTCGAAGGGTTGAAGAGTGCCGGATCTCCCTATGCGTTTCATACCATTGGCAGCACCATGGGATGTTCGCTGGAACATTATGCGCGGGTGCGGGGCATACCGGACCGTCTTGCGGGAGAAGACTTTTATTTCCTCAATAAACTGGCCAAAACCGGGCAAATACACCGGCTTGCGGGAGCACCGATTCGTCTGAGCGGCCGCTTGAGTGACCGGGTGCCCTTCGGAACAGGGCCGGCATTGACCAAAGCCATAACGAATCGTGAGATGCAGGGTGTGATTACCGGCTACCATCCGTTGAGTTATCAACTTTTAGCCTTGCTGCTGACCGGCGTGGAGAATATTTGGTCAGATGGAAAATCGCGCATAGTTACTAACCTGGATGCAATTGGCGCCGCAATGGATAACTTATTGATAAAGGAAAATATCGATTTCCCGGAGTCATCCGGAGCATACTTTGAGTCGGTAAAAATGGCGCTTATGCTTGCAGGTTTTATGGCAAAATCGAAAACGAAAGAGAGCTTCGTGCGTCATTTTCATCACTGGTTCGATGCCTTTCGAACTTTAAAATTCATTCATTGGTGGCGTGACCATGGCTTGCAGGAGATACCGGTAGATGGCCTCAATTGAAACTTCCATTGAATCGGCGTCGGCTAGGTTGGAATTCCCAGGCCAGTTGCCGGAGCAGCTTCATGCTTGGCAGAGCCAGCCGCACAATGGACTGACGCTGCGCGGTCAACGTAGTCAGCCCAAGGGTAGATCCCTCGTACATTTTTTACATGGCAATGGTTTTTGCGGCTTAAGCTATTGGCCCATGCTCGAAAAGCTTGTTGTCGAATATGATCTGTTTATCCATGATATTCAGGGCCATGGCGATAGCGATGTCGGGGATTGTTTCCTGGGTTGGAATGAAAATGCCGTTTTGGTTCAGAAAGTCTGGACGGAGTTTTCAAGCGACTATCAAAATGGTGATTTGATCGGTATAGGGCACAGCCTCGGTGGAGTAATCACTGCACTCATGGCTGCCGAACATCCTTCAATGTTTTCCCGTCTAATCCTCTTGGATCCGGTAATCTTTACTCCCAAAATGCTTTTGGGAATGCAGCTGTTCAAGTTCCTGCGGCTAAAAAACCCGAACCCACTGGCTAAAAAAGCCCAGCGCCGACGGAACGGTTGGTCATCCCGGCAAGAAGCCTTTTCCGATTTCGTCGGACGCGGGATTTTTAAAGGCTGGCACGATGCCGCACTGCAGGCGCATGTCGAGTTCGCGCTTTGCGAACAGGCAGACGAACTTGTCGCCCTCAAATGCCCACCACAGCGAGAAGCCGAAATATTTTCCACTTTCCCCCGTAAACTTTGGACCGCGCTTTCCGGAATTACCGTTCCGGTACACATTATCTATGGCAAAGACACGTATCCTTTTGTGAAAGACGCGGTTGCGCTACTACAAAAAAGAAATCACCGGGTGTCATCGGAGGAATTACCGGGCGGCCATTGTTTTATGCAGGAATATCCGGATTTGGCTGCATCGGCTATTCTTTCATCATTATCCACAAACGGAGCTGGCTGACACTATGCTGCATGAGGAAACCTGGAACAACGATCCACAGTTGCATGGCAAGGTTGGCAGATTCATCGGTTCGCTGAAACAGTGTAAGGAACTGCAAATGCAAGTGATGACTGCCAGCCCCCGAGGGCTCGAACTGGAGCTGCCATATTCCAACACCATTGTGGGAAATATTGATTCCGGCGTGATTCATGGCGGCGCAATAACTACTCTGATGGATACCGCCTCCGGAGGGAGCGTACTCTGTTGTCTGCCGGAACTGGAACTTTGTCCGACGCTGGACTTGCGAGTGGATTATATGCGCACGGCGATGCCCGGACAGCCTATCTTTGCCCGTGCTGTGTGCTACCGGATTACCACGACCATAATTTTCACCCGCTGTGAGGCGTTTCAACGCTCTCCCTTGAAACCTATTGCGCATTGTGTCGCTACTTTTATGCGTATCGGACGAGAGGCATCCCCCCAATGGTTCTGGGACCAAATAGAAGGCAAAGCTGACGATTCGCCTTTACCGCAGGGTGGGGAGGAATAGACGTGTCGGAGCTTAACCGAATTCTCTGTAAATCCCGCGAGTGCGGCGACTACAATCTTCTGCTCAATTCCATACCATATGCAAACTCCCTAGGTGTTTACTGCAAGCAATTTGGCAACGAGGTGGTTTTTGCTCTACCCAAACGGGAGCAAAACTTGGGTAACCCCATACTTCCCGCTATTCATGGTGGTGTGATCGGTGGTTTTATGGAAATTGCCGCCGCTTTTCATTTGATGATATTTCTGGAAACGGATGCACTGCCGAAGATTGTCGACTTCTCTCTAGATTACCTGCGTGCCGGTTTGTATCGCGAAACCTTTGCCGAATGCGAATTAACCCGGCAAGGCAAACGGGTGGCCAACGTCAATGTGACTGCATGGCAGACGAAAAAAACGGATCCCATTGCCTTGGCCAGGGCGCACTTCCTGTTCAGTCGGGATGAGAATCAATCGTGATCGAGTGATTCTCGCTGGTTTATTTCTTGGAAAATTGATCTGCGGATTTGCATGTACGTTCAAATCTTGAACATTAAATACCTATGGCCTAGCCTGAAGAGGTTACTCACTAGAGGAGAATCAAATGGAATTTAGAAAAGTATTGGTGCCAATTGATTTCTCCAAGGGGTCAACGGAAGCCCTCGAGGTAAGTCTGGCACATTTCGCAAATGCTCAAATCTTCGTTCTCCATGTTATTGACACGAATCAGAGTGATATTGTGTTTGAGGATGAAATTAGCAATGAGTTCCAAAGCAAGATTCAAGATGCAGCGTATCAGAAGCTGAAAAGTCAGTTGGAGGCGCGGCCAAACTACGATGGTAAACTGGAGCCTATCGTGCGCGCCGGGCGGCCGGTGAATGTCATCCTGGAAACGGCCAAGAGTTATGAGGCCGACCTCATTGTGATGGGTTCGCACGGCAACACCAGCATCACCAGAACCTTTTTCGGACACACGACATACCACGTATCCAGGAAAGCGGAATGTTCGACTTGGGTGATTAAGGGCGAGAGTACCAAAAACTAACGTTGATGCGGACTTGCGACTCGTTCCAAGTCTGTTGGTCATGGGTTCGCATAGTTTGGATTTGGCCAGCTCATTGTTGCAAATACGATGCACATTTCATCCGAGGAACCGTCTCCCCAGGTGACATCCACAGGTGTCAACAAGGGCTGCCACGGATTGCCGGTACTGTTGTCGTAAATACATTCCACCCGAAAACGGTCTCCCGGATGGATCTCGATAGGATCCTTATAACGGTAAATGGTCTGCCATTCGAAGTTCCAACGGGGTAGGTAGAGCACCTCTTCGACTGAGCCGTCTGTCCTGGCAATTTCCAAAGAGATTTCTTTACCCAGATAATGCTGATGAGGCGTGGCGCCGATCATCATCAGGTCAAAGTTGGTGCTGAAGTAGTCGTCGATAAACAAACTGCCGAAACCAATGGCGCCATAGCTTTGACCCTCAATGTGATAACTGTCTCCGGCAGGAATGTATAGGTCGAGATCCACTACGGGAATAATCTGAATTAGTTCCCGGGGCTCGCCTTGGGTAAACCAAAGTCGCACTTCCGATGCATCCTGGTCGTTAGGTTGCGGAAGGTTGTAGTGCATCTGAACCGAAATCAACGTTCCCGGCTCCAGTAAAATACCCGCCTGCTCGTATTCATTCGGAACCGCGCCGGGAGCCCAGCCGCCTATTCCCGACGCGAGATTCACCTGGCCGGAGGAGAGGTCCACGCTAGCATTGATAATCTCATCCGGCAGCGGTCCGCCAAAACAGTTATAACCCTCTCCCGGAATGCTGTCCGCATATTCCTGTATGGCGGCAGCCAAGTCCGGCGCAATGGCGTAGATGATGACATGATGGTCGATACGCGGATTGCCGGGAATAACCTCGCTTGCCTTGACATATCGCTTGGTGGTGAGTTGCGGGTCAAAAAGGAAACACCGGTATAAATCCGTTTCGCCGTTCTGCAGAAAGTCTCCGGGAGTGAAATCCGGAACCCTGGCGGTCCAATCAGGAGTGCCCTCAACGGCAGGAATTTCAACCTCAAATGCACGACTTTGGCCGGTTTCGCCTTCCGGCGCTCCGTTTTCTACCCATAGCTGAATGCGGTTGATTTCGGCTTCGGTCAAACCGAGAAAATCTTCGATAAGACTCGCGTCGTCACTGCTTCCGGCGACAAAATTCGGCGGCATATAGCCTACGTTATCCGCCCGACCATTATGGCGCACGTTAAAGGTAATCAGGTCTTTAACCGCCGCAGTGGTGGCGTAGTCGTAAAAAATTGGGATGCCGCCGCCATCCGGCTGATGGCACACTTGACAGTTGTCCTGCAGGATGACTTCGATATCGCCGTAGTAGACAGGATTCTCGATTGTCTGATGGGCCACTGAAACAGATCCCAAGGATTTGGTAAGGTTACCCGAGCTATCGGAAATCGGATTGTCGTGTAAGGCTGATAACGAAGGCCGCCAGGGTTGTTTTAGGGAGACGGATTGGGTGGAGGCAGCAGCATGGTCGGCATGTTCAATGGCACGCCATTGGCCATTGAGGAGTCCGCGTTGTTCGCCGTCACGCAAGTTCAGAATATAACCTTGGGGCACAGACAAATCGGAAGTGACAAACCCGGTGCTGCGAATTCCGGCGATGCCCAAGCCATAGCCATATGCGTTGCCGCTGCTGTCCTTGAGAACAAGATCCAGTAGCAGATCGCCATTTTCCTCAACGCTCACACTGGAGGTAAACGTAATTTCCTGATCGTCATGCAGCACTACCTGGCTGGTAGCGGCATCCCCATCTCTGATATCGATGTGGAGTTCCGGCAACTCGATTAGTGTGGGTGGAAGATCGACAAAACTGATTTCAAGATGTCCGTCATAGGGATGGGCTTCCTCTTCGATGGCAGGTGATCCCGCCGGTCGCCAGTGAATCGAATAAATGCCTTCCGGAACATTGGTTGTATCCCAGGTTGCCTCGAAATAGCCGTCATCAACGCTGACATTTTCCGCAAACAAAGTAAGCTGTTTGTTTCCCAGCCTGTCGTCGCTGAAATAAAGGTCAACATGGGTAACGCCGTCCAGGTCGCCTGCAAAATCAATATGGGCTTCCTTATCCGCCTTGAGGATGTAGTATTGGGTATCCCAAAAACCGCTGGCGGTGATCGGTGCGTCATCGTCTGATTCGTCTGGCAACTCCGGTTCCGGAGAGTTGTCTGAGCCATTACTACCACCTCCGCCGCCGCAAGCGGTCATGAAAAAGCCCATAAGGAGAACAAGAAAGAGGTGAAGTTTTCTGTTCATGATCCGCCCCGGTAGTTGGTTTTCATTCAAGTAAGAGGTACTTGCAAAACTTCAATTCGAGCTTCCTGGCAAGGCAAAAATGCACGGAAAAGCGGAGTTTACACGAAGTAAATGAGCATTTGAGTACATTTTTAACGCAGCCAGGGTGTTCGAAGTGGAGTTTTGCAAGTGCCTCGTAAGTAAGTTTAGACCCAAAACCACACTTCATATTGCTAATGCCAATCCTTGAAATCGTCCTGAGGATGTTTGGAAAGGGCAGGTTTATCATCCATAATGCTGATTGGCCAAGCCGTTAACCTGTTAACAGGAGAATAATTATGATAGTGACCTGTGTGCATGTTTCAGTAAAACCCGAAAACGTCGATGACTTCATCAAAGCCTCCACCATCAACCACGAAAATAGCGTGAAGGAGCCGGGCAATTTGCGCTTCGACCTGTTGCAGCTCGCCGAAAACGGTACCCGGTTTTTGCTGTATGAAGCCTATGAGTCCGAAGAAGCGGCGGCTGCGCATAAAGATACTTCTCACTATAAAACCTGGCGCGAAACCGTCGCACCCTATATGGCGGAAGATCGCAAAGGTGTTCGGTACAACATCGTGACACCGGCTTCCAAAGCGGGTTGGGGGAAATAGGATGACCGAACTGAATGCTTTTCATTTTACCCGCTGGCCGGAAATTCATTATGGGAGTGGTGTGGTAAAAGGCATTCAGTCGAGCCTGCCCACCGATCCCGATCTTACGCTTTGGGTGACTGGTGGCAGCTCGGAGAAATACTCCCTGTATTTTGACAGGTTTCTCGCTGTCACCGAACTGCAAATCCCCAAGAGTCGAATCGTGCATATTAGCGGCGAACCTTCGCCGGAACTTATCGATGAAATCGTCGGGCATTTTAGGAATGAATCTATCCGACAAGTGGTCGGAGTTGGCGGTGGTTCGGTGGTCGATGCCGCAAAGGCAATCTCGGTCTTGCTGGCAGCAGGGACATCAATTTTTGACCATTTGGAAGGCGTCGGGCGAGGTATTCCGCTAACCGGGGAAAAGCTGCCTTTTTCCGCCGTACCCACGACATCCGGCACCGGTAGTGAAATGACCGCCAATGCGGTATTCAGTCATGTGGGCGAAAGCGGCTATAAAAAATCCATCCGCCATAAGAATCTGGTTCCGGATGAAATCTGGATCGACCCGGACTTATTAACCACCTGTCCGCCCATGCAGACGGTTTGCAGTGGAATGGATGCCTTTACCCAACTGCTGGAACCTTACCTGTCCACCAAGGCGAATGTGATTACCGATACCCTGGCGGAAAAAGGCCTGCAATTGATCGTGGATAATCTGGAAGCTGCCCATGGCGAAGGCAATCAAAACCCCGATGTCCGGGGCAGCATTGCCTTGGCGGCAGCTTTCTCCGGCACTTGTTTGGCTAATGCCGGATTGGGCATTGTCCATGGCTTGGCGGGACCCATTGGGGGTTATTTCGATATCCCTCATGGTGTGGTCTGTGCGGGATTGTTGGCAAAGGCGAATGAAGTCAACCATCGAGCATTACAGGAGCGAGGCGAAGCCCATTATCTTCAGAAGATGGCCAAGGTCGGTAAGATTTTTGGTCAGCAAGCAGACTCTACGGAAGACTATTGCCAGCTCCTAACCGATAATTTGTACCGATGGGAAAGGACATTTCAACTGCCTAAGTTCTCCGAATATGGAATTCAGATAAAGGACATTCCTAAAATCGTCAGTGCGGCTGGTAATCGGAATAATCCGGTGGCGTTAACGGAAGACGAGATTGGTAGAATTTTGGAGCATTGTATATAGGCTAAGAGGCATCGCTCTGAGTAGGGTGCGCTGCGCGCACGCGGTTATATAGAGTAGGGCAGAAAAAAGGGCACCTGGCAGCCTTCATAATGGTTAGGGTCAATGGCTGATGGTGGTTAACTCTTTGCCGCCCAATATAATGACATTGACAGAATAATTACCTACCACGGCGCGTACTAAACCGAATGCTGAAAACTGAACTGGTCCGGCAGATTTTGCTGCAACTGGAAAACTCGCTAAAAACGGCTGTGGATGCGGCAAATACCGCCCATGAGACCGCGACACATGAAGAAAATGTAGCTGAAAATAAATACGACACCCTGGGTCTGGAAGCGGCATATCTCGCCGAGGGCTTGTCCCGTCAAGTTGAGGAATTGACTGTCGCAATACAAACCTATAGGAAATTAAATCTCAGCGAATATATGGATGGTATTGTTCGATTAGGCGCGATGCTGACACTTGAGGCAGAGGATGGCCAACTTTTTAACTATTTCATAGGGCCTGCGGGAGGGGGAATCGACGTCAGATTGGATGATTTGACCTATAAAGTGGTGACGCCGACATCTCCACTTGGCCAGGAATTGATTGGCAAAGAAATCGATGATGAGGTAACTCTGATGATTAATGGAACACGATGTCTTTATGTCATTCTGAGGACAAAATAATCCCCGCAAACCATTTTTGCGTAACAACCCCCAAAGCCTGGCAGTCAGGCCAGTCGCTTGGGGAATCAGTTAATCCTATCTAGGGAGGCCTTGTCATGACCATCTGCCGCCAAAAACGTCGATTGCTGCAACTCGGTTTGGCACTTCCGTTGCTAAAAACACCTCTGGTGATGGCCCGGGCAGACGAACTGACAGAACTCACACCCTCCTGTGGTGAAGATGACCTGCCAACCCAACCCCAGACCGCCGGTCCCTTCTACACGCCGGAATCCCCTTTAAAATGGGACTTTACCGCAGACGATCCGGATGGCGAAAGTCTCAATCTCAGTGGATTCGTGATGAACCAGGATTGCCAACCGTTGTCCGATGCGGTGGTTGAGCTCTGGCATGCAGATCATCAAGGCAGGTACGACAATCGCGGATTTCGCCTACGAGGACATCAAATCACAGATGAAAAAGGGCGCTATCGATTTAGAACCATTTTGCCTGGACTATACCCGGGACGCACCAGGCATTTTCATGTTCGTGTAACCTCACAGTTTGGCCCTAAACTGACAACACAGTTGTACTTTCCCGGCGAATCTGTCAATAAACGAGACTATTTTTATCAATCCAGCCTGGAACTGACTTTCCATCCGGAGAATACTGAGTTTGCCCAGTTCGACTTCGTGCTGCCGAAGGTCTAGGAAGAAGAATGAACCTAAAGCGACTAAGGGCCAAAACGACAGAAAAGTTATCTATAGACGCCCCTAAGCGCAAAGCACTGATTTTCAATTAATTGCAAATAGCCAAAATTTCTTAACGAATTCCAAACGCTTGTTATCTTGATAATATCGCCAAAAATTTTAAGATATCGTTTTTTCCGGGAGAACCTATGTTAATACTCGTAGAAGACGCGCTGAGCATTGAGGAATACGTCGATTCCACGATTCAAAAAATTAGTGCGCAAATGGAAAACGATAAAGCGCGAAATCAAAGCCAAAAACCCGCACGAAGACTCAAAAGGAAGTTTCAGGGTACTGGCAAGTAGTAATAGCTATCTTTTCGATCTATAGGTTTAGTAGGCCAAGTTACTACATCAATTTCGCTCGAGGCTTTTTCAAGATGTTAGCTAGAATAGGGCGATATTCTTAACCACTATCGATATCAATCTTTTGAGGATCGAGCTTATGCCCTAGAAATGTTGCTAAGTCATTAAATTCACGCAACTTATTTTCAAATAGCAATCCTTCAAGTCTAAGCATTTGCTCTTTTATCAACAACAGTTTTTTGTGGAAGACTTCCTCAACTGTCTGAGAATGATCCTCAAGTGTGCTCGTTATTTGTTCGACTGGGATTTGATTGAATTCGGACAAGAGCTCGGGTAGAAATTTGTAGGCAATTCGGCAAAGATCATCCTGGCTTGCTACCAGCGACCTTCTACCAGCGGTAAAACTTTGAATATATTCAAGCTGCTGATCGATATCGTGCAAAAGATCGAGCGATTTGATGGCTTTGAGTTCAATTAACCGACCTTCCGTGATGACTTTCAACTGCCGCCATTTAATCTTCTCAGGTGAGTTAAGCAGCTTTTCTTTTGCGGCCACAGATTGCTTGAGACTTTCCAGCCATTCAATATCTTCTACACCGAGACAGGCTTCTTTCCATAACTTTCTCTTCTTTAGCAAAGGCGCGTAGCTATCACATATGGCTTTTGAGGTGAGATGGATAAATCTAGCGTTATCCCTTCCACTGAACAGCTGTGAATGAAGATCAAAGTCTTCCAAAGGTTTGTGCTCAGATTTGTCGGTGGCTAAGGCAATTTCGAGTTCATGAAGAATCGGATTAATGACTTGATCGGTGTCTGCATCTCTGAATTCGGCAAGTATCTTTTCTTCGGCTTCTTTGATTTCTTTGCGAAGATTGTTTTCAGTTACCCTGTCACCCAGGTTTCTCAATCCTTTCTTTGAAAGGTAGCCGCCAAGGCCGGGAATTATGGCGGAAGCTGCAAGGCCTATTCCGGCGAGGGGATTTAGAAGAGCAACTAAACCGCCAACTAAGAGAAACCCTCCGGTAATCTTAGTGTCAACTTTGTCGATATCATTTGCCAGTTGGACCAGACTATTCTCATCCTTTTCACCCGAGTAATGCGCTTCTTCAAGCTGGTCACGGGCCTCCCGAGTAAGAATCCCCTCCGCGAGTTTTTGATAGTTTGCATTAGGAAAGTGAAAAATTCGCTTTTTCGGCAAGTCATTTATTTCTGAGATTCCATCTGGCAGAACCCGCATGGAATAGAATACATAAGCGGTAGGGGATAACTTGTAAGGGATTAAGAAGTAGTGCTTCTCATCAAAACGCTTTATCGAAGAAGTTGATGTGGAAACGCTAGATGCCAGATAGGGCATTTTTCCCATCGTATCCTTCACCAGCTGGTAGGATTCATTGATTTTTGCAATGAGCTTTTCGGTGTTGCCAGAAAAGAAGTTCTTGATATCTTGTAATGAATCTCGCACAAGAGCATATTTCGGTGGCTGATATGAAGTGCTAAGTCTATCAGATTATGGAATCCTGAATATCAGGTCTTCTCTAAATAGATCGCACCATCTCGGTACTTGGAAAGCTCCGCGAACGCCTTTTCTGCCCCACCTGTAAATGCCGTCTCCAGCTTACGAAATGGGAGATATTCCAAACCAGCAATCACCTTGCTTAGGTGTAGATGCTTGAATTTATAAAACCGCATTCCCGCACTTATCCGCTTTTTCGTGCCCACTTTAAGTGATTTTATAAACCAAACCCTGCTCACATTGTTTGACCGTATCCTCAGGCCTGCCCACAATAAGTGATTTTATCCGGCAGGAATTCTCACATTATTTGATTTTATCCGGCGTCTCTATATCCCCCATTTCCTTACGAATTTCATCTTCCAGAAGTTTAGGGTCAGGTAGTTTATTGCGAAGTTCCGGAGGCAGATCTCGGGTAAGTAAGTAGCCGGAGACACCGACAGGCTTTTCTATGCCACGAAGGGCATATTCCACTTCAAAGTGATCACGCTCCTTGCAGAGAATAATGCCGATTGATGGGTTTTCGCTGGGCTCACGAACGTAGTCATCCAGAAGATTAAGATAGAAGTTCATCTTGCCGGCATATTCCGGCTTGAACCGTCCAACCTTGAGTTCGAATGCGACCAATGCATTCAGGCGGCGATTGCTGAATAGCAAATCGATAAAATATTCATTCCCGTTGGCTACTATCCGGTACTGATTACCAATGAAAGCAAAGCCGTAGCCCAGTTCCAACATGACATCCTTAATCCTGGAGACCATCCGGGCTTCCAGTTCCGCCTCAAGCATTGGCTTTTCAACGCCCAGCATATTCAGCATGTAGACATTTTTCATTGCCTCGTCAGCCTGTTCCGCCAGGTGTTCCGGAAGGGCTTTTTGGAAGTTATGCTGTTTGTCAGCCACCTGATGTCTACCATAAGCCTGCGACTCGATCTGATGTACCAATACTGTGCGACTCCATCCCATTTCTATGGTAGCTTTCATGTAGTAGTGGCGTGCGTCGCGGTCCTTTACCTTTGACATAATGGTGAGGTTTTGCCCCCAGGGAATTTCTCCAACAAGCTGTTGGAGATTTGTATCATGCTGATATTCACGGTAAAACTGGCGCATGTACCACAAGTTCTGAGTTGAATAGCCACTTTTCCCTTCGAATACTTTTTGCAGGTCCTTGGAGAGCTGTTCAACGACTGATTTGCCCCATCCTAATTCCTCCTGTTTTTCAGTAATCATCCTCCCCAGTCGCCAGTACAGTTGGATCAATTCCCGATTGGCAGAACTAGCCACCCGGATTCTGGCTCTGCGGATTTCTGACTTAATCTCATCCAGAAAAAGAAGGTAGTGTTGCTCGTTTGTCAAAGAGATTGAGTTCATAGCTGCGTCACAATATACCCAGTTTATGGATCTCTTTATTGAACTCCTCAGTCTTGCCTGCAGGGTCCGATTTTAGTTTTTTTAATTCCGAGGGTGAAAAATCAAACTGCCAGCAGTCGTTGCTATACACTGCCTGGAATCTCACCGGGGGCGGTTCTATGGTCATTGAGTGCCTGTCGTAACCCCATCGAGTTAGATAACGGCTGATCGTACTTCGCTTGAGCAATCCTTTAGGAACTTGTACCAGCCCTTCGGCGGTCTCGACACCATGATTTTCCAGTAAACGAATACACTCTATCGTCGATAAATGCCGTCCCTTCTGATTCCTAGTCCGGATTTTCAGTGCGGCAATGATTTCACAGTATTCCTTCATTTCCGTCTGAGATATCACGCGAGGTTCATCGAAGTCCTTTCGGTGAACAGGCCTGGGTTGATGATGCAACCGTAAGGAACGCCGAACAGTTGACACGGATACCCCGTAAAAGCTTGCCGTTTCTTCAACCAGTATTCGACGCTTTTGATGGCGCGGAGGCAAGGCATCCAGCTGGTTTTGGAGGATGATCAACGCCTCGACGGGAATGACTTTACCGGTCACGACGATGTTCCGGATCTACGCGAGTAATGCCATTTTTTTTCATCCAATTGGTTAAGTTGGCAGGCGTTGTCTGATAACGGGCTGAGATGAAGGCCTTGGTCACCCCGTTAGCAAGCAGTGCCTCAATTTCCGGCCGGAAGGGATCAAGCTTACTCTTTCCAGGACCTCTTGGACGTCCCAGTGATGCCCCGGCGGCTTTCCGGGCGCGCAGAGCTTCCTTCGTTCGCTGGGAAATCAAGTCGCGCTCGATTTCGGCGACCATGGAAAATGCCATGGCGATAATCTTGCTTTGGATTGTATGGTCGAGCTGCCAGTCCCCTTTGACGGAGTACACACATATTCCCCGTTGCATAGCAACGGACAGGATCTCCATACACTCCAGCATACTACGTCCCAGCCTGGACAACTCGCTGACAATCAGGCTGTCACCATCACTAAGGTCATCAATAATGGTGGCGATGGCGCGTTTCCGCCAAGAAATCTTGCCGGAAGCTTTCTCTTCCACAAATTCAACATGGCTTAGGCGCTTCTGATTGGCCAGGATTAAAATATCAGACTTGTTTTTATCCAGATCCTGGTCAGCCGCGGACACACGGATATAACCGACAGCTCTTGGCTGATTTTTAGTCAAAGATGCTGCTTTTGATGCCATGAATGAAGAAAACCCTGAAAACGGCGTTTTTCTATAGGATAACAGCTCATTTACACGTTGTATTTCATTAATGATAGTCGATAATAAAAACGTTCAATTTTTCTATTCATGGAATAGTATGCAGTTTCCTTACATAGGTGGTAAGTATCTGGGAGCTGCTGCTGTTTTCAGTATTTTATAAAGTAGCTAAATACAACGGCACATCATTTTATTCAGAGGAGCAAATGGGAAATCCAGAGCCATTTCGAGTGCTCTGCCTTGATGGTGGAGGTATGCGGGGAATTTATCAGGCAACCTATTTGCAAACGCTTTCCGATCGAATTGAGTCAACCTTTGGCACTCTTGTAGACCCTGGCCGGGCTTTTGACTTGTTAGTAGGTACGAGTACTGGAGGAATTGTTGCGTGTGCTTTGGCTGCCGGTATTCCTCTGAGCCAGGTGCTCGCTTTATATCAAAATTATGGGAGTAAGATTTTTCCCCGTCAGCGCCTGCGCGCCATACCCGTGATTGGCCAGTTTATCCGGGCTCTTTCTTCGGGATTAAAAAAAGGAAATAAAACCCTTCATAGTGTTTTGCTAGAGAATTTTAAAGAGCTGACCGTGGGGGAAATATATACCGAGAGAGGTATAGCTTTGGCTATAACATCAGTTGATCTCAACAGACACTCATCAACTGTTTTTAAAACTCCACATATGGGGCGCCTTAATGGTAGAGATAATAACCGCACGTTAGTTGACGTATGTATGGCAACTAGTGCCGCTCCTATACTTCGCTCCGTTGCCCGGCTGATTGAGCCGGGGGGAACGGGTACCACAACAGTTGATTATATTGATGGAGGGTTATGGGCTAACAATCCCGGATTAGTTGGCATGGCCGAAGCCTACGAGATTTTGAAAGACCGTAAACAAACAAACCGGCCAATTCATCTGTATATGTTGGGAACACTCCCTGTACAGGGTGGTGAAGTTTTAGGAGGCCAAACTCTTCATAGAAATGCAGTAGGGTGGCATGGCGGCCTAAAGGTACTGAACGCAAGTATGAATGCCCAGGCAGTGGCTTACGATTATCTCGCAAACAAATTTGCTAAATTTCGAGGAGACGGCAGCTTTGCCTTCCGTTTACCAGCACAGCCACCTTCCGGAGAACTGCATTCTTACCTTGGAAATATGGATGATGCACGGGAAATAGTTTTGAATGCATTGGCGAGACAAGCCATCTCAGATGTCGATTACAACTGGTCGTCTATTGAATCAAATGTGGAATTCAGGGAGTTACGTGATGCAATAGTCGCAACTGGTACTGATACTAAAACAACCGGGGAAAAGTGATGAGTAAAATTAATTGCCACAAGGAAGTAAAAGGCTATCATACTGATGAAGTGAATCTGGCTAATGACGAACAGGGTGACATGCGCGACCGGCGTAATAATGGTCGTAGCAGGCTGAAGAATGGTCTTAATAAGGCAGATCACCCATTACCTAAATATTTCAGTTCACAGGGCTCTTATGCAATGCGCACTATGGTTCAGGATAGCCAGTGCGATTATGATATTGATGATGGCGTCTATTTTGAAAAAGATGACCTCATTGACAGTGAACACAATAGCTTAAGCCCGAAAGAAGCACGTCTACGCATAAAAAATGCTCTGAAAGATGATCGACTGAAGCACCCGGCTGTAGTAAAAACCAATTGTGTTCGACAGAACTACCCTGAGGGATATCATATCGACCTTCCGGTTTATAGAATTATACGATCGAAGGACGAAAAGGATAATGATGTTGAAGATTTCGAACTGGCAAGTGGTGATGACTGGGTAAAGTCTGATGCTCGCGCCGTAACGCGGTGGTTCAAGGAGATTATCGGGAATGAACTTAAGCAAGGGGAGGTCGATACCAGCCAGATTCGGCGTGTTACCAAGCTGACTAAAAAATTTTCCCGAAGTCGAATCGATTGGAAAAAACAAACCACAAGCGGCATCTGCATTACACGACTTGTCACGGATGAAATGCAGGAAGTTAATAATCGTGATGATGAAGCGCTTCGTGAAACATGGCAAGCGATTAGTGCTCGTCTGGATATATCACAAAAAATTGCACACCCGGTACTAGCAGGAAAAAACCTCGCGGAAGAAAACGATGAGGGGGTTGCCTTTTTTCATGAATGCTTGAAATTTGCCTTGTCAGAGTTAGAAAAACATGACAAAGCAGACTGCACGAAACGACAGGCACTTGACGCCTGGGATAAGGTATTTAACACCAAATACTTCAGCGAGCATGATGATGACGGGCAGAAAAAAGCTTCATCGCCATTTGTTGTTACGTCTGAAGACGTCGCTAATCGCCAGGATAACGGAAGGAGATTCGGCTGACTTTATTAGATTATGAAAGTGATCATGTCCAGCCGATAGAGATTTTCCTGGAGAAAAAACTCCCTGGCCGCTGGAAACGGTTGGACAAGAAAAAACTGTCTCAGTACAAGCCTTTAAATTTAATGGCTGGCTGGATTATCCGCTTACCAAAGGGTGCTGTGCAGCCCCCTGATGTAAACTGTCTATGGGTTGTGATTGACGTCCGTTTCCCTCTGAGTCAACCCAGAATAGTTATTCCCGAGATGGGGGAAGATGGCACGTGGCCACATGTGGAAAGAGGCGGATTGCTTTGTCTTAAAACAACCAGGATAAGTAGTGACTCTGGTGAGCGTATAGCAACACATATCAACTGGGCAATTGATCTGCTTAACTTCAGCGAGAATACGATTAAGGATGAGTTCGAGAGAGAGTTTGTAACCTACTGGAATCGGGCCACCGGAAAAAACGTGCCTACGGGCTATTGTACTTTTCATCCAGGTGGGCCCAGCAGGGAGATTTACCACTATTTCGACAGGAGTAAGAATGAGATTTTATGGGGAGAAGATAAAGAATACCTGGTCACTTTGCTAAGGAATACCGGACGGAATCCAGCCGCGAAAGAAATTAAAGCTACCTTGCTACTTTGGCTCCCGCATCCTTTAGCCCCGAAGTCATTTCCTCAAAAGGGAAAAGATGT
This sequence comes from Hahella sp., assembly GCA_028280065.1. GTDB lineage: Bacteria > Pseudomonadota > Gammaproteobacteria > Pseudomonadales > Oleiphilaceae > Hahella. Next base: position 75,837 of record JANQMN010000035.1, read on the forward strand.
ACTAAATCTGGTTTCAAACGTAAATTTTCGCAATGTGTTCAAAAAGAGCCGCAGCCTACCAATTTTACTGGGAGCAAGTTTAAAAACCGGACCCGTAATCGCAGGCGTTGAAATATCAGCAGCTCCCGACAGTGAATTAGTTAAAGGGTTCAGGCCAAGAAAAATCCCGGTCCAGCGTATTATTGACACTATGTCATACCGGCCTGCACGACGATTCTCAGCAACTCGCCTTGATCCGGAATATATACACGGTCGAGGTTCAAACGAACACTACAGAGTATTGGCGAATAAAAAGGTGGTAATAGTCGGCTGTGGATCACTTGGTGGAGCCATTACCCGATTACTGGCTCAGGCGGGTGTAGGAAACTTCGTTTTTATAGATCCAGATATTCTTGAGCCTCACAATACAGCGCGTCACGTACTGGGCAATCGATTTGTTTCAAGGCACAAAGCAACGGCCATGGCAGAGATGCTGAAAGAAGACTTCCCGCACCTGAATCCATCTGAAGATTACGTTCAGCGAATAGAAGAATTGCTGCCCTCGCAATGGGAAATTCTGGAGAAGTGCGACCTTATCATTAGTTCAGGTATTGATTTTATTGGCGACCTTTCAATTAACCGATGCCGTATCATGTGTAATACTGCACCAGTACATCTTTGTTCCTGGGCAGAGCCTTTCGCACTGGCCGGTCAGTGCATCGCTGTTTTTGGCTCAGATGATCTATCGAATACATTTGATCAGGATGGCTACCCTCGTTTTGAGCTGACAAACTGGCCAGAAGATTCTCAGATCCTGTTTACGGAAGCAGGTTGCAGCAACATGTTCCAGCCACACGATTCTGTAGACCTACAACGAATAGTTTTACTGGCTGCCAACATGGCTTTGGATATTCTAAAAGGAACAATAAAAGACTCCTGCTGGCGAACATGGCAAGGTGACCGTGATGAAGTGACGAGGCTGGGAGGTCAACCATCTGCCATGTTCAAACATAGTAATGTTGAACAATCTCATCAATGCGATTGGCTAAGATCTCCTTAAGTTGGAAGTGAAAATGATATGGCGTCACCCGGAACATACCCAACAATTACGCTTGGAAAAATCTATAATTTCCCACTTAGAGAAATATAAGCAGCGTACTTTATTCAGCCTGGAAGCAGGAGGCCAGCTATTTGGCTTGGTTACTCCAAATGAGGTAAGTGTAAAAAGAGCGACAGGTCCTTATCCAAGAGATGTGCGAAGCCGGCACAATTACCGATCCAATCTAATATCTGCTCAGCGTGAAATAGCACTACAGGCAAAATGTGGCCTGCTGTATTTAGGAGAATGGCATACACACCCCGAAGACTATCCAAGCCCATCAGATGAGGACTTGGTTGCACTTTCGGCATTGTTTGCAAAATCGCGGCTAAATACTTCGTCTATCATACTGGTAATCAGGGGGCAATCAGCATCACCTTTAGGAACTAGCGTATTTTCATACGATGGGAGAGTTTGCTTAGAATGGGGTTGCGACGTGTCATATAGTAGTCGCCAGAGCTTACTGGCCAAGTTTATCAGGAAATCTCGACATTTTGTCGTAAAGAAATAGAGGCAGGAAATGATTTCCAGTCATACCGATAGAATCAAATAATGTGGTCATTTCTGGATTTATAGAATCATTTATTGTGGGCAGTGTTGTACCGATAAATGAGGGCATTTCGATTATTAAGTGCAAGCATCTACATTTAGGGATTTCTTCAAAAATTTACTCATCCCAGACTCTGTTGACATTCGGGACGCTTCTTGTTCGGTCCACCCATCATGTTTGACTGCCCGAAGCGTTGAGTCTTCCGAATTACTTGTTGCCCCTCTTTGACTCATATCACAATCCGTATTCAATTCGAAAGTATATATCTTGCGAGATAGATATAATGCATTTATCTTTCTTGTGAGATATTTATTAAGGCCATGAAATGAAAAAGATAATAATAGTATGCGTATCTGTATTCACGATTTTACTCGCCCCTGTTTTCTATCTCCTGTACCAGTTCACGATGACAGAACCGATGTCGGATCAGGAATTTCAGGAAAGACTGCCCGGCATAGTCGAGAACCTGGAAGTTAAGTTCGACGGTGAAGGGGAGGAGACCTTGGTTATGATCCACGGTTACCCGGACAGTCTGGAGATGTGGGATCAACAGGTAGCCTACTTGAAGGATTACTACACCATTGCCAGATTTACGCTTCCCGGATTCGAATTAAATGATACCGGTGAAAGGCCTTCTTACAGCATTGAGCAGATTCGCTTGATTACCAATGCCTTCATCAAAAATCTGAACAGGGAGAAGGTGACGGTGCTGGCCCATGATTGGGGTGCGGTTTATGCGTTTAAATATCTGGAAAAGAACGATCTTGTCGATAGAGTCATACTGTTCGACATAGGAAGTTTTGGTGAAGAGGAGCGACCAAAGATCAATGTTAAATACACCTTTGCACTGGCTGTCGCTTGGACTTTACCCGAAGTTTTGGGAGAAAAACTCGCCCTCTATCACCGCAAACCAGATCCTCAACATCGAAGATGTCGATCCAAACAAGACGATCGACGACTTACGAGCCGAGGCCCGGATGACCTATCCGTACTTTCAACTGTGGAACGCTGTGCTCACCAAAAGCATTGGCAAGGCGGCTGAGATTAAAGACTATGCCACGCCATTTCTGTTTATCTATGGCGAGGATAAGAAAGTCTGGTTCCATGCGAAGAGCTGGGAGCAGAAGGTTATAGAGCTAAACAAAGGGCAGGTTGAGTCGGTGCCCGGCGGCCACTGGTTTATGCAGTCTTCGCCGGAGCTGGTTAACAATAAGGTACACGATTGGCTGAAAGCCAGCTGAACTATTCGCTTTTTAAAAAAAACTTCTAGAGGGCTGCCGTGAGGTAGCCCATTTTACTTTCTGGAACCGATTCGTCCATTTCTGGATGGTTAGGATCCCGGGACATATTTGTTTCTCTACTAAAGCAAGTCGTGTTGCACCTTATGTGTGCAGTAAACCAATTTTGCCACTAGCCCGTTCGGATCTGAAACGATTATTTGAAATAAACTGCTCTAAGATTAGCAACTATTAGCAATTACTTACGTATTCCGAATAAACTTGCAAAAGATTAAAAAATTATGACGTGTTTTTGGCCAAACAGCGCTACAAGATAGTGATGCCTTAAAAACTGCGTCAGAAGGTTACTCTTGTCGTATGTATTTCGAATCTCTAGAGGGGGGGATTGCTACATGCTGGTTAAGAAACACCGCGTCATTTCATTTTTGCTACTTCCATTCTTGTTACTACCCTGCTCAATGTTGTCATACGGAAATGACCTCACCACTTCCCAACAAGTGCAGCAGCTCTACATTGCCTATCTAGGGAGAGCGGCGGACCCGGCAGGGCTTGCCTATTGGGCTGGAGAGATTGATCAAGGACTCATTAGCCTGGATCAGCTCAGGCAAAACCTGGTCAATGAACAGCCTGAATACTTGGAAAACTATGGTCAGCTTTCGAATGAAGAGTTGACGGATACTGTCTATGAAAACCTGTTTAACCGCGAGGCGGACGCTGCCGGCAGGGATTATTGGGTAGGGCAACTGGAAAGCGGCGCGGTGCGCCAAGACCAGTTAATTATTGCCTACGTAAACGGTGCGTCGGAGCCGGATCAGTTGGTATTGAGCAACAAGCTATTTATCGCCGAATGCTATACCAATGACACCGGTCTCTATACCTCGGAACAGATTAGCGTATTGCTGACCCAAGCAAATTCCGATAGCGAACTTAGCAGCTGTCCCACCGTTACAGCCGGCGACGATGATTTAGACGGCTTGGCGGATTCAGAGGAAACCGCCGGCTGGGAAATCATTGTCGATCGCAATGGTTTTGGGTTATTGGCCGATGCGATTCTGCTGGAACGCCGCACCGTGTTCAGTGATCCAAGTTTGTATGATACCGATGCAGACGGCTTAAGTGATCGGGAAGAATATCTGGCACGAACCGACCCCAGCCGCAGCGATACCGACGGTGACGGCCTGACCGATAAGGAAGAAATTGAGCGCTGGAATACCGATGCCAATAGCGCCGATAGTGATGGCGATGCCCGCGACCCGGATGGCACCCGCTCGCCGGATTCTAGTTTCTTTGACGGTGCGGAAGTGGCAGCAGGCACCTCGCCAAGCCAGTCGGATACTGACGGTGACGGCGTGAGCGATTTTGACGAGTTCGAACAGAACCGCAATGCCACCATCGCGGAAATTACCCAAGTGGATATCGCCGTCAGCGGCGATATCGCCATCACCATGAATGTCGAATACAGCGAGACCGTGGGTCAGACTACCGAATACGGTTCGGTATTCGCCACCAGCAATACCTCCACTCAAAGCCGCTCGGATACCGAAAGTACGGCCATCACCCATGCGGCTTCGTCCGGCGGCGAAGGCTTCTTTGACGATCTCGAATTCTCCAAACAAGGGGCGATCAAGTTCTTTGGCGGTAAACTGCTGGAACTAGGCCGCAGTTCGGCGTGCGAGTTCGGGGAGTCGGGAAATGTCGATATCGTCGGCTTGGTCAGATTTGATGCCGATGATCCGGAGCAAACGGGTGATCTCGTTTCTTCCGTTGCTTCAGGTGCGCGGGATGTATTCAATCCCGTCGCGGACTCTTTCGGTCTCTGCGACGATCCAACGCCGGAGACCACCAACACCACGTCAACCACTATCACCACTGAATCCTCACGTACCGCGACAGAAGAGTATTCGCGCTATCAAATAGACAGTCAGGAACGTACCGAAACCGCATCGTCCGGGACCATATCGTTGGCAATCAATGTCACGAATCGCAGCAGCGATACCGTTAAGCTGGTGGATCCGGAATTAACCATGATGCAGTGGTTGAGCAATGCGGATCCGGCGGAGGCATTCGGCTCAGGTACATTTCAAACTCTCGCGACGTTAACCGTTTCCGATGGGGCTAGCGATACTTTCGTACTGGCGCCGAATCAGTCAGCGACGGTACAACTGCAAAACGACTCGGTGACTGCCGATTTTGTCAAAGGATTCCTAGCCCGCCCCCAGGCAATCTTCTTTAGTCCCGCTAATTTCAGTTACACGGATGCCGATGATGTCGATTTCCGTTTTATCTACGAAGATGTCTACAACCGCACGGCAACGGTGGTTATCGATAACGGACAGGCGGCGGTGGAACGCTATCAGGTGGCCACCAACGTCGATCGAACCTCCGATGGTGATTTTGCAGGGCTTCGGGTTGACACCTTGCTCAACGACATACTCGATAAGACCTACAGCACGGTGCTGGTGGACAGGCAGGATGCGCAGGACGGCGTTGTTATTGTTCAGGAACTCGATACGCTGGACGGACTCACGACAATTGCCCCCTCTGTGTTACCCGATCCCTTCACCGGAAACGGGGTCTTAGGCGATCCGCAACGACGTTGGATCGTCTACCTGCGAGAGGATGAAGTCAACTCGACAACCACGGATTTCGATGATCTGATCCTAAATAGCGGTGACGAAATGCGTTTGGTGTATATTCGCGATGATGATGGCGACGGATTGTTCCAGCGCGAAGAAGACCTTTATGGGACCAGTGACGATCCCAGCGATGACAACGCCACCGATTTCGATGGCGATAACCTCACGGATGCATTCGAGGTGAAAACCGGTTGGAATGTCATGATTACTTATGGGAACGGCTCCGGCGTTGTGGAGTATCGTGTGACCAGTAGTCCGACCAATGCCGATATTGATGATGACGGACTCACGGATGAAGAAGAAAAATCCCTGGGCACAGACCCGTTCAATCGTGATACCGACGATGACGGCCTGACCGACGGCTGTGAGTTCGATCCTTTATCCCCGGATTCTACCGAAAGCAACGGCGCTTCCTTGGAACTCTGCACTTATGCCTTTGCTTATCTGGTATACGAAGGCTTCACTATTTCCGGTTACGAAGTTGACGGTGGTGACGGTACCTTAACGGCGCTAGCAGAGACGGTCGAAGGACCCAATAGTAACCCGCAAGCCCTTGCAATCGGTCCCAACGGGCAGTATGCCTACACTGCCAATGGAAGCAGTGGGGGTGCCTACCGTGTCACCTCCTATACCTTTGACAAAGGAACGGGACTGCTTACCGGACTACCGGATGCCTTTCAATTGGAAGATAATTATAGCGGTCTGGAAAACTGGGTATGGGTAGCCGTCGATCCCACTGGCTCACTTCTCTATGCCCCCGATAGCGGCCCGGATCGCGACGAAACCAATGCCTATCTGATTGCCGATGGTACAGAGTCGGGAACGACTGCCGGTCAACTGATATTTGCGGATGACGACAATGGCGGGGTATATCCAAACCCGTCAAAAGTGATATGGCATCCTGAAGGTGATTTGGTGTTCATCATGGGTAATGACGATACTGTAGGGGTAGCCACAGTAGACACGAATCTTGACAGTGCCGGATACGGCAGTTTCGAGGAAGTTTCTGGTTCCAGGTTTGATACCAGTGGATTCGTCAACGACATTGCCCTTTCATCGGATGGTTATACCCTCTATATCGCCACCCGCCAAAGCGGTACCTACCGGTTATTGACTTACGCAGTAGCCTCTACTGGTGAGCGGGGTCAGTTAAGCCTGATTGATACCATCACGCTACCCGGTGAGGTGAGGGCACTGGCTGTTTCACCTGATGGACAGTTTCTGTTCGGCGGTGATATCTCAAATGAGCAAATTCTTCCATGGATGATAGATTCAACCACCGGCATGCTGACGAATGTGGATCGTTTGCCCGGAACACCTGGCACCCATGATGGCTATGCAACGTCAGAAGATCCTGACGCATTGGCGGTCCATCCATCCGGCAGGATCTTGTATGTGGGGGTTGATGACGGGTTGCTACTCCATGAGATTGACACTTCCACAGGTGCTGTCAGCGAATTTGATCCGGAGTTCGATATCCCGGTTGGCGATAGTGATCCCGATCAGATCGTGATTTACCGGGTACAGTAATAAATAGACCAGGCCTGCCGCGTAATGGCGGCAGGTCTGAACACGTTTTGGATACAGTTCGCTAACTGTCCTTCTGCACAACCGAAGTAAGCTGCCCTTCTTTGAGACGCGTTATGAGTTTCGCTCCAGCCGCAACTTGGTCCGCGCTTCTGACCACATTCCCCTGTTCGTCAATGGTGATGGAGTAGCCACGGGAAAGCGTGGCCATGGGACCCACCGATTGTAATAGGTCGGAAACACGTTGAAAGGTTGCCTGTTTGTTGCGTAAATCTGTTTGAATTTGCAGATTCAAGCGGCTTTTCAATTCTCCTAGCTGCTGGGCATGTTGTTCAATCTGTCTTTGAGGATGCTGATTATTTAAGCGCGTCAGCAAATGGTTGAGCTGTTGGCGTTGTGTTTCAAGACGTTTGCGTGTTTGTTGTTGAAGTCGTAACTCTAACTCATCCAATCTTTGCCCAAGATCTTCCAAGCGTCGTTGCGGGTGGATCAAACGCTTTTGGAATTTGTCCAGGCTATCTGCCTGAAGGCGAAGATGTCGCCTCATGGCGCTGCTAAAGCGGCTTTCCAACTGCTGAAATTTTGCCAGCCATTCGCTCTGGTCCGGCGCGATACTCTCGGCGGCGGCAGATGGTGTGGGAGCCCGCAAATCGGCCACAAAATCGCAAATCGTAAAATCCGTTTCATGGCCGACACCAGAGACGATGGGAATGGCGCTGGCGGCAATTGTTCTTGCCAGTTTCTCGTCGTTAAAGGACCAAAGATCTTCCAACGAACCGCCGCCACGTACCAGCAGAACGACGTCATGCCGTTCCCGACGATTGATCATCTGCAGAGCCCGAATAATAGCCGGGGCGGCTTCAACGCCTTGTACCGGAACCGGAGCGACATCGACCGCCAGCAGTGGGAAACGACGCCCCAAGACACTGATAACGTCGCGAATTGCCGCGCCCGTTCCCGAGGTAACAACGGCGACTTTCTTCGGAAACGTCGGAATCGGCCGTTTTTTATCTGCCGCGAAGAGTCCTTCCGCGGTCAGCTTTTTCTTTAACGCTTCGAATGCCAGTAACAACTCACCGGTACCCACGGGTTCCAGACTATTGACGATCAACTGATATTCCCCACGGCCTTCGTACAGGCTGACGCGGGCTTTAACGACTACGGCATCGCCGTTTTTAGGCATTTTGCAACGTAGGTTGGCGTTTCTGAACATGGCGCATCGGACTTGGGCTTTGGCATCTTTGAGCGAGAAATACCAATGACCCGAAGACGGCGCGCTAAAATTTGAGACTTCACCGGTTATGGAAACCTGCATGAAACTGGCTTCGAGCAGGCTTTTCACCTGTTTATTGAGTTCCGTGACGGACAACGCCGGGAGATTGGCAGTCTTTTGGGATAGTTCGGCCATAGCGATAATAGGTTGGATTCGATGCTTGGACTAAAGGTAGAGAATTGAAAAGATGCTTGTCGTTCGAGTTTACCCGAATCCCTGGAGAAATTATAATGCGCGATTAACTTAGCAATTCCTAAAGAAGGATGTGTCTATGCTTCGAATAGAGCAAGAAGCGTTAACCTTTGATGATGTACTGTTAATTCCGGGCTATTCGGAGGTATTGCCGAAGGATGTACGGCTGAATACCCAAATTACCAGAGGCATTGCCCTTAATATTCCTCTCGTGTCGGCGGCAATGGACACGGTAACCGAGGGCAGGCTAGCCATTGCCTTGGCCCAAGTCGGCGGCATGGGAATCATTCATAAGAATATGACCGCCGAAAAGCAAGCCGCTGAAGTGCGGTCGGTGAAGAAATTTGAAAGCGGCGTCGTCAAGGATCCAATCACCGTTACTCCAACCACCACGGTTCAAGAAGTCAGACAGATTACCCAGGCTAACAATATCAGCGGTCTGCCGGTAGTCGACGGCAAAGACCTGGTTGGCATTATTACCGGCCGGGACATTCGTTTCGAGAATGATCTGAACAAGAAAGTTGCCGAATTGATGACGCCCAAGCCCAAGTTGGTGACCGTTCAGGAAGGCACCGATCTCGAGACAATCATGAATTTGCTACACCGCCATCGCATCGAGAAACTGCTGGTGGTGAACGATGAATACGAGTTGAAAGGACTGATTACCCTCAAGGATATTCAAAAAGCCCAAGACCACCCAAATGCCTGTAAAGACAGCCAGGGCCAATTGCGCGTAGGAGCGGCGGTCGGTACCGGTGAAGGAACTGAAGAGCGGGTTGCGGCCCTGGCTAAAGCCGGTGTCGATGTGTTGGTGGTGGATACTGCACACGGTCACTCCAAGGGTGTGCTGGATCGGATTCGCTGGGTAAAGCAGAACTATCCGGATATTCAGGTGATCGGCGGCAATATTGCCACGGGCGCGGCGGCGGAAGCACTGGTGGAAGCCGGTGCCGACGGCGTGAAGGTGGGTATCGGACCAGGCTCTATCTGCACGACCCGAATCGTCGCGGGTATCGGCGTACCGCAGATAACCGCTGTGGCGAATGCTGCCGAGGCCTTGAAAGGCACCGATATTCCGATAGTCGCGGATGGCGGTATCCGGTTTTCCGGAGATATCGCCAAAGCCATCGCCGCAGGGGCTTCGGCGGTCATGGTCGGTGGCTTACTGGCCGGAACCGACGAGTCCCCCGGCGAGGTGGAGCTTTATCAAGGACGTAGCTACAAAGCCTATCGGGGTATGGGATCATTGGGAGCCATGTCTCAGAGTCATGGCAGTAGCGACCGTTACTTCCAGGATGCCAGCGCAGTCGAAAAGCTTGTTCCGGAAGGCATTGAGGGTCGAGTGGCGAGCAAAGGCCCGTTAAGCACGATCGTGCACCAGATGATGGGTGGCCTGCGTGCTTCCATGGGGTATACGGGCTGTTCGACAATTGCCGAAATGCGCACTGAGCCGAAATTCACCAGAATCACTTCGGCAGGTATCGGTGAAAGCCACGTGCATGATGTGACGATCACCAAAGAAGCCCCGAATTACCGGGCTAGGTAAACACCTCGATTACAGCAAACACTAGTTTATAGAGGTAATTTTGCAAGAACCTCTACAGTAAATAGATTCCTCTGCGGGGCTCAACAGCCCCGCTGTTGGTTTTAGTCTCTCTCCATTGAAAGGAACCTGGTTGATGTCTGCAAATATCCATTCTGATCGAATCCTGATTCTCGACTTCGGCTCTCAATATACGCAGTTAATCGCCAGGCGCGTCCGGGAAATTGGCGTTTACTGTGAAATTCATCCATTTGATATCAGTGCGGAAGAAATCCTGAAATTTGCTCCCAAGGGCGTTATTCTAGCCGGTGGACCGGAATCCGTGACTGCCAGCCATACACCTCGCGCTCCTGAAATGCTGTTTGATTCGGACTTGCCCTTGCTGGGTATTTGCTACGGTATGCAGACCATGGCCGAGCAACTAGGCGGGAAGGTCGAAGGTTCCCATAAGCAGGAATTTGGTTATGCCCAGGTAAAAGTCATCCAACCAGGCAGGCTGTTGGAGAATATCAAAGACCATGTGGACGATGCCGGCGAACCTTTGTTGGATGTCTGGATGAGCCATGGCGACAAAGTCATCGTCTTACCCGAAGGATTTGAACTCACCGCCTCCACCGATAGCGCGCCTATCGCCGCTATGCAGCATGCCGAAAAACCCTGGTTTGGCGTGCAGTTTCATCCGGAAGTGACGCATACCCATCAAGGTTTGCGCATACTCGAACACTTCGTTGTCAATGTTTGCGGTTCCCAGCAGCTTTGGACGCCTGGGCGGATCATCGAGGATTCGGTGGAAACCATACGTAAGCAAGTCGGTAACGACAAAGTGCTGCTCGGCTTATCGGGCGGTGTCGACTCTTCCGTGGTGGCAGCCCTGTTGCACAAGGCGATCGGCGATCAATTGACTTGTGTATTTGTCGACAATGGATTGTTGCGGCTGCATGAAGGCGATCAGGTCATGGATATGTTTGCCAAGAATATGGGGATTCGGGTCATTCGTGCAGATGCGCAAGAGCAGTTCCTTGGGAAGTTGGCCGGGATACAAGATCCGGAGGAAAAACGCAAAACTATCGGGCATACCTTTATTGAAGTTTTCGACGAACAGGCAGTTGCTATTGCCGATGTGAAATGGTTGGCGCAAGGGACGATTTACCCGGATGTCATCGAATCCGCCGCGGCAAAAACCGGCAAAGCCCATGTCATCAAGTCGCATCATAATGTCGGCGGGCTTCCCGAGGACATGGCGTTGGAGTTGGTCGAACCGCTTCGCGAACTGTTTAAAGACGAAGTGCGCAAGATAGGGCTTGAACTTGGTTTACCTTACGATATGGTGTATCGCCATCCGTTTCCCGGGCCCGGCCTGGGGGTTCGTATTCTGGGGGAAGTTAAGAAAGAGTATGCCGATATTCTGCGCGAGGCGGATGCCATCTTTATTGAAGAGTTGCATAACGCGGATTACTATCACAAGACCTCCCAAGCCTTTGCCGTGTTCCTGCCGGTCAAGTCCGTTGGCGTAGTAGGGGATGCCCGACGTTATGAATACGTGATCGCACTTAGGGCTGTCGAAACGATTGATTTTATGACTGCTAGATGGGCGCATCTGCCATACGAACTGTTAGAGAAAGTATCCAATAGAATCATTAATGAAATCGCCGGAGTGTCACGGGTTACCTACGATATTTCGTCCAAACCACCGGCCACCATTGAGTGGGAGTAGCGAGTATTCTTAACTTATTGAAATATCAATAAAAATAAATATAGTTGACGAATTGTTCTGCATTATCAATGGTATTTTTCATGGTATTGCCTGAGGTCTTATTTAGGTCACAGTTCAATACCATGCGGTGATTTTTAAGGTGTTCATGGTATTAGAGGTGTCTTTAGAGTGTGCCTTTATACTGACTGATACCAAGCTTCGAAAGCTGAAACCCAGAGGCAAAATGTAGAAAGTTGTCGATCCGATGGGCCTAGTGGTGTGGTGCTCACATACAGGCATTGTCGTTAAGTCATTCTTACGATGCCTATTGGAGATCGAGCTCATCTGAGAATGCAGCCTATAATGCTATTTTTGGTTTAAATAGCGGCAGATAAGGACGTTATGCGTTTAGTGTATATTAGTGAGGATGAAGAACAGCTCGGAGAGGTATCTCATTCGAGCTTTCACAAGGTGCTTATTCCCTTTTTTGAAGAGAACGGGCCTAGTTCGTTTATCTACCGACATTTTTCAGAGAATGCCACGACAACCTGGGCGGTAAAGGACGTTTCTGTCGAGGGAGGCGATGTCACCATCAAATTGTCGGATGCCGGCAGCTCTACTTCAATAGGTCGAATGGCCGAAGGCAACAACAAGGGTAATGCTAACCGCTTGATTACAAAGTATGGGGTGGTCGAGGTGGATTTCGGACATAAAGCCTCTGTTCTGTCCATAGGGGATCAGGTGCCGGTTAACAATACTCATTGCACAGGCTCTCATCTTCCAGGAGAACTTTATAAAAGGCGCCCTTGCATTGTATTGTCAGTCAGCGCAGATCGGGTTCAAGTAATGCCACTGACAACCAAGGATAATGCGCCGGACCCGGCTAGCATTAAACTATCGGAGCGATCCTTCTTTCGCTTAAACGGAAAATACACCAGTGCTTCCTGTCACACGCTCCCGAGGATGATCCAGACTGTTTCATCCCACAGGGTTTACCCACCCATGCTGCAAAATGGCACGTTTCCTACCAAATGTTCCCAATACACCTTGTGTTCAGCTGATAAAGAGGCACTCAAGGCGAGTTTAGCAAGTATGTACAGTTCGGAGCTGGAGCATTCCCATAAAATGCTCAAAATACAGCTTGAACAGCTAAGGAAGGAAAAATCATCTATTTTCAATGCCTTACAGTCATGTAAGCAGAAAATAGCAGAATATACGGCAATTGATGCGCTGATCGCTCAAATAGGTGAAGAATATGGTGCTGAGGGTACTTCGACAGATATTCTGCAGCAGTTTCTCAGTGATGAGTCATCTTGACTGAAAAGGCGGTTTTAGCTAGTATTTCTATCAGGCGGTGCCAAGGTCGTATCAGCCCACCACCGCGACTAGCAGGAGATTTAGGCTTTTTAGTTTATTTCAATGGCTAATGATACAGAGTAAAGTTAAAGAAAAAACCGGCTAATAGCCGGTTTTTTTGTGCCTGCCATTTACCCTGATAAGCCAAAATCTTTTATTAAATAAACCCAAAAGAAATTTTCCATACTGAGACCCTACTCAATTGGAGCGAATGAGCGCAATTAACTTGTAGCTATCTGACAAAAGGGCAACTTATTCTTTTGCAGACAATTTTGATATTGGTTTCGGAGCCCTATTAGATTGTCCTTTTAGAAAAATCCCCCATATAAACAGAGGACAATCAAGAGATAGCTAACTTGCTGTCTACCAAATTAGATATTAAGAGAAAATCAAGGATGGTAATACCGCTTAAGAAAACAACGCAAGAAGGAGAGTCCTACCACCGGCGCACCGAGATTGAACAGGCGCTAAGCGCACTCGATGGCCTCGCGCCCGATCAGTTGGTCGAACGCCTCACATGCACCCAGCAGGCTGTGCCGTTTGAAGTGTTAGTCTACTTTCTGCGTCACACCGAGTTAGAGCTGGGGTCAGAGCACCTAGGGCCGATTTTTTGCACCTTTTATGGGCGGCTTGAAGCCGCGTTGCGAAAAGTCGTGTCTGATGCCTGGATTGATCTCGCCGTGACCATCCGCGAAGAGCTTTCCGAGCGGATTGTAGAAATGATTGCGAAGGATCGAGACTCTCAGGAGGAAAAAATGTACTACTGGGAGGTCAATTTTAATCATGCTCTGAGCAACTTGTGTACGGATGTACTGAGAAAACATGGCCCAGCACGCGAAACTGATCCCCTGATCAATACTAGACCATTGACGGAGGAGAGCGACAGCGGGGAGGAAGTCAGCCACGAGGCTGACATTGCAGCTGCCGAATTTATCAATCCAAATCCGTCAAAAATAGACGATGTCGCTTTCCGGTTGCGGCTAATGGATGCGATTAACGAACTACCGGAGGATGAACGGCGCGCAGTTGGGTTGCGGTGGCAGGGGATGCCGATCGAGTCACAAGACCCGGAAGTCGAGACCATTGCGAAAGTATTAGAATGCACGGAAAGGACGGTACGCAACCGGTTAAAACGTGCTATCGAGAAACTGCGAGTCATGTTGCAGGCGGAGGAACTACAATGAACACTACACCTCAAGCGTCAAAAGATGACGTATTACACATGTTCTCAGCAGAATCGAACCCCAATGCCGATACCTTAGCAAGATATTTGAGGCGCTACCCTCAGTATCGCGAGGCGCTCATTGATCTGTCCATTGAACTTTTTACGGCGCTGAAGTTTGATGAAGTGCCCGCCGAGAAGGTTCCAAGCGACAAGTCCAAACAGGCTTGGTCCAAATTTCAATCCTTGCTAAGTCCTACCGATCCCGCCTCGACAACTCCGCTCCCAATGGATAACCCCTTGTCGAACCTAAGCGATGAGCGTTTTCGTGAACTTGCCAGTGAGTTGAATGTTAACCGCCTGTTCTTATCCCGCTTACGAGATTGTTCTATCCAGGTGGCCACTATTCCCCAGCGATTCTTGTCCATAGTTGCACAGGAACTGACAGTGTCAGTTGAGGGACTGACAAGCGCCTTAGAGGCCCCGCCTGTTGTTGCATCGGGTCTGCGGCATAAGGCTTCGGGGAAGCCCGGGGCGGGTGACAAAATTACTTTTGAAGAGGCGCTGACAGGTTCTGCATTAAGTGAAGCACAACAAGCGGCGTTGAGGGAAATGAAGGACGAGTAATATATGGATGCCATCGAAGCGGCTCGACAACAGGCGGCTAAGCTGCATCAGGCCGCTTGTGCCCGGGGCAGTGATACCAGCGCGTTGTTGTCTTTCGTCATGGGTGAGGCAGAGCGGCGCGGAATAGATGTTTATCCACTGGCCCAGGGAGACCCCCAACTTAATGGTGGGAGAGCCCTCTACGACAGCCAGGCAGGGATGATTCTTTTTGAAGACGTGGGCAGTGATTTCGACAAAGCCTTTCTAATCGCTCATGAAATTGGTCATTTGGAGTTGGAAGGTGCTACGCAGGATGACCTCACTGAGGAAATTGATCCCGACCGATCTGCCGAAGCACCTGCGGTGGGTGCCGAACGAGTGGTTGACTATGGCTGCCACGAGCGGCGTGAGATCGTCATGGATCTTTTTGCCCGCGAATTGCTGCTGCCCCGCAGTGTGGCAAGACGCTGGCACATCGATGAACAGCTGTCTTCCGAGGCAATCGCCGATCGATTACAAGCCCCGTTGAGTCTGGTTCAACAGCAGTTGCTCGATGCGCTGCTGTTGCCACCCATTACGCCACCACCCACAGAGTCCGTAGCAACACCGGTCGGTTTGGATGATTCTCAACGCAACGCCGCCTTACACCGTGGCAGTGCCTTCCAACTCCAAGCAGGGCCGGGCACCGGTAAAACCCGCACCCTGGTACATCGCATTGAGTCTTTGCTGGAAGATGGGGTAGATCCTGGGGCTATCCTGGTGTTGACCTTCTCTAACAAGGCCGCCGGAGAGCTGCGCGAGCGTATCGCCGCCAAGTTTCCCGAAGCAGTGGCTACACTGTGGTTGGGTACCTTCCACTCTTTCGGGCTGGATATTGTGCACCGCTTTTATGACTGGTTGGACTTGTCCGAAAATCCCAGGGTGATTTCGCGCTACGAAGCTATCGAACTGCTTGAAGACGAAATAGCGCGGCTTCCGCTTAAGCACTTTCGCAACCTCTACGATCCAACCCTAGACTTGGGCGATATGCTCTCGGCTATCTCGCGTGCGAAAGACGAAGTCGTGAACGCCACCGAATATCGAGCATTGGCAGAGGCCATGCTTGAGGCTTCTCGAGAGTTACCTTCGGGTGACGATGCTGAAAAACAGCGTGAACGGGCTGAAAAATGCATTGATGTAGCAGAGTTATATCAAGTCTATGAGACTGTGTTGCAGCGTACCGACAGCGTTGATTTTGGCGATCTGGTTTCGCTACCTGTGCGCTTGGTGGAGTCAGAGCCAGAAGTTCAACAACTGCTCGCATCACGCCACAAACACATTTTGGTGGACGAGTACCAGGATGTTAACCGTGCCTCAGTGCGCTTGATTAAGGCCATTGCGGGAGAAGGCAAGCGGCTTTGGGTCGTCGGAGATTCGCGCCAATCCATCTACCGTTTTCGGGGCGCTTCGTCGATCAACATGAAGCGCTTTATTGAGGACTTTCCCGGCGCACAAGTAGCAGGACTGGATATCAATTACCGCTCCTCAAGTGAAATTGTTGATCTCTATCGTCACTTTTCGACGAGCATGAAAGCCACAGAGGGGGCTTTGCCTTTGCAGCTCCATGCCCATCATGGTTCTTTGGGAGAACAACCCGAGTTACGCGTGGCTACCACCCCTGATGACGAAATTGCCGTGCTCGCTGCGGCGATAATGGAGAAGAAAAGCCAGGGTGTCGAATACAAAGATCAGGCCATACTCTGTACTTCCAACAACCGCTTGAGCGAGATCGCTGCCAGTCTTGAAGGCCTCGGTCTGCCGGTATTGTATTTAGGCAGCCTGTTTGAACGCGAAGAAATTAAGGATCTGTTGTCACTGCTGTCGTTAGTCACTGACCGGCGTGCCACGGGCCTGGTGCGGGCGGCGACACTGCCTGGCTACGCCTTTCGGTTGGAACATATCACTGCGCTACAGCAGTACCTGCGCGAAGCTGACCCCGATCCCTTGGGCTGGGGAGCGCTGGTCGATGAGGTACCCGGTTTAGATGAACAAGCCCGCGAAAACCTCAAACGCCTGTCGGCTGTTTTGGGGGATGTTCCCACCAATGCCAACCCTTGGCCGGTGCTGGCAAGCCTGGTCATTAATCGATTAGGCTGGGCAAAGCAGGCGGCTATGGCCAATGACCTACAAGGCCAAATGAAGGGAATTGCCCTGTGGCAACTGTTGAATTTTGCCCGTAACCCCATCAACAGCAGCGGATTGCCTATTGATAGGCTGCTGTCGCGCATTCGCCGCATTGTGCTGCTCTCCGAAGACCGTGAAATGCGTCAACTCCCTCAGGCGGCGCACAGCATCA
>JANQMN010000128.1 GCA_028280065.1 Hahella sp.
GTCTGCAAACTCGGTATTACCGAATACACTGGCTATACCGTAAGGTGAATGACCCAGCCAATGGGATTTTGGATCAGCACCGTAAGCGAGCAGCAATCGCCCGATGTCAGCGGAGCAACCCCGCCGGGCAGCCTGATGCAAGGCCGGAACTGTGTCTAGGGGTTGGCCACTGGGTTGCGCGTTCACGGCCTCGTTCGGGTCGGCGCCATGCTCAAGCAGAAGCTTTACCGCAGGCAAATCATTAAAATCCAAGGCTCGGGCAAGCGCATTGGTTCCGTTAGGTTTAGCGCCATATTTGAGCAATAACGTTAGACCACGATGATGTCCTAACTCAGTGGCATGGTAGAGGCTTTCATCGTCATTGGGGTCAGCCCCGTGGGCCAGCAACCATTCCGCCAATACCATGTTGTTAGCATGTCCCAGCGCACCATACAATGCGCTCAACCTATGTTCGCTGCCTGGTTCGGCGGGATAGCTATCATTCACTTCAGCCCCGTTATTCTTCAATAAGTTTGCAATATTGAGCATTGCCTCTGTAGATTCCGGAGACTGATGAACATATTGCGAAAAACACAAATGTAATAAGGGCGATCTAATGCCGATCAATTCAGTAGCGGCGGACGGACGATTCTGAATGATAGTACTAACAAACGCCTCGTCGTAGAGGGCGATAGCCAATCCTAGATTGGCATGGCCTAAGCTGGAATCCTCCGTCAATAACCGCTCGGCGCTGAACCCATCGAAAAACAGTTGTGTGATCAACGGAGATGCGACGTTCTTGCATAATTTCTTCCAGCTCAATTTGCTTGAGTGGAAGGGCTTCTCAGTGTAAGGTCTGAAGTGATCGAGGTTCCGTCTAGACTATAGAACGGCGCGTTACAACCGAGAATATGAACGTAATGGTTGGATTCGAATTTCAGTTTGAGAGGGCGCGAAATGGAAAAAAATGAGTACCTGAGCGAAATATTCAACGAATTACGCAGTGATGCACACGCATCGGTGGAATCGGTCACAGAAGAGTTGAGTGGTCTAATCAAAAATGAGCTAGACCAATTCCAATTCGGAGGGCTACGAGAATTATCGATCTTTACTGCAGATATCGAATATTTGTTAGGGTGGCTCGAACAGCAATACAGAGTTTCAAATCGATATGGCAGTAGAGAGTTACCGTGTTACATGATAAATGAAACACCAATCCCGGTTTCTATCCCTTCGTTTAACAGCTTTATCGATAAGACCGACGTAGAATTAGATGGAATACGTAAGTGTAATTGGGAAAAATTCAATGAGATTTGGTATCGAGAGGTGCAAGAGGACGAGCAAGCAAAGTTGATAAATGCGGACGACGCTGTCGATAATTCAATCGCGGAACTGACTGAATTTATGAAAGGAAGACTTGCCGCGAAGAAGTATTTCGATAGGTTTGGCGTTGACCACGCTATGGTGGGCCCCCCAAGCCGTCCGGTGGTTGGGGACCAAAGCGCTGTAGCTATGCTCTCAGTGGAGGTGCATTCTAAAACACCTGGTGAGCGAGTGTCGTACTCGCCCGCATATTTTATAAATTATATGGTACTGGCTGCACCTACGACGCCGGTGACAGGATATTTGTTGCCAGGGAGATTCGTATTTATGGTTAGTAATTCTGTCGTTAGTAAAAAGGACCCCGGAGTTTTTGACGTACCCCCACACTATACTATTAATCTGATGGTGTGACATGGAACCTGAATCATACGGAGTACTAGCGCAGGCTGTCGCCGTCGCCGGATCCCTCGTTTCCGCGACTACTGCGATTAGGTTGACATGGAAGGGGCGATTTTCCTGGGAGCCTGTCGAAGAAGATATTCCTAAAGGAGCTCAAAAAATTGGCGGTTTGCTTACGTCCGTTTGCATAGCGTTACTCTGGTATTCGTTTTTTTTCATTAAATCCATTACCGACAGCGCTATGATTAAAGTAGCTGCCCTCACGGGAAGTGGAGCGTTCGCTGCATTGGTTATTTATAGCATCTTGGTTGCGGTATTCGTTTACGATAAAGAGGTAGTTGTCGGAAAAAACAAGACTGATAAAACGAAAATCATAGGCGGATTTTGGCTAACAGGCATAGCGAAGGATGCGCTTTTAAAGAATCCAACCATCACAATCCCTGAAGTGTTTAAGGGTGCTAAATATGACCCAGACAAAGTATGGCCGCGCTTTAGCCGCGCATTGACAAAAGTCTCTTTTCAAATTTCATATGTGGCACTCGTAGGACTTGGGACACTCGCCCTATCTGCGGCGTCTTTACTTGTAGCATCCGTTCTACCCTAGGTGGACCGATCGCATTGAAGGAAAAAGGGTAGTAGGAGTCCCAGGAAAGTCTTTTGTCTTTGCAGCGCCGAATTCGGTTGTGTCGCAAAATCTCCTTGCTACTGTTAGTCTAGCATCCTTTTGTCGATCAGAAGGAACTGCGTAAATGTTTGATGGCCGCCATTTCCTAAGGATGTCATCTTACTTTTTGTAAGATGGTATTTAGCTTATCCGCTCAGCTACCGGAATATTGAGGAAATGATGTTGGAGCGAGGCATCAAGGTAGATCATGCAACGCTCAACCGATGGGTTTTTCACTATTCACCAAAACTGGAGGCTATGCATCAGTTAAACAAGCCAGTAACCGGTACGTCGATTCGAATGGATGGGTCGGGCACCAAGAAAACCACGTCAAGTGTGGCTTTACATCAGGCACAACTATGCCGCCAAGCTGTAAAAGTATTCGTAAGCCGAGCAGTTGTCAGCATTTTCATATTGCCCTTTTCTCAACATGTGACAAAGTTCGATGCCTGTCAAGGTTGCCACCGCTGAATCAAATGCTTTAAACCCAAGCATTGGTCGGACGACTCGTTTGATAAATCGATGATCCTGCTCAGCCAATTATTTATGTTTTTACTCTGACGGATCTCAATCTGATCAATCCTTGTCTTGTTAATATCATTCAGGGCAGCAGTGTTAGAGCCACTTTTATCAATGGTAATTTTCTTTGCATCAGCAGCACCCAAAGCCTTGTCGAAAAAGGCTTTGGCAGCGGCTTCATCTCGGTTTTTTCTGAATAAGAATTCAATGGTCTGACCTGTCTTATCAACAGCCCTATAAAGATTACACCATTGACCTTTCACCTTTACGTAAGTCTCGTCCGTGAACCAGTTGGATCCCACTGGAGGCTTCTTCTTGCGATATTCTCGCTCCAAACCGGGAGAATATTTAATGACCCAACGCTGAATGGTGGCATGATCCACTGGGACATTACGTTCCTTCATAATCTCCTCAATATCACGATAGCTCAATGAGAATCTGAGGTAGTAAAAAACAACCTGAAGCACAATACACTTCGGAAATTGAGAGCCTTTGAAGCGTTCTATAGAGTCTATTGCCAATTTAAAGTTGGCAATTTTACTGGGACTTCTTAAAACATGCGACAAAACCCTTTTTTTTGGCGAAGCTGTCTTGACTAAAGGGTCCACTTAACCTGCCTCCAGCAGCAGGTTAGCGCATTGGGCATAATCGCGTTGTCCACGATGAGGACAGAATTCGGCGCCGTGTATCAAGGTTCCCATGGCATCGCCGCCATAGTGA
>JANQMN010000005.1 GCA_028280065.1 Hahella sp.
CCCAATCGCACCCACATTTACTTCTACGATGAAAATAACCAATGTAATGAGATTCGGTATTCAGACTTGGTGTTAGCAGCAAAAAAATATGCGGCCGGACTCCAGCGCCAGGGAGTTGAGCCAGGGACTACTGTCGCCATTATGCTGCCCACCGGGGCCGAATATCTCTACAGTTTTTTCGGAATTTTGCTTGCCGGTGCGATTCCGGTGCCGGTCTATCCTCCTGCCAACCTTTATCAGTTGGAAGATCATCTGATTCGCCATATACGAATTCTCGATAATGCCCAGACCAAGGTTTTGATTACCTTTCCCGAAGCCCGTGCAGCGGCCGGCTTGTTAAAGGCCAGGGTGGAATCTTTGCAGACAATTAGTGCACCGGTAACCTTGTCCGAAGAGCAGAATGAGTACTCGGCCTACCCTACAAACGCCAGTGATATCGCCTTTCTACAGTACACATCAGGAAGTACCGGCCAGCCTAAAGGGGTCACGCTCACCCACGCCGATCTGATGGCAAATATTCGTGCCATGGGTAGTGCGTTACAGGTGGATTCGACGGATAAAATTGTCAGTTGGTTGCCGCTCTATCATGATATGGGATTAATCGGTGCCTGGTTGACGAGCCTGTACTACGCAATGCCACTGGTGTTGATGTCGCCGTTATCCTTTATAGCTCATCCTGCCCGTTGGTTGAAGGCGATTACGCAGCACCGCGCAACCATTAGCGGAGCGCCAAACTTTGCCTATGAGTTGTGTCTGAAGAAGCTTACAGACAACGAGTTAGCAGGGGTGGACCTGAGTTCTATTCGATTCTTCTTCAACGGTGCGGAGCCGGTGAGCCCGAAGACACTGGCCAGCTTTACGGAGAGGTTTGCCCGGTTTGGTTTGCGTCCTGAAGCCGTGGCTCCGGTATATGGCCTTGCAGAGTTGGGAGTTGCGTTGGCTTTCCCGCCACTGGGAAGGCCGCCAAAAATCGAACGAATTCAACGCGACCCATTCATCCAGTCCGGAAAAGCCATTCCCGCCAAGGAGGGTGACACCGGTTTCCTGGAATTTGTTGCCTGTGGCCAACCATTGGCCGGTTATCAATTTCGAGTCGTCGATCAGAATGGCAGAGAGTTGCCGGAAGGACAACAAGGACGCTTGGAGTTTAGCGGACCTTCCACTACCCAGGGGTATTATCGGAATCCGGAAGCGACAGAGCGGCTTATTCATGGGCAATGGTTGGACTCCGGCGACCTGGCTTATGTTTCTGCAGGCGACATCGTACCCACAAGCCGGTTAAAGGACATCATTATTCGCGGAGGCCGGAATATCTATCCCCATGAAGTGGAAGAAGCCGTTGGTCGGGTGGATGGGATTCGCAAGGGCTGTGTAGCCGTGTTTGGGGCTGCGGATACCCATGCAGGCACGGAACGGCTGATCGTGGTGGCTGAGACCCGTGAAACCAGAACAAATGCCAAGGCGGAGTTAAAGAATAAAATTCGGGCTCTGACCACAGATCTGCTGGGTACCCCTCCCGAAGACATTGTTCTGGCTCCGGTCCATACCATTCTTAAAACATCCAGCGGTAAAGTCCGCCGCTCCGCCTGTAAAGAGCTATATGAGAAAGGCCGAGTGGGGCAGGCACCGCGTAAAGTCTGGTTACAGTGGGCCAGAATTGCTTCCGCTGCAGCTCTCCCGGGTATCAAAGATCTCTGGCAACGATGCTTAAAATACACCTATGCATGCTACGCACATTGCGTATTTTGGATGTTGGTAGCCTTCACATGGTTAACGGTGGCTGCTGTTCCCAGCTCAAGGCAGGCCTTGAGAGCGATGCACCTGGCCTCCAGGTTATTGATAAAACTCACTCACATTCCTTGGAAGATTGAAGGGATCGAAAATATTCCTGACGACCAGACCTACATTATCGTAGCCAACCATTCCAGCTACTTGGATGGCATCGCAGTAGCCGCCGCTCTTCCGGGGGAGTACGGTTTCGTAGCGAAGGCCGAGTTGTCCAAGCAATCATTCTCCCGCCTGTTCTTTCAGAAAATCCGTACCCATTTTGTCGAGCGGTTTGATAAGCAACAGGGCGTGTTGGATGCCAGGGCGGCGGTTAAAACAGTCGAGTCGGGACTGCCTTTGGTATTTTTTCCTGAAGGCACTTTTACCCGGATGCCGGGTCTCTTACCTTTCCATATGGGCGCATTCGTTGCCGCAGCCGAAGCCGGGGTGCCTATCGTGCCAATGGTTATCCGAGGTACCCGGTCTATTCTGCGAGATGATCTCATGTTCCCGCATTATGGACCGGTCCAAATCAGGATTGGCAAACCGATTCATCCCTCGGGAGAAGGCTGGAAAGCGGCTGTTGAGCTGAATAAAACGGTGAGAAAAGTCATATTGCAGGAAGTAGCGGAACCGGATCTCGCCATGGAAAGACCCATTATTTAGAGTCAAAGCTTGTTTGACTCCGACCACTGCCGCAAGCTGTCCAAAATATCCAGAGCCGAACGACCGAAGTCAGTCAACTCATAAGTGACGGCAACCGGGCGGTCATTTATGACCTTTCTGATGACCATCTCTCGTGCTTCCAACTCCTTTAATCGTTGGTCAATCATTTTCTTGCTCGCACCGCCCAACATGCGAGCCAAATCGTTGAAACGGACCGGGCCATCCTTCAGGTGGTAAATTAGCGATCCCGTCCATTTCCCGCCGATCAACCGCATACCTTTTTCGATGGCGCAGGGTTCCATACAGGCATTGATAACTTTTTTTCTACCGTAACTATCTGTTCTTACGACACTTTCCAATCCAAATCACCAAATTTTTATAGGTTACCAAAAGTATACTAATTGATTAATTTCCTAAGGTTACCATACTATACCTGTAGTTGATAGCTTGATTAAATTTTACCAACGCGAGGATCTGACATGAGCAATATTCTTATCATCAACGGCCATCACAAATACCCTTTTGCCGAAGGCCGGCTAAATGGTTCATTGGTTCAAATGGCCGAAGAGCTTTTGAAAGCAAAGGGGCATACCATACGAGTCGTTGAGGTTGATAAAGGCTGGGATGTAGAGCAGGAACTTGAAAACCACCAGTGGGCGGATGTGATTCTTTTGCAGACTCCGGTGAACTGGATGGGGGTGAGTTGGATTTTCAAAAAATACATGGATGAAGTCTATACCGCCGGCATGGGCGGACAGCTGTGTAATGGCGACGGTCGAAATGCAGAAGCGCCAAAAGAAAACTATGGTGCCGGCGGCACGTTAACGGGCAAAAAATATATGCTGTCATTGACCTTTAATGCGCCGGAAGAAGCATTCAATGATGCCAATGAATATCTGTTCCAAGGAAAAAGCGTCGATGATCTGTGGTTTCCAATGCACATGAACTTCCGTTTCTTCGGCATGGAATCGCTGCCTACATTCGCTTGCTATGACGTGATGAAAAATGCGGATGTAGAGAATGATTTCCAACGTTTTGCCGAACACCTGCATAATCACTTCTAGGAGGTCACGATGACGCAAACACATAAGGTCCACTGCGATTGCCAAGCAGTCGAAGTGACAATGACAGGCAACCCAAAAGTACACGCTTTCTGTCATTGTGAAGATTGCCGGGAACTACTGCAGGTTCCCTATCATTCGGTTCTCGCGTGGGAAGCCGATCAAGTACAAGTGACGAAAGGTGAAGACGCGATTGTGGAGTTCCAACACCCCCACAAGCGGATGAAACGCATTTTTTGCAAACACTGCGGTGATGTGCTCTACAACACCAATGCCATGGGCTGGAAACTGGTCTCTCAGTTGATGTTCAGAAAATGCAACAATGACCAACTGCCGGAATCCCACCAAAGCAACGCCCACTTCTTTTATGACCGGCGGATTGTTGATATTGATGATCAATTACCCAAACGTTAGCCAGATCAGATAGTCAAAATATAGTTGCTGTGGAGATTTTTTCACTGAGCTATTTTAGCTTATATAACTAAGGATGCCCTTTGAAGCCTATCCCCACTGATAGGCCTTATTATCAATAAGAAGCTATTATTAGAAACCCATTCAGCCTGGTAACTCCATACTAATCATCTGGGATTGGATCCAACGATTTTAAGTAGCTCCCGTTCTTCAAAAAAAGCTCATCTCCGTCCCACCCTGCATATTGGCTTTTATCTGATGGATCAAAGGCTGTACTTCCCACTAGTTCGAAGCGACCACTATACCAAACCGTCTTATCATGTTCGTAGTAGATAGTGCCGGTATAGATTTGATCAGATGTGTTTCCATCATCTTGAATTTTGACAAATACGCCTCCATCGGCCCCACCTGTCCACCAACTGCCATTGGGTCCTTCCATTGGCGGGTCAACTTCCAAGGAGCAAGCCGTCCCATAGAGCACAAGGATAACAAAAATGTAGTTCCGCATATTAATTACGCTGCTGGTTGAGAAATGGGAACACTTGCCAACGATATCGGAGGATTTTCGATGACTAGGCTATGGCTCGATTTTCTATAATCTAAATCTCTAAAATCATCGCGAATCTCTTCAATATATGAGTTTGGTCTTGGGTCAATCATGTAAGGTGTTTCAACATCAGCAGCATCCAACACGCTCTTCATGAAGTGGTTACAGGAATTTGACAGCAAGTCGTATTTAGGCCTATTTGGGTTATGGTTATCTTTTTCTCGCTTGATAGCATAATTCAACATATTCTGAAACTTTCCAGGAACCTCTATGTAAGCTCCAGATATATACCCACCTTGTCCTGATTTTGAAGAAATCTGACTGAGCGCGTAGCTTAAAGTAGGCTTCGTAGGATGACCGTCACCACCAATTATCACGTCCTTTATCGGTACCCTGCGGGTTTCACCGTTTGCGCTAAGATAGCGACCATACTCATAATACTTCGTCAGCCCAGAACTCCCATTTATGAAAAGCACTCCAGCATGACCTAAATCACCGAATTTATTTTCCGTTTTTGGAACAACAAATCTGTCGGGAAGGATATCTATTCCCGGGAGCAAATCAGGGATATTTACTCTATAACTC
This sequence comes from Hahella sp., assembly GCA_028280065.1. Lineage (GTDB taxonomy): Bacteria > Pseudomonadota > Gammaproteobacteria > Pseudomonadales > Oleiphilaceae > Hahella. Next base: position 5,038 of record JANQMN010000005.1, read on the forward strand.
GGTGTATTAACGGCTATTTTGTAATCTGGAAAAACTATTGGGATCACTATATCAGGCATTTGGAACTGTCCTTGTCAATCAATGAGTTTAGAGAAGCGGCTTTAGACGAAAAAATGCTCTAACATTCCACCGCTACGTTAAAAGTCCGGCATCGTAACACAAAGGCATTATGGATAATGTCAGCCATAAACCATAATTGATGTGAGAAATTTCTCACAAGATGAAACAAATAAGAGTATTCCCGTGAACCCGCAACCTTAATAATGAGGACCAAACTAGACAGGCTAAAAAGTACAAAAAATCTATCTCTTCAAATAAGCCAGCTCCTTCAGCAGTAAAATATTATTCCTATGGCTTCTGCAGGTACCTCTATCACTCGGTACTTGCCTAGAAAGCAGAGCTAGCGCAGTTAACGATTAACGAAAGGCGAAGAGGAGGTTGTGGAGTTTCAGCATCCCTCGAAACGAATGAAACGCATTTTTGTAAACACTACAGCGATGTGCTCTACAACACCAATGCTATGGGCTGGACACTGGTCTCTCAGTTGTTGTTCAGAAATTCTTCCGTTAAATGAAACTGGTGATATGCAGTACCCAGCATTTATTCGTTAAACATTTCCCGAACAGCCGATCATCATCTCCTATTTCATTTTGCGACACTTCTCAAGCTGCTCCTGAAAAGAAATGGGGAGCCACAATTGTCGCCGGGTACGGGACAAGCCGGTGTACAGCTGATTCATCTGGGCAGTCAGAGCCCCTCGTTGATCGCTATCCTGTTCGACCACCTCTGGAGTGATCATCACTTGGTCAAACTCCCAGTTTTTGGCATGGGCAATCAACCCGATCCGATACGCCCCGGCAGGCACTGCATTGGCTTTCTGAATGGACGCGGCAATGGAACGCTCCCAATCAGCATGGGTAAACCCCTTTTCAAACAGGTCATCGATTCGGAACAACAAGCGAGATTGTTGGCCACCGACAAATCCTTTCCACACTGAATGCTGCAATAGGAGCGGATGGGTAGCCCGGCCCTTTTTCTCAAACAGAGTGATTGCATCATTGATTAGCCAGCGCACCTGGCTCCGGGTGGCAGGCAAAATATGGAAGGGCGCTTTGGCCGCCACCAAGCGCTGGATAATCTCAAAGACCTGCCACAGGGAGCGCGATAGAATCAAGGTGCCGGAACGATGCGGCAACTGGAATTTTTGATAATAGGTCACCTCGGTCTTAATATCCCGATTACTCCGAAACTCATGCTCCTGCTTGCGAGGATGGGTGGATAGGATCTCACTGACGACAGGTTCCAGGCCACTGCCTGCCCGTATCGATTGATCTAGGTAGTTCTTGCGCACCCAAGCCGGTGGTTGCAAACCGCGTTTACCGGCCAGGTTTTGATAGACGTCCCCAAACGATAACACCGCTTGGGGTGATCGGGTAAAAATCTCCTGCAAGGGGCGCGAGAGGTCGTGGGACTCGTCAATGATCATCAAATCATAGGCTGGCGGAATCGTCATGTTTTCCTGATGAACCAGCTTCACCATATGGTAGCTGCGTACCGGAATCGGATTGTCCTGCTTGGGGTCAATCAACACATCCCAAAGATTCGCCGTCAAGGCTGCCATTTGCTCGCGAATGACCGGGCTGAACTCGTCGATCACCACATGATCGGCCGTCACCATCGCGTCTGTCGTGTTGCACCAGGCCCCTAGTGTGCGCAACACTGTCAGCGCGACTTGATAAGGATTCAGGTGCTCCATCTCCGGGTAGCCCATGGTCTTGGCCAAGGTTTTAGCGTTCACACCCTTTTCCCGGTCCCAATCATGGCCAAAAGTGTGGTATTTCTCACCACCCTGGTACCAGAGAATTTCCCGCATCAGGCGCATAAAGGTAAGGCCTTTTAGATGATTATCCTGAGCCATTGCAGGTAAGCGGTCGAACAGGGCATTTGACTGTTCTTGGGTTTGAGTCAACACCACCTTATTCATGGATGAACCCGCAATCAGCGTCAGGTAGTCGACAATCAAATGGGTTTTTCCGGTCCCGGCAAATCCCTCGACATGCCCGCCTTCGTCCGGATTGGACTTCAATTGATTCAGCAGGCGGTCTTGTTCATCGGTGGTGCGCCGAACCCGAGGTTCTACCTGAGCCAGCCACTGATTGGTGCTACTCAAGATAGGCGCTGGCGGTGGGGGTTTGGCATAACCAAACCGCCAGCTGCCCTCCGGGGTTAAATAATTCCGGGCAGCTAGTTCCTCATCATTCATCAGGCGGGCCTGGGATCCTAATCTGGCCAGACCCTGCTGTAGCCCTTCGCGGGTTACCAGTTGGCATGCGAGGAACACGACCTCGGATTTAGCCATCCCGACACAATCCGCCAAAAGACTCGCCTGGGCTTTCTCCAGCGTGAGTGAATCTGGCACGGCCGGAAAACTGCCCATTTGCACCAAGGTAACCAGGCCCACCAGCTCAATCGTCGAGCACTGGAAGAGCACCTTATCCAGGCGCTCAGCAAGTTGGCAGCGGGTGATCAGGGATTCAGAGACGGGTAAGGTAAGCATGTTTACGATAATACCCATTTATGACGATCGCTCAATCTTTTCCGAGCTTCAAATACAGCCATGCCAAATTCAGCAGTCAGCTCCAAACAGACTCTATAATTTTTGAACATTGTTCTATAAATTAGGGTGGAAAGCGGAGCTTCACAGCTGCTATTGCGCCAAATAACTCTGGCAGGCATGCTGTGTGCGCAATAAGGAAACTAAGCATTGATTAACATCTGCCACTTCGAATGGCCGACTTCCGCACCTATAATTCGAATTGGTATTGAACCTTCAGTTCCTCGCTTATGGTGAGGACGGGAGTAGCCCTAACAGCCTGAACGAGGTAGGTAGAAAATGCCGAAATTTCGAAGCAAGCAAGCAGGTGTGTTTCAACGTAAGGGCATATCGATTAACAATCTGCACTTCAATGGAGGTTAGCCGCTCCTTGATCGACCGGGAAAAAATAAAGAACGGCTTCTTGCAGGAGATGGCCCGTGAGGCAGAAGCCAAAGGGCTTATCAAGCTGACGTCAGCCGAAGATCGCGAAGCAAGCTGGCGCGAGATTCTGCGGACAAATCCCAATGCCGATAATAGTGTGTGGATTTTTGCCTATGGATCTTTGTTGTGGAATCCAGCGTTTCATTTGGTCGATCGAGTAGACGCCTATCTGGACGGTTACCATCGGGATTTTTGCTTGAGAACCATTATTGGCCGCGGCAACGAAAAACAGCCGGGATTGGTTCTGGGGCTTGAGAAAGGCGGTTGCTGCCATGGTCAGGTATTGCAGATTGATCCTGGCTGTGTCGAGGAGGAATTGGCGGTGCTCTGGTCACGGGAAATGATTGCCAGCGCCTATCTGCCAAAATGGAAAAAGCTGGACACGCCGCACCACAGCGATGTGTATGCGGTTGCTTTTGTCATGGATACGAATTATCCATATTACGCAGGCAATTTGAGTTTTGAAGAACGCTGTTACGACTTGGCGCATGGCGAAGGTCCTCTCGGGCGTGCCGCGGATTATCTGTTCGAGACTGTCTTTGCGCTGGAAAAAATGAATCTCACCGACGACTTGTTGGAGCGTTATGTCGCACGCGTAAAAGCAATTCGATCATGCTAGTGTAGTGTCCTATATAGATAGCCCATTAAGTGGTCCTCAGATTTGCCACAAGAAGGCGCATTTCGCAGGGAATGTCGCCTACCTTGCCAAGAAGTGCAACACCATTGTGGTGAATCTGAGGGCCACCCGGAGGG
>JANQMN010000007.1 GCA_028280065.1 Hahella sp.
CTTAACTGGGTCATATTAGGTGTCCACTTAATTGTTTAGTGGACACTATGAATACCAGATTCCGAATCATTCGCCAGATGTGTTCGCCATTCGGATACCGACCATCCTCACCATGCCGAAATCATCGGGGCATTTAATCGCGGCCTTCAGAAAATTATCGAAGACGGTACCTATGAGAGTATTCTTATGACGTTTGGTTTACCCATACCAAAGATGTTCCTTGAGCAGTAAAGGCAGACTACTCACTGAGTTCAATTTCTGAAGCTATTGATATGATCAATAGTATGAACACGCAGGTTGGGCTATACACATATACCTTTATCTTAGCCGGTCGTTCATTCAGGCTAGAAATTTCGCCGTCCTTCCCGGCATCTGCATGTCAAGTGACATTTATACGGTGAAATCCGGAAAAATCGTCAAAAGCTAGCATATTGAAGACTGAGCGAGCGCTTTGGGTCAGATGGCGAACCAATATTATGTGGCGACCTTTAAGGTCTTAGCAAGCGAGTTGACGACGCAGTTGTGCGGCGGATTCCGCTGCATTTGACTGGCACACGAATAGTCCTATCTGCTCATAACCGCCCATCAGTTGGGTTTTTGGCAATAACTCAATGTAAAGACCACAACCGGGGCCGTTATTGACAATCAGGTTATATGCCGGGGTCATCCCCATTCCTTCCATGAGATCGATGATGGCCTTGATAGACTCCTGGATGGCCACTACCGTTTGCTCCTGTTCCTTGTCCGTGAGTTCATGCAGGTAACGCTTTTTGGTGTCCTTAACCATGAGCAGCATATCCAAGGGGCGTTTCATGAAATAGGGGACCATCAATTGCAGATCTCCGTAATCCTTTACCTTGAGAAAGGCAGGGTTTTCCTCTTGCATGTACTCGCTAAACGATTTTCCCATCCGCTTGCGGAAGCGCAGATTATTGAAAAAATGCTGGGGGAGAATGTTGCTGTAGGCAATTTGCTGATGCCCGTGAGTGAGTGATGCCCCTGCAGTGGCACCATAGTTTTTGATGATGGAAACATAGCCGCTAATAACCTTATCATTTTTTGTTAACCGGGAATGCACCATGAAGTCCGTTGGCTGGCAAAGTAGCAGTTCTTCGAGTTTGCAAAGCCTCTGAAAAGTGATCAGGGCATCTTCAAAGGGTATGTTTTGCCAATCCCGGTCATGTAGCGACGATGTCCACTGCAGAAAATGGAAGCCATAAGAGGCACGGCCTTTATGTTCAGGGTCTTCGTGAGCCAGGTAATCGGCATTTTCGTCGGGTATCTGATCGATCGGGTGAAAAATCGGATAGAGATTTTTGTTGATGAAGGTAAACCCTTCGCTATGGTGAGCCAGGTCCAGAATATCGCTGCTTTTGCCCTCGCAAATGGGGCAAAAGGATTTCGGCTCCGGTGCCTTGGCCGGTGCAGTGGTATGAATGCGTTTTGCCCTGGCAGAGTTATAAATGACAAGATTGCTGTTGCGGGGATCTATCTGGCAGATGCCGTCGGGTGCATAGCGGTTGAGTAATTCGTCGCCCGCTACATTATCGAGCAGTTTGTCAAATTCAACTTGTTCAATGTTCAAGCTAAATGCCATTTCTTTCGCTTGTTCGAGTGATAGTTGTTGATCCATAGGTGCCTCAAAATACGCGATGACCGGTCGCTACTATTTGTTGTTTAGGTTGTATTTGCCAGGTATTACTAAAAGAACCCGTTTAATCGCCTTTATCGGTATAGTCTTCCCCCAGTGTTTCCAGAATATTGATAAGGAACTGTGGCACGTTCTGCGGGTGTTGATGAATTTTGTCGATAAGCTCTTCAATAGTTACCGAGCCTGGAAGTCCCGTCCACTTTTTTAGTTCCTCAAGACTCGGCGTATGGTACGCCATGCTCCAGGAAGCAAAGGCTGGGGATTCGACCTCGGTTTCATAGATGACTTTCACTGCGGAATGTCGGCTGTCATCGTTAATGCTCTGCATTAATTGCCTGACCTGCTTCTCATCCCCTTCCAGAATCTGAAAGAACACTTGCTCGGTATAGAGCAGCGCGCCGGTGATTCCCCTTTCGGCATTACCTTTGCGTGCGTCGACGAGAATTTTCTCCAGCGTTTCCGCCGCCATTGGCTGATTAGCGCGCGATGCATAGACTATTTGAAATGGCATGAGTTCGTCCCTCCGGTAAAAACCAGGCATATCTTGAATCAGCCTAGTCAGCCTTAAAGTATTCTGCAAACAGAGTGTTCCATACATTATGATTGGATAGGTTGGCATTTTGATACCCCTGCAGTAGCAGCATTCGACACCTTTTGCACGCGGCTTTTCATCTTGATTCTTCGTCAATAGGTTAATCTTACAACCTACTCTTAGACTAAGAGGATCACGCCGTGACGAAATTTATAAGAGAAAACCTGGTTCTGGTAGCCGGAATCGTTTTGCCGGTTCTGTTGATAATAGGCTTCCTGATTCTGGCCCATCTTCCCAAGGCGATGTTAACGCCACCGCAATATGACTTTCTGGTGGTAGGGTATCGATACGATCATCAGCACCAACGCAATTATTATCTGAGCTTTGAAATAAAAAATAACAAGCTACAGGGAATCGTTACCCCCAAGGACAACACCTCCACCTATCACAACCGTCAACATGCAAGCCTGTTTCTTTATAACCTAGCGGAAGATCGATTTACCGAGATTTCTTATAGGCTGCCAGAAGAAGTAGATAACCTTGAACAGCAAACTTTTTTTGCAATCCCGGAACTGGAGCGGCATGAGTTTTCGGAAAATCTCGTTTCACCGGATGGTTACCGGTTCGAATACTTGGGACATCGCGGGCGGGGCGGGCTTCTCGGCGAGATATTCGGCATGGGCCGGCGTCACACCAGCCAGTATGTGCTGACGAAAAATAGCGCGCACGTTGAGTTACCTTTTCCCGCCACTCAACCACATTATTATTACAGTCATAATCTGTCCTTTTTAGGATGGATCGTCAGTGAGGGGAATTGATCATGGCGAGCAGAGAAGAAGCCCTTACTGATATCGTGGATATTGCCAAACGCCATAAATTATCCTCCGACGAGATCGCCAAAGCGTTGCAACACGGAGTTACGGAAAACCAAACGAATCGTACATCAGGCATAGTCGCCAAAGTGCTGGCATTCCTGGGTGGGATTCTTGTCCTGGCCGGAATCGCGCTTTTCATCGGTATGCAATGGGAAGAATTTAATTCGGCAACGCGCGTGTTAATGACTCTTGGGGTAGGTTTTGCCATCTACCTGTTTGCTTTGGTGACAATGACGGACAAGCGGTTCGCCAAACTCACCACGCCGATGCTGCTGATCTCCGGGTTATTGCAACCTACTGGCATTCTGGTCATGTTGGATGAGTATTCCCGAGGTGGTAAACCAGAGCACGGCTTGCTGTTTATGTGCGTTGTGATGTTCAGCCAACAGTTTTTGACTTTTTTGGCCAAGAAAGAATACTCGAGCTTATTGTTCCTGTCGCTATTTTTCGGAGCTGCGGGATTTGGCACGCTCTGTGACATCTTGGAGATCGATTTCGAACTAACATCGCTGGCGCTGGGTACCTGTTTAATCTGTCTGTCTTATGTCATCGATAAAACCATTCATAAAGCAATTACCCCGTTCTGGTACTTCGCCGCTTCCGTGTTCTTCCTTTTCGGGATATTTGAGCTGTTGGAAGGCAGTGTTCTGGAAATTCTGTTTTTCGGTATTGCGGCAGGCGTTATGTATCTCGGAGTGGTCGTGAGAAGCCGCACGTTATTGTTTATCAGTGTCCTGGCGATCATGTCATTTACCGGGTATTACTTTCAGGGAGTGTTGTTCAATGCGTTCGGTTTGATGATCATGGGGGCGCTTCTTATTGGATTGAGTATGATTGCAATGCGCTTAAATCGAAAATATATTCAAAACTGATGGCCGGGAAGAGTTATTTCCGGTTTTCCAGGGACCTCTTGTAAGGTTAGACTGCAAACCATGAAGAAACTAAAAAACGAAAAAGAGTTAGTCAAAAAGGCGATTACAGCAGGCATGAAGTATGGGGAGGAAAGGGGCGTTGTCGAGTTTGAACCCACCGACTCCGCCAGCGAAAAAATTGAGTATATCTACCGTCTGTTAGTACACGATAAAGTCATCCAACCCATTCCGGAGGATCAGGTTTCCCAAGTGACGATGAAACATAAATTGGCAATCTGGGCCTCTAAACTCAAAAAATGAAATCGAGGAGTGAGAAGCAAAATTTAATTTGCACATTGCCTTAGCGGTGGGCCGTAATTTGAGTTGAAAGAACTTCATGGTCTATTTCAAGCTTTGTCAGCCGGTAATCTGTTGGTTTCGGAAGCTTTGGTGACTTTTAACCGGATGAATAATTGGCTGAGATCTTCAAGTTTTACCGGTTTTGTGAGAAAGCGATGAACGCCCACCAACTCAAACCGCTGTCTTATGTCTTTCAGCACGTGCGCGGTTAGCGCAACGATATTGGGCTTGGGTTTTCTGTTGGCGTTGCAGTATTTAAGAATTTCCGCACTCGCCACAGCGCCATCCATAACCGGCATTTCACAGTCCATAAAGATCAGATCATAGTCTTCCTCTTTGGCTTTCAGAAAGGCAATTTTGCCGTTTTTCGCCATAACCGGCTTGATTTGAAACTTGCCGAACATACCGGTGATAACCATTTGGTTTACTGGATTATCCTCGGCGACAAGTATTTTTAGGTGGCTTAGATCAGGGTAAGAAACCGCTTCATCCTTGGCTTCGCCCAAATGTGCATCGCTTGCCTGTAAGCTGGCGAGAAGCCTGTGGTATTCGTAGCTGGAAACGGGTCTGGGAATAATCAGATTGGCTTGTAGTTGACGAAATTCAGCCTCCGATGCCTTGGTATTCATTCCCGTTAATAGGATCAGCTTGTGGTCATGCGCGGTTCGGGTAAAACGGGAAATCATTTGGCAAAGCAGATGATCTCTTTCAACCAGTTTTTGGTCAACCAAAAGCAAGCTGGATTTGTCTCCGAGGTGTTCGTTAAACAACTTTTCGGCACTTTTCCGCGTGGTGGCGACAAACAGCTCGCCGCCGGACTTACGGTTCATGTCGGTTAGGAGTTTTCTGGTAAGTTCTGACTTGGAAAACAGAATGAGACTGGTTTTATCAAAGATCCTTGGAGCGGTATCAATGATGGATTTTCCGGTTTCGATGCCAGTATTTTCGGGTAATTCGCTACGAATGTTAAAACTAAAGATCGAACCCACTCCCGGTTCACTTTGCAAACCGATGTTACCGCCCATTAGGTGAGAGAGCTTCTTACAGATGCTTAAACCCAGGCCGGTTCCGCCATATTTTCGCGTCGTGGAAGAGTCCGCCTGTTTAAAGGCTTTGAAGAGATTATTTATATGCTCTTGGGAAATACCTATGCCGGTATCTTGCACCTCAAAGTGCAATTGCTGGGATACGGCGCTTTGCGAGACAGTTAGGGTAACATGGCCGCTATCGGTAAACTTGATGGCATTGCTAAGTAAATTATTAATAATCTGCCGTAGCCTGGTGGGATCCCCCATGATTTTTTTCGGAACACTGTCGTTGTAAAAAACGGCAATCTCCAGGCCTTTCTTTTCCGCGTTTACACTGTGAAGCGTGATGCATTCATGCGTCAATAATTCGAGGTTTATCTCAACTTCTTCCAAGTCCATATGGCCGGCAGCGATTTTCGAATAATCCAGGATGTCGTTAATAATAGAGAGTAACGATTGCCCGGAGTTCTTGATGATAGTGAGAAACTCCTGCTGCGTTTTATCCAATTGAGTGGTACTGAGCAGATCGGTCATGCCGACAATGCCGTTCATGGGAGTGCGAATCTCATGGCTCATTGTGGCGAGAAATTCGCTTTTAGCACGATTTTCCGCTTCCGCTTTATTCGCTTTTTGCAGAGCTTGAAGCTCTTTTTGTTGCGCCAGCGCTCTCTCTCTGCGTTCTATATTAATTCTGTTGGCAAGGGCAAGAGATAGAATGCAGATCCCGCCTACAACGCCTGACATGGTGATGATCAGATAGCTGTAGGAGAAAGAAATTACTGCCAGCTTGTCGAGTCCGCTCAACACTGCCCCAGAAAGAAAAACAATCCATGCGGCGACAAATAACCGGGCGATCTGCACCTTTTTTAACATCATGTATATGCCAATGGCGCCAATACTCATGCTCACGGCAAAAATACAAAGAATTTGCAGCAGTACCGAATGCCGATAGGGAATGAAAACGTCGGCGACGATGGCAATGATCGAAAGCCCGATAAGGCCCAGAGAATAGCCATAGAGCGTAGTTCCTTTCTTGATTGGCAGGAAGGTATGTCCGAAACAGGCCAGTCCGAGAACGCCACATCCAACCATGACAAGTGCGGCAGACTGTTGCCAGGCCACACCGTCCGGCCAGAATAATTGAAAGGCGACACCGGTTATGGACAAGTAGTAAAGACTGGTGGAAAGCGTGAAAAAACTATAAAAAAAGTAACTCCAGTCCTTAATAAAAAGGAAAATCGCGAAGTTGTAGAGACTCATGACGACAAGAATTCCGATGAACAGGCCAAATATCATGAAGTGATTTCTGGATTCCATTAGAAATTCTTCGCTTTTCCATACGGTCACCGGAACTCGCAGACTGCTGGTAGACTCTATACGAAGATAGATTTCGGCAATTTCTTCCGCGGCAAGATACTGTGGGATAATAAAGGTAGGATGCTGGACAATCCTGGATTGGAAAGGTTCCAGATCGCCGACACTGAAAGTTTCTGCAATCTGACTTTCCTTAACTTTAAATAGCTGAACGCTGTCCAATAACGCGTAGTCGACATGAATAAACAGACGCTGTGCATGCCGAGTCCGGTTTTCCAATTGAAATCTGATCCAGTAGCTACTTTCACTGAAGCCAAAGTTCGGAATCTCGGTCAACTCCCGCCATCCGAGTTGTTCGTTTTGAATAATGTCCGTTACCGCCAATTCACCGGAGCCGTCTTCGAAAAATAGTGCGCGATTTAAGATGGAGTATTTTGCGTGGGTTGCATCTATGGATATAGGAGAGACCGAGGCCGCTGGGTTCTGTGCTATTGCTAGTAGTGAGCAGCTGGCAAAAGCTACTATTAACATTACCTGGAGGTAGATTTTCATTTACCTGTTCTCTGCCTAACGCGCATCACAGAAACCCGAAAATCAACTATGGCTAGGATACTTCGGAACAGTTAGGTCTCGAAAAAAAGTTCTCTGTACAAATCCAAGGCTGATATATTCAAATTTATGACAAATTCGACGATTGTCCAATCTAAAGGCTTGGCCGAAGCCTGACCAGGTCAGTTTTAGGGAAGATTAATCGGGACGAACCCGTTTCATGTGGCATTTTGGCTACCCGAAGACCGGGTGCCCAATGCACTAAAAACCTTACCCTGTTGTTTGACCACTATCTGACGGTCGAAGCAGGCTAAGACCAGCGCCCAGAATTCAGAAAAGTCGTTGACGACCACATCGGGTTGATGGGGGTAGCGGGCATTTCCGGGGAAGATCTTTTGCAACCAGTCCTGGTCCCATTGCGCGCCGTTAAAGAACACATTGGTGACACCGGCATTCTTGGCGGCAATCGTATCCGTGGTGCTATCGCCGACATACCACACGCTTTTATTGAGGGATTGTCTCAAGTTATTGACCGCTTTGATAATTTGATCCGGATGTGGCTTGCGCATAGGGGTGTCATCGCCACAGACTTCGGTATCAAACAGATGCCGCCAACCTATACCTTCAACCGCCGAAAGTTCATGTTCGAAGAATTCTCGATCCCTATTGGTGATTACGCCAACTCTTGGACCGAGACGGCGCAGGCTCTCAAGCATCGGCCGTACCTGGGGCTCAAATGGCAGGACTGTGCCGTAGTGGTTGCGGTAGTGGTGATTGAACGCCAGATGAGCTATTTGCTTGGCTTCCTGGTCCTCTCCGAATAACACTTCAAATATATCGGTGCGGGATATTTTTCTGTCAGCTTTTACTTTTGGGTGTAGTTTTTGATAGTTTTTTACGTGTTCAACCAGCCGCGCATCTTCCGGGGATTTACTTTGTTCTGGACGAATAAGCCGGGACATCAGTCCAAGTTGCTCAAACTCGGGAAGCATATCATCGACCGCGTGATACATGGCGTCCAGCGTATCGACGAGGGTGGCGTGCCAATCAAAAAGGATTAACGAAGGCGCGGGTATTTTTCGAAAGGAGGGGTACCAATCCGGCTCAATGCGGGGTGGTGGGGTCGGCCGTGCAGGGTAACTGGGCGGACGATGCTCCCTGAGCCGGTAAGGAAATGCTGCCTTACCGGTATCTTGTAGATGTTGTAAGGCGTCAGTCAGTTGGTCGAAGCTGTTTACAATAAGCCGGGCGTTATCCGGGTGTTGCCCCCGATTGTCTATGTGTTGGTCTAACCAGCTTTCTTCCCAATGAGCGCCATTATAAAAGACCGGTGTAACCTTGGCGGCGGATGCGGTCAGCATGTCGGTTTCACTATCGCCGACGTACCAGATATGCGGTCCCGGTTGTTCATCCATATTGTGTAATGCCTGCAAAATGACATCGGGGGCAGGTTTATATTCGACAACGTCGTTAGCGCTGATAATACTGTCGAATAGCGGTTTCCAGCGACCGCTGTCCACCAGATCGATCTCTTCAAGGAGAAACTCCCGGCTTCGATTTGTTGCAATAGCCAGTTTAATTCCGAGATTCTTAAATGTGGTCAGATAATCGAACACTCCCTCCTGAAAGGGTTTTACCGCGCCGTAATGATTTCGGTAACACTGGTTATAGGCCTGGTGGGCAACGCGCTTGGCTTCATGGTTCGTAGCAAATATCGCGTTAAAAATTTCGGTACGTGAAACCCGGCGTTCGGCCAAGATCTTCGGATGGAGACGGCGAAAAATCCGTATGTAGCGGACCAGCTTGATATCGTCCTGGGTTTTACAGTCCTCCTCGGCGACCAGGCGCTTTACCAGATCCAGCTCCTCCAACATCGGCAGCATTTCTTCCATGGTTTTGTACATGGCATCGAGGGTATCGACCAATGTGCCATGCCAGTCAAAGAGAATAACCTTTGGAGCTGTGAGAGAAGCCGGCATATGTAGGCTCATACGTTTTTTTAATTTCCAGGAATTTAATAAAATTTCGTATCTGAACGTCCATCACTATACCGCAACTTTTGTAAGCGTGTTCAATTTGCTCATTCAGAACCAAAGCTTTTTCTATATTCGGTTGGCGTCATTTGTGTCCAACGTTTAAAGGCTTCCCTGAATCCGGTTTGATCCTTGAAGCCGCATAATTCTGAAACTTCCCTGACCGTTAGCGAATTGCGCCCCAAGTGGTGCAACGCCAGTTGCAGTTGATGTTGTTGCACGATTTCCCGGTAGCTTGTACCGGCCATTGCCAGTCTCCGTCTTAAGGTGCGTGGACTGATGGCGAGTTTGGCGGCCATGGCAGGTAGGCTGGGAAGTGGTCCTTGTTTTTGCCTGAGCTGTTCCCGAATGAGCCAGGAAACATCGCCTTTCTGAATTCTACTCACGCGCTCCAACTCCTGTTCGCAGATTTCCCTGGCTTGTTTCACGGCAATAGGGTTTGTCAAGGGCAGGCTCTGTTCCATGATTTCCAGGGGCATCCAATAACAGGATTCGGCACAGGCAAAAACCACAGGGCAGTCCAAATGTTGCCGGTAGGCAGGATAATACGCCGGGGCGGGGTAGTGCAGTTCGACGCGGTTAAAATGAAATGGTTGGGCGATCAAATCGCTGATCTGACTGTGCAGCGTACCCAGTAAGATTTCAAAGCCAAATACCTCGGAGACAGGGAACGGCATATTTTGTCGGTGCTTAAGTTTGACCTTTACCATGTCGCCGATCACTTCAGGGATTAAGTCAAAACGGCTGCGGAGGATTGAGCGATACTGATTCGCCAATTGCAAGGCTTTCCCCACCGATGGGGAGCTGACAAATGTCATCGCTAATAGGCCCCAGCGGGAAAGATTGAGCGCTTTACCTAGCCGCAGTCCGCAATCCTGGTGTCTGGCCAGGCGAAAAATATTGCGGTAGATGATGTCGAACTGGTGCAGGGAAACCAAGGTTTGAGAACTCTGCAGTTCCGGTTCGGCAATGCCGGTACCAAGCAACCATTGTCCGGGTTCGGATTGATAGTTATCCAGCATAAACCGTTTGATAAGAAACAATTCAGCGCTGGGAAAAATCGCTTGATGTGAAAAATCCGGCATCGAATACGGGCTCCGCAAGCAGGGACTTCAGGTCAATAATGATAACATTTAGGCCATTTAGTTAAGGAATATGACCATAAAATACTATTGAGCGCTATATTCGCTTAATTAAATAACCTAGTGTAGTGTCCCATATAGATAGCCCACTAAGTGGTCCTCAGATTTGCCACAATAAGGCGCATTTCGCAGGGAATGTCGGCTACCTTGCCAAGAAGTGCAACACCATTGTGGTGAATCTGAGGGCCACCCGGAGGG
>JANQMN010000011.1 GCA_028280065.1 Hahella sp.
GAAAAGGCTTACATAGCTCGTTATGCGCGCCTTTTCCCGCCTTGAATACGAATAAAAATTCGGCGCAATATGTAAAGGTTATTTCCACTCGCTGCCTAAGCCCCGGTGCGGCTCAGCACAATCTCAGCGATTCCGGCCGGAATCAATTCAATGGTGTCGATACCTGGAAACAGTGCGATGGTCCCCTGTCCGCAAAAGGCCTTCCAGAACTTTAGTAGGCCCCGAAATCCTCAACCGCTTTCTGCATGATATAAATGTGGTAAGGCGGTACGATGGGCGGAATTTCGCACCCACCCATTAGTACAAACCGACCCGGACAATACTTTTTGCCCTGTTCTATGGCCGTACGGCAGGCAGCATATATTTCATCGGGTTTGCCATTGGCAATCATTACCGGATCGACATTCCCGGCGATGATATGATCTGGAAAAACCTCAGCGGCCTTTGACAATTCCACTTCTTGGCCGAAACTGAGCATTCCGGGATCGCCAAAGGGTACTTCGGCCCACAGCGGCAGATTCTTGTTTTGTTCGCCGCAAATATGGCAGTATATGCTTTTAACACCTATTTCTAACACTTTTTCATGCAGCTCCTTTATGTACGGCAAGGCAAATTCTTCAAAATGTATCGGCGATATCAGAGTGTTGGATTCGGTCGGTGCGGCAGAGCGGGCAATGACGCGATCTGTTCCGAAGCTATCGACAAAATACTGGGCCACTTCGATGATGTGGTCCGTCATCAGCCGCATTGCCTTGTGCACCGAGTCGGGTTCCGTAGCGATCCATTCCATGAATTTTTCCACACCACACAGATTGGCTGCATGGGTGAACGGACTACCGCAAATGAATGCGATCGGTACGTTGTTTTTTTCCTGTAGTTTGGCGAATTCGATTTGCTTGGGAACACATCCTGCCGTTTTGGGATTGGGCAATAACAGCTTATCCAGATCTTCAGGGGATGATACCGGACGTTTGGCAACCGAAGGTCCGGAGCCGATTCGATCCTTAGGATATTTGATTTCTCCGCCGAATTCCCAGGCACCATAGGAAACAAACGTATAAAACGGCGTACCGTCGGAGCCATACTGCTCAGCGGTCAGTTGCTGGGCCGTGAAGCTTTTTTCCGGTGTCTCATAAATGTCGGCCAGATTATACCCGACATTTTTAGCGCAAAATCCGTAGCCGCGATGGATGAATCCAATTCGGTCCACCGGCTGACGGTTGTACATGGCCTCAATTACTTCGGCCGAGGTCATTTTAACTGTGCTTTTGATTGACATAACTGGTAATTCTCCTTTTTATGAATGGTCAGTTTAAATCCAAATTTATTAAATCCGTATTGGGTGTCGAGCACCTGCCTGGGTGCCCCTTCGTTCGTAAACAAAGCCGAAGAGGTGCAGCCCAGGAGCCCCGACCTCTAGTTCTACATGCTTTTCGGATCTATTGCGTATTTTATAGCCTTGAGTTCCTTCACCCAGGTAAATGCCTCCAGCAGGTGAGACAGAGGAACCGTCTCTTTGACAAATTTCCGACCGTCGACCAGTCTGGCCGACAGCATATGCAGTGCGCGGCGATAATCATCCGGGGTCTGATGAAAAACGCCTAGCAACTGTAGTTCGTCATAATGCAATTGAACGGTGTCTAACTTTATGCTGGTGCCGCTTTTGCAACCGCCGAAGAATGTTACCCGCCCCCCTTTACGAACCAGACGCAATGCTTCCTCCCAGGCAGCCGGCAAGCCGACAGCTTCGACCACCACATCAAATCCAAGGCTGTCATCGGTCAGTTCACGCGCAGCTGTGATTCGCTCATCCACATCAGAGTAAGATGTAATGTCTATGGTTTCAGCTGCGCCAAAGGCCCTGGCGGTTGCCAAACGCTCTTCACCTTTTCCAATAGCGACGACTCTGGCCCCCTTCAAAGTCGCCAGACGTACGATCATCAACCCCAAAGGTCCGGTGCCGATAACTGCCAGGGTATCTGCTTGGGCGACAGGAGTCAGCCGCAATGCGTGAACAGCCGTTCCCAGGGGTTCGGACAGAGCTGCTTCCTGGTAGGAAAGATGGTCCGGTATCGGCAGCAGATTAATATTTACTAGACGCCGGGGAACAACAATGTACTCCGCATAGGCGCCGTTTAGAACCAGAAGATCGTCGCACAGGTTGTGTTGTCCTTTGATACAGTAAAAGCACTTATTGCAAGGTGCGGCGTTACAACAGGCCACCCGTGTGCCCGGTTCAAATTGGGTAACCCCCTTGCCGACCCGGACAACCTCACCGCTGAATTCATGTCCGAATGTTGAAGGAACCTTTTTTATAATGGCAGGATGACCGCGCTGATATGTTTTGATATCGGTGCCGCAGGTCAGTGCCGCCCGGACTTTAACGAGGACTTCACCCGGAGCCGGTTCGGGGATGGGAACCCGTTCAAAACGAACATCCTGGGGTGCATAAAAAAGTGCTGCATTCATTTGTGTCATAATCTTATCTTTCTTATAAATATTGACTGTTAGCTTCGGTGAATTCGACAGCTATACGCCTTTTCAGCCAATCAGAGCCTGTTTTCGGATTCCCTCTTGAGGGCCTCCTCGTAAATTTCCTTGGTGGAACGGGTTCCCTGCCTGGTACTGCCGGCGGCCATCATTTCTAAAAAATCATCGAGGGTGCGGATGCCGCCGGCTGCTTTTATGGCGACTTGAGGACGGCAGGAGGATCGCATCAAGCGGATATCATCGGCCAGCGACCCGCCCGCTGCATAACCGGTAGAGGTCTTGACAAAATCGGCCCCCACTTTTTCGCATATCTGGCAGCTTTGAACGATTTCAGCCCGGGAAAGGTAGCAATTTTCTAATATGACCTTTACGATGGCGTTGCCGGCATGGGCTGCCTCTGTGACCGCCTGCAAATCTTCTTCAACAAAATTCCAATCACCGGACCTTGCCTTACCGTAAGCCATGACAACATCCAGCTCGGTCGCGCCGTCCGCCATAGTTTGCTTGGCTTCGAAAACCTTTGTGGCCGTGGTGCTATTGGGGTGGGGAAACCCCACCACAACACTGATTCCAACGTCGCTGCCTTCCAGCAGCTTTCTGCAAAAAGCGACATCATAAGGCCGTACGCATACTGTTGCCACATCGAATTCTCGGGCGATGCCACAGTGCCGGGTGATATCGTTGTCTGTCATATCCGGCTGCAAAAGGGAGTGATCAATCATTTTGGCAATGGCCTTTGCTGTTAGGGGGTTATTGGTAGACATAATTATAAGCTCCTTAGTTTTAAGTATACGGTTGAGTACACGGGATTAGGGATCAACGCTCCTTCAGGAATTCACTGTTGCCCGGTGTTGGAACCGAGGGAATTCAGCTTGGGCTGGTTAATAATCAATTTAATGATATACCGTCCCCGGGCGTACAGTGCGGGCAATCCATCGGCCAGATAGGCCACGCGGGTCCGCCGAAGAGCCGGTGTATTCATAGGTACATTGAGCAATTCCGCATCGTCCTGCTCCAGGGCGACCGGACTGATGGTTTCGGTCGAATTTCTGATTTGAGCACCGAACCGTTTCTGGAGCATATAGTAGGTGGACTGCTCGATACCTTGTTCACCAAAAAAATCTCGTTTCATATTCGGAAACCGTACATGCGAAGCATACCAATTCTCGACGCAGACAGGTTTGCCATTGACGTATCGCAACCGAACCATGGCCACGAGTTCGTCGCCAGGTTCGGTTTGCAGACGCTCGGCCAGATCGTTGGAAGCCTGAATTAACTTGAAGTCGAGTATCCTGGATTCCGGCACCATTCCGCGGTTCATGATCTCACGCGTAAAAGTCACGGCATCATGCAGCGTTTCTTCGAGCCGGGACCGGATGACAATGGTTCCTTTGCCCCGGCGCCGCTCAAGCAGGTGGTCGTATACCAGTTCCGAGATTGCCTGGCGAATTGTGGCGCGACTGACTTGGTAAGTTTCCTTAAATTGTTTTTCAGTGGGAATCTGATCGCCGACTTTCCATTCCCCGGACTCAATCCGGCGCCGAATTAACTGTGAAATCTGGTAATATAGCGGGATCGGAATGTCTTTGTTGATATCAGTAGCATGTAGTGTCATTTAACCGTATTCCTTGATGTCTTTATTTATCAGTTGATTCAAACACCACCGGATTGACGCAATAATCCGGTCCATCCGTACCGGTGATAATTTTGTATATTTCCTTGGCAGCGATGTTGGCACCTATTTTTGCAGCCTGCTTGGATGCGCCACCCAAATGGGTGGTCGCCACTACATTGCCAAGACCGTAAATAGGGCTCTCCTCGGGAGGCGGTTCCGCTTCAAAAACATCCAATGCCGCCCCGGCTATCCGTTTCTCTCCCAAGGCGTCATAAAGCGCCCTGTGATCAATTAATTCACCTCGAGCCGTGTTCACCAAATAAGCAGTGGGCTTCATGAGATTGATTTCGCGGGCTCCGATCATTTCTTCAGACTCCGGCGACAATCTAGCATGCATAGAGATGATGTCGGCGTGCTTCAAAACATCATCCAGGTCAGCAGCTTCAACCCCGAAGGACGCCATCTGCGTCGGGGAAGCATAAGGGTCATAGGCCATTATACGGGCGCCAAAGGCCTTGAGGATGAAAGCGACCTTGCGTCCGATAGCACCAAAACCGATCAATCCCACCACCGAGCTGTTCAGTTCGGGGCCGACCTTTTCGTAAACGTACAAATCGCCCCTCCAGCGCCTTTCTCCTGCGAGGGAGCCATGGGCCAGGGGGATATTCCGGGTTGCCGCCAGAATCATTCCAACGGTGAATTCAGCTACTGCTCCTGAATTTCTGCCGGGAGCGTAGACCACCGGAATCCCCCTTTCAGTACACGCTGCGGCATTGATATTAACGGGGCCACCCCTTGCCGCACCAATCACTTTAAGTTTGTGAGCGGCTTCAATGACCCGACGCGTGACACCGGCGGAGTGAGTGAAAATAATTTCCGCGTCGGCAGCCAGCGGCACTATGTCGTCGTCAGGACCGACAAATTCCCGTATCTCGTTGTTGTGCTCGACGGGCTTTACCGGCCACTCATTGGTTCGGAATTCATATTCAAACGTTATACCGCTGTCCGCAAAAGCGTTTTCCAATTCTAATTTAAGGACGTCGTTGGTGATAAACAAGTCACCTAAAATTAATGCTTTCAAAAATCAGTTTCCCTTCTCTTTTTTCAGTCCTGACCAGGCCAAACAGCTTGATTAGACAATTTAACTGTCCGAATCAGAGTTGATCCCGTCAGGCCTGTCGGCGGAACTCAGCCAGCGCATCCCAGGCATCCGCCATGTTGCCGTAAAGCTTCAGATAGATTTGGAACAGTCGCTGGAATTGAACATAGGTGGGGGCATCGGGTGAATAACTGCGTTCGAATTGAACCATTTCTTTTACCGCAGTGGAATGGTCCTCGAAATATTCCAACGCCACCATTGCATTGATTACCGCACCCTTAGCGCCGAATTCGGTGCCGGACGGAACCCTTACTTCGGCGTTCAAGGCATCTGCAATCATTTGACACCAAAGCGGGCTTTGCGCACCTCCCCCGGACAGGGTGATATTTTGAATGTCACCGGGTATACTATCGTAGGCATGCTTGACTGCCAGTACGACGCCTTCATACAATGCCCGAAGCATGTGATGCCGGGAATGCTCCTCGCACATACCGAAAAACTGGGCTCTGGCGTTTTCATTCACAAACGGAGATCGCTCTCCGGCAGAACTCAGATACGAATGATAGATCAAGCCGCCCGATCCGGTGGGCAGGGATGCCAGTTTGGGTTCAATCCATTCAAAAACCGACTGCCCGTTTCTTTCCGCTTCGATGCGGTCCTCGTGGCAGAACTGTTCCAGGAACCAATCCAGATTCGGAGTTCCCAGCATTCCTGCCATGGCACGCAACCATCGTTTAGGAACGCAATGACAAAGGGTAAAACCCACATTTTCCGGAGAGCTGTTATAGTGATCGATTACCACTTCACTGATCAGGGCCGTTCCAAGGATCGAGCACGCCTGCCCGTTCGAAACGGCACCAACACCTGTAGCCGTCGCTATCATATCGAAAGGTCCGCCGACAATCATAACATCCCGCGGTAATCCGAGGTCGACGGCCACATCGGGTAGAATCGGACCGCTTATTTGGTCCACGGGCTGCACTTTCGGCAATAGGTGTTTGTATTGGGCGTTGTCCGTCAGATCCAGAAGGCGGGAATCATATTGCCCTCTGGCCGTATCTAAAAACGACACCGACGCGTCGGACGGATCGGTAGACACAACACCGCTGAGTTTGAATTTAATCCAATCCTTGCACCACAACAAATGACGAGCGGATTTGAGTCTGTCCGTATCGTTGCGCGCGAGCCAATTCACAATGGCGCTCTGGCAGCCGGAATATTGGATCGAGCCGCAGATGTCGTATATGGCCGAAGATCTGGCCTGCCTCCCCCATTCGGCTACAATATCGGCCGCCCTGGCATCGGACCACAGAATAGCGTTTCCTACGGGTTGGCCCTTCTCATTGATAAGCCAGCATCCAGCGCCCTGGGCAGTGATGCCGATCGAACGGATATTCTGCCTGACATCCGTATGGCGGTCGACCAGTTCTTTAATGGTTTGTTTGGCTGCCCGCCAGACCTTCACCATGTCCTGCTCTTGGTATCCCGGCTTGGGCGTTTCAATCGGGACTGACGCCTGGGCCACATCCAACTCGTTCCCCATGGTGTCGAACAGGACCGATTTGATAACCGTGGTTCCACCGTCTACACCAATAAATAATTCATCCTGGTTTCCTTTCACGATGCTTACTCCCAACGTATAGCGTTTCCGGTATCATTATCTTCGAAAAAATGAAGTTTTCGCTTATCGAACTGCAAAACCGCCTTGTCTCCCTCGCGCAACCCATTGATGGAATCATGGATCGAGACGATCTCCTCATCTTTGACACGGGTGGTCAGGATGTATTTTTCTCCTATAAATTCAACCACTTTTACAATACCGCTTATCAACGGCTGCTGATCTGCACTGGTTTCCGATCCCGTCATCAGGGTGATATCCTGGGGGCGGATCCCGATGGAAAGCGTCGAATCCGGCGCTTTCGCGGTAAAAAGGGAGGTCAAATCCTTTGCCGGAGACAGATTCACATCCTTTCCGATAATATTCACACTGCAAGTACCCTGATTGGTGGACAGCACTCCAGGTACGATATTCATGGCCGGTTCTCCTAGGAAGGTCGCCACGTAACGATTGGCGGGGCGGTCAAAGACTTCGGCCGGCGTACCGACCTGCTGCAGGTTGCCGAAATTCATAATGGCTATCCGATCCGCCAGGGCCAGTGCTTCAATCTGGTCGTGGGTGACGTAAACCATGGTAGTGTTCAACTTGTTATGCAGCCATCTGATTTCAGCGCGGATCTGCACCCGTAGTTTGGCATCCAAATGGGACAGCGGCTCATCAAGCAGAAACACGTCCGGATTTCGGATCAGAGCTCTACCGAGAGACAGACGCTGCTGATGTCCACCGCTCAACTCGGAAGGACGTTTGTCCAGAATGCTCTCAAGTTGCAGCATCTTGGCTATCTTGGAAACCTTTGCATCAATTTCGGCTTTCGGGACTTTGCGGGCACGCAGACAAAAACCCAGATTTTCAGCCGCCGTCATGTGGGTATACAGGGCGTATGTCTCGAATGCCATGGCTATGTTGCGCCTGCTGGGATTCAAGTCGTTGACACGCCGCTTGTTGATGTGAATATCACCGGCGGTGATCTTCTCCAAACCGGCAATCATACGCATCGTGGTCGACTTCCCGCAACCTGAAGGCCCTAACAGAACGAGCAGTTCCCCATCCATGATATCAAGGTTTATGTTTTCCACGGCCACCACTTCCTCCAGGCCGGAACGATAGGTTTTCTTTACATTTTTTAACGATACAGATGCCATAGGTTCTTAAATTCCTGTCAAATGCATTCCAGGCAACTTTAATTCCCCGGTTGGTAGTCAATACGGCTTTCGGTGTTTTTGGAAAAAAACATCAAGTGCTTTTCGGGCAGATGGAGAAACATCTGCTGCCCTTCCGGCAAGTCCTTTTCAGGGGATTCCAATGCCGTCAATTTAACCTTGCCAGTACGAAGCACCAGATCCAATTCGGTCCTCAGGTTTTCCCGGATAACAATCTCGGCCGGCAATTGATACCGTTCGTCCTGAGTCTCGGAAAGCCGAACATGCTGAGGCCTGAGTCCAGCCACGATCTTTTGACCGTCCATATTGTCGTTGGGAAACTGTCCTGACGGCAAAACGATTTCATGTCCCAGATCAGGAAAATCGATATGAACAGAGGAACCGTCCAGCCGGCTGCGGCCGACGAAACGATTCACTTCGGGTTGTCCGATATGAGAGGCAACAAACAGGTTCGCCGGTCGGAAGTAAACGTCCCAAGGGGTACCGATTTGCTCGATACGGCCCTTGTTGATGATCGCAATCCGCTGTCCCAGTGAAAGCGCCTCAATATAGTCATGGGTAACGTAAACCACGGTGGATTTGATCGTATGGCGAAGCAGGTGTAGTTCCTTTCGCAGCTCCTCCCGGATCTTTGCGTCCACATGGTTGAGAGGCTCGTCCAGCAGAAAGATTTTGGGTTCGCGTACCATTGCGCGCCCCATGGCAACCCGCTGCTTCTGACCGCCGCTGAGCTGGCTTGGTAACCTGGTCATGTACTCTTCCATGCGCAGTATCCGGGCTATCTTTTGGACTCTGGCATCGATGGCAGCAGGATCCATCTGCGATCCTCTGCCCCGCAACGGCGTTGCCATATTCTCCCACACCGTCATATGCGGATAAAGGGCATAGGTTTCAAACACCATGGTGATATCCCGATCGGCGGGCTTCATACTGGCTGCGTCGCAGCCGTCGATGAGCAATTGCCCGGAAGTCAGCTCTTCGATGCCGGCAATGAGTTTAAGGGTGGTCGTTTTCCCGGCCCCGGACGGCCCCAGAATAACGATAAACTCACCCTCATCTATGGATAGGTTCAGATTTTCGAGCGCTTTAACGTCTCCAAAATCCTTAACGATATTTTTCAGTTCAATGCTTGCCATAGCGAATATAATTTAATCTCCAAATTACAGTTTCGGTGCATTTCAACTCTTAACCGCTCCCATGCTCAGTCCCTTGACCAGATGTTTACGGGCAAAGAGGGCGAAAATCATCGACGGAATACAGATTAACAGGGCCGCGGCACTGATTTCTCCATACCGGATCTTTTCCAGGCTGAGAAATTTCAAAACGGCGATAGTGGCCGGTTCTAGACGACCTGACGCGAGGACCATACCAAATATAAAATTGTTCCAGGCATAGATAAAGGCGAGAAGGGAACCGGCCACAAGACCGGGGCGAACGATTGGAATAACTACTTTCAGCACAGCCTGCCATCGGCTGTATCCATCCAACATGTAACTCTGTTCCAGTTCCTGGGGTACCTGTTCCATGTCACCGCGCAGAATCCAGATAATCATCGGCAGTGTAATCAGTTGGTAAACCCACATCAAGCCGAAATAGGAATCATAGAGGCCGATGCGCTGAAAAATAATGAAAAGCGGAATAATGACAAGTAATTCAGGCGCGAAACGAAAGCTCAAAATCGTAAACGCCAGATCTTCCTTGCCCCTGAATTTATATCTGGTAAGGCTGTAGGCTGCCGGAATGGCAATGACCACTGAGATGGCCAACGCGCCGAAACTTATGATAAAACTGTTCAGATAGCTGCGCATGAAGTTTACGGTCATAATGCCCGAAGCTGTGGTGGATTGGTCGGCCTTTTGAAACCCAAACAATACGGCCTTAAAATTGTCCAGCGTCGGAACGAAGGTGAACTTGGGCGGCCATGCCAGTATGTCGCCCGTCGTTTTGAATGCCATGCCGAACACCCAGAAGATGGGAAACATGATAAATATGAAAACCAGTACAATACTAAAATTGATCAGGAGC
>JANQMN010000044.1 GCA_028280065.1 Hahella sp.
GCACTCCACCTCGTAGCCGCCAGTTGATGACCCATGGCAAAGCCCAATAAGAAAGGTCCGGTTAAAACAGTTGATATCTATTGCGCCAAGTGCAAACAACAGATATTTAAATATCGTAAGGGCGGCAAAGGCGCGTTGGTAAAATGCTTCAAAGAGCGCATTGTTCACGACTTTACCGAGCAGCCCTGTATATGTCCGAACTGCGGAAATCAGTTTGCCCGGGATGTCGTTATCAGGGGAGTGCCCGCCTTTAAGATTATTGGCGGTAAGGCCTATGCGAAATGAAAATATCGCTTCTTAAAACAAGTAACTTAGGCCCATCCCCATCTCGGAAAAGCGTTCGGAGGCGGAAAAACGCTGCCCTTCAAATTTGAAATCCTGATCATACTGTTGCCACCGGAATAATGCGTAGTAGGAAAGCCGGTCACTCAACGGAATCGTCCATCTGGCACCGATGCTGAAACCCTTGGCATCCTGCTTAAATCTTCCGTTTAAATCGTCCAGTTCCAGGGCTTCCGGCTCGTCCGGATTGTCCTCGTCGAATTCTTCGTCGTCACCTTTCTCCGCCAGGCGGTTAGTTGCATCCAGCAAGGCATACGCCAGAGAAATGCTGATCCTTCCGGCTTTTCCGAAATGCTGCTGCCAACTCACGCCAAGATAAGGCCCGGCTTCTTCATAGTTATCGCTATATCGTGGATTTATTCCATCGTCATTGGTTTCACGAGCGATGTAGTCAATATCGGTTTCGCCCACCTTGTAACCGCCAAACAGGGTAAATTGATCACTGAGGCTGTAGCCGAATGTTAGGTCGTAATCGACCCGGCTGGCGTCACCGGTTTCTTCTTCTTCGCTGACCTCGGCATCGGTTATTGACCATGCGCCGTTGACGCTGATAAAAGATCTTTCGAAGGCCATACCTGTGCCTGCATGCAGCATATAGAAGTAAATGCCATGGTCGAACAGTTTATCGAAGCGATGTTCTTTTTGCGAAAAGCTAAGCTGGGCAAAAGGGCTGGCAGAGAGACCTGTATCCTGTGCAGTAGTGTAAGCTGCCTGAGAAGCGATAAGGAAAGCCCCGAGTTGCCTTGCCGACATGACTTGCATATCAAATTGTCTCCAAGTTAGGTCAAATGGTATCTTGTTGATCTTCACGAGTGGGCAGGTAGAGAGTCAAGGAAGATCTTGAAGGTCAGGTTCTAGCATTTAGCGACACCGGTTCTATGTCAAGCACTATTGAAATTGACGGCTACACCATTATTGAGCAGATCGGGCGCGGCGGTATGGGCCGTGTCTATAAGGCTGTGCAACACAGTGTCAATCGTACCGTTGCTATCAAGACGTTGGAACCTTCCTCCTTTACGGATGACGATGCCATCTATCGTATGCTGCGGGAAGCCAGAATCAGCGGACGGTTGCAACATCCCAATATTGTTAAGGTCTACGATGCGGGGGAAAGCCACGGTGTACATTTCATTTGCATGGAATATCTCGGTGGCGGGGACCTTGCCGCCAAGGTTAACCGGAATCTTTCCAATCTACAGGCGGTGGACTATTGCACGGCGGTTGCCGACGCTTTAGGCAGTGCGCATCAGGAAGGCTTTATTCATCGGGACATAAAACCCGAAAATCTGATGCTGCGGGGTGATGGTTCGGTTGTCGTCACAGACTTTGGCATTGCCCGATTGATCGATTCACAAACCCGGCTGACAGTCGCCGGCGCGGTGATCGGTACACCGCAGTTTATGAGTCCTGAACAGATTACCGGTGGGGCGCTGGACGGTCGATCTGATTTATATAGCCTGGCTTCAGTGCTGTTTATGATGCTCACGGGAGAAACGCCCTTCGTCGGGGATTCGGCAATTGCCTTGAGTTACCAGCATGTCAATCAATCGATACCGCAGTTGCAAAAGCCTTTTGATCGTATTCAATGGTTTTTCGACAAAGCATTGGCAAAAGACCCGAATCAACGGTTTCAATCCGGCGCCGAAATGGTCGCCGGGTTGCAAAAAGTTAGCAAGCAACTGAAAAATCTGCCGGAAGAGAAAGCGCGGCTTATTCGCGGAGAAACGCTGAATAACACCAAGCCGGTACAGCTAGATCATCACAATCGGCAAGGCCGGAAATATGTGGTGGGAAGTCTAGCTTGTGTTTTGATTGTTAGCTTGGCGATTGGTTGGTGGCAACTGTCAAGCGATCCACTCAAGACAAACGCCGGGGCGGAATCCACCACCGCTATTGAAATGACGGAGGCTCAGGAGCAACTAAGAGATGCTCCGAAGAAGCAGCCCGTCACCGACGCCTCAATGCCCCAGGGACAGGCCGATGTTTCCAGCAGTGGTGAGCAGCAGGCGGCTTTTGGATCAACGGTTGACCCGTTGCATTCCAGAGTTCAACAACTCCTGGCTACCATCGGTATCCTGTTAGACGCCCCTTTATCCCAGCTAAATGTGCAGGATATTGCCGCAAATATTCGGGCAATCGAAACACTGGACCCGCAAAACACCGAGGTATCCGTTTTTCGGGAGAAAATCCTATCGACACTGGATAGTGAAATTACAAGAAATGTAGAGAATAACCAATTCTCAAGCGCAAAGGAGCAGTTAGAACTTTTCGCATTGATCGCGCCAATTTTTCAGGTTGAATACCGGAGAGAACAGATTTCCAATGCCCAGGCCGAGTTTGACCGGCGCCAAGCAGAAGAGCAGCGGAACGCCGAACGGCGCCGGGCTGAAGAGCAGAAAAATGCAAGGCTGCGCCAGTTAGTTGGAAAGACTGAAGTTGCAGAAAGTCTTCAAAACGCCGCCGATTTCCAGTCGTTAAGAAAGAATTACACCGAAATCCTAAACCTGGAAAAGCAGAATCCGATCGGATTGGCCAGACGGCAAACTTATCTCTTGGAACTTTCGGACAAAATTAACGAGGCGCTATCGCAACAACAAGCTGACCACGCAGAAGCATGGCTTGAATTGTTAACGGCGGAGCCGGAAGCCAAGGAGTTAGTCGGTCAGTATCAAAATAAAATTAATGCACTCGTTACCTTGCAACAGCAAAAAGCTGCTGAAGAAGAACAGCGGCGCACGCAAATAGCCAACTTACAGGAGAAGGTCCAGCAACATCTTTTAGCGTCGGTGATGACGGAAGATCATATCCGTAGCGCACGGAAGCTATTCTCGGATTTACAGCGCTTAGACAGCACAGCTGTCAGCCGCGAGGAAATGAATAATCAACTGGGCTTGGCCTACCGGCAGTTAGCTCAGCAACTGCTTCTGGAAGAAGAGCTGGATGCGGCACAAAAGGCCATCGGCAATGCCATCGCCTTAGTGCCGTCAGATACTTCAGTACAACAACTGCAAAAAGAAATCGCCGAGAAGCAGCGAAGTAAGCGGCGGAATATCACATCCTTTTAGTTTCAGTGACCACATCCGTTGTCGCGGGGGCATTGGGCTTCCTTAGAAACTGATCTTTTTAGTCTGGCAAACCGTAACCTTTAGTCGTTAATAGGAGTTGCCCATGTTCAAGTTTTTCAAGAAAGATCCCGCCAAAAAGCTTCAGTCAGACTACGAAGAAAAGTTGAGAAATGCCATGCAAGCCCAGAGGAATGGCGACATGCGAACTTTTTCAACACTAAGTGAAGAGGCTTCCAAGATTCTTGAAGAAATCAACGATCTGAAGAGGAGCTAAGCTGTAGAAATTTGAATCTGGCCTTACACCCCACAGTTCTATTTCTTATTCAGACAAATATAGAGCTTCAGTTTGGGATACATGCGGTGGTTCGCTAGAATCGATTTTAAACATAGTTTTACCGGTAAGCATAGGTTCGTGCACACCAAAAACAGTGGAGCCTGTTATAAGTCTGGTGAATGACGCTCGGACACCTGGAACGTTGCTAATACGGAAGTTGGCTGGAAGCTTCTTCGGCATCTGTTTAGGGGGGAGTGGCAGAACATGCTCAATATTTCTGACACCGGAAGTTAAGGCCCGTAGCACGGGGAAAATTGCAGTACAGCGAAAGTTTTGTCCCGGTGCCTACGTTTGCTAGTTGGTGGGTGCCCATTCATAATAAATATCAAACTCATCTTCGTGGGTTTTAGTGAATCCATTACTTTGGTAAAAGCTATTTGCCTTACTCCCTTTAAGAGCACCTAATCGAATCATGTAGGATTTAGCTAATGCTTCCTTTTTCACCCTTTCAAGGACGGCCTTTCCCAGTTCTCTACCTTGAAATGATGGCCCAATATATAGGTGATCCAAATAGAAATGATTTCTCTTATCTCTCAAAACATAGAAGCCGAAGGTCGAACTATCTGATACTAATTTAACTGTGTCGCTAGGAACAAAGCTATCTAGAAACCTACTTCGTACGCGCATCTCGTCGTACCGACCTAATGCCTCTAAACTAGACTTCATAGCAGCAGCTCGAATATCTGCCAACATATGACCATCATCTTGATTAGCTTTTATAAATTCCATTTCTATTCTCTTACAGCTAACGCCGTACACATGGGAAGCCGAAACATAGCGAAGCGACGTGTAGGCTTTCCCTGCCCGCGCTTTTTGCGGGCGAATGCTGCACTTTGTTAGCTGCTCTCAAGTTGAATTTTGGTTTCATTCACATCTTTTTTCCATTCGTCAAATTCCTCTGACTCTTGCCAAAGCTCCTTCAATTCAGATTCATCTGATAAGACGCAGGTTATCGCGTTTACGGCAGATCTCTTTAAAGGTGTTGGGTCTAGTGACTTATGATTGTTTACCCATCTTGCTGCATTTTCAGGAAATCCAAGCCTGGGCTTGCCAAGAAGGGCCAAAATTACCTCAGCAGCAGCCAAAACATTACAGCCATCCGGTGACTCAAGATAACCGCTTTCAATATCAAGCGCTTCCTCAATAACAGAGAGATCGTTACTTTCTTCTAAGTCATACAACCAATCCGAAGCATCATCATTCTCAAATGTTTTCAACCCCCACGCTCCCATTTGTAACTCCTCGATTGGATATTCTTGTTCAGACCGGGTAGCTAAGGGCCTTACGGCCCTTCGCCCCCTAAGAACTGTGCGTGATAGTTTCCCATCACACAGCTCAAGCCCTTCAAAGGCCGATATTTCACAGCCCACCCATAGTACAGCAAACAAAGTTGCCCACTAAGCCACCAGTTTTTGGAAGGGCGTTGAGCTAAGAAACATCCGGTCCTTCAAACATAGCCATCTTCCCAGGTCCCGACATCTTACCCTCATGCAGCCTGTCAGTGATCACCTTCAGCTACCGAGGAATCCTCGGTAGTGGTGTATTTAACCAGTCTAACCTATAGTATTAAGTCTACTGATCCAATCAGCCGACGCATTCTTCTCTTCAAGAAAATGCCGCTTCTCATCTCCAGTAAGACTCTCCCAAAACGGTATCCATTCGGTGTCGTACCACTGTCCGATTTCACCTTGACGCCATGCAGATGAATCACAGGCTATATCAGGAAAAACACGCCATGGTGGGTGACAACTCAATTCCCGATTCATTTCAAGAAGCGTAAAAAGAAATTTACTATAAGGTCCGACCACCACAACTTTAACAATCCAGTCACTCAAAGCAGTAGATAGTACGAGTATATTGGAAAGTTTAACCGGCCTATGCTGTTGGTAGTAGGGCATGGCAGGACCATTCTTTTTCGATGCTCCCAACAATCCATGCCGATGGTGTGTAGCAAAATATTCGACCGGAACTTTGCCGCATTGACAACAGATATCGGGACAGTTCAGTCGATTATTTGCAAGCTGCTTTATCTTAATAGGATCTGAGATAAACAACGAGATTTGATAAAGGTTGGGAAAACCCAAGTAGGCTAGGTTATCCACACTATCAAAATTATTGATTGAAACAGCCGCGTCAATGGAAGCGGAAAAGTTACGTTTCAAGTCTTTTGAAGTGATCATTTATTTCAGTTCGCGTATACATAATCCGCTACCCAGTCCGCACCAAAATAACCAGCTGTACCAAATATGAGAGCTCCTACCGCACCGGTGACAATCGCCCCCGGCCCAGTTTCGATTCCTACAGCAGCGCCTGCAATCCCTCCGATCTTTGCGCCGGCCAGTGCACTGCCCCAGCCTCCTACTTGTCTAATAGTTTCTGCCGTTATTGGCTTAGCTGATTTCTTTTCAATAGATATTTTGGTGGCTACAGACATATCATATGCAGTAAGTACAAATCCGATGGCCTGAACAAATCTCAATCCCTTTGTGACATTCATTGCTGTAGTAGATTTTACTGCCGAAGCTGGCACATTGCCCTCAATCAACACCTCACCTTCAACATTTCTTATGACGTCAATAAGTTTACTAACTCGCGCACGAAGATTTGGATGAAAAGTAGCAAGGCGATTAAGGTCTTTCACAATATCTTCAGTGGAATGAATTACTGCACCCGCTGCTTTCAGATATGCCAAATACCATCGGACACAAAGCAGGATAACATCCTTTGGAAAATGACGGCCACCAAACATCCGCAGCTCCTTCAGATCGACTGAAAAAATGCTAGACTAACAACCCCGAGGTAAATTTGCGACGCAAACAACGAATCGTCCGGCCGATGATGTGTTTTAAGGCATTCCACTCAACAGAGTCAACACTGGCGGGAATCGAGCTTTGTCATATGCTGAAAGGGCGGTATGGAAATTCTGAGACGATTCCAGCATTCGAATATTTTTATAAGTTAGCAGCATAATTGTGTTTTAAAATAGATGCCGCTACACCCATTGAACTTAATGCGACAGAACCGGACGAACTCTCTCGATGGCTATCGCCAGTGCAAGCCCGGCATCAAGCACGAAGAAGTTAAGGTGAAAGGTTATATGTATAGCGTTGACATCGATGATGATTAATATTTGCTCAAAATTTGGGAGGCAATAATGCTGCTCAAATCTATCTCGCTGAAGAATTTCCTGAGCTTTGGAGAGGGTACTCAAGAAGTACCTCTTATGCCATTGAATGTGATTATTGGTCCCAATGGCTCGGGAAAGTCGAATTTAATAGAGGCCATTGAATTAATTCGATCTGCTCCTAAAGACCTGCTAACGCCAATCAGAGACGGAGGCGGTGTGCAGGATTGGTTGTGGAAGGGTAATTCTCCCGTTAAACCGGCCACGATTGACGCCGTATTCTCTAACCCTCACGGGCAACAAGAACTGCGCTATCTGCTCAGTTTTACCGCAGTGTCTCAACGTTTTGAAATTGTAGATGAAAGAATAGAGAACGAGAGCCCATCAACCCCCAATCAAAACCGACCCTATTTCTATTACAAGTTTGAACATGGACATGGGGTGATAAATATTCGTGATAATAAAAGGAAGTTACAGCACGAGGATATTGATCCGACTGCCTCAATTTTATCCCAACGCAAAGATCCGGATCAGTATCCTGAGCTCACTTATTTAGGTAATGCATTTTCAAAAATCCGTTCTTATCGCGAGTGGAGTTTTGGGCGTTATACCACACCGCGGTTGCCGCAAAAGGCCGATATGCCCTCTGACTTTCTTGATGCAGACTGTCGGAACCTGGGATTGATATTAAACCGATTAAGTCGTGAGCCACTGTTGAAAAGACGACTACTCAAGGCACTACAGGCATTGTATGAAGGAATCGATGACTTCGGTGTCACTATTGAAGGTGGTACTGTCCAGGTGTTTTTGCATGAAGGGCGATTAACGATTCCTGCGACCCGGCTTTCTGACGGTACGCTACGTTACCTGTGCCTGCTCGTCATACTCTGCCACCCAGCACCACCGCCGTTGGTGTGTATTGAAGAGCCAGAACTTGGCTTACATCCCGATGCGCTACCGACACTGGCGGAAATACTAATAGAAGCGTCTGCGAATTCACAAATCATCGTGACCACGCATTCCGACGTGTTAGTGGATGCAATGAGCGATCAGCCTGAATCGGTACTGGTTGCGGAAAAATCGGAAGGCGGAACCACCTTAACACGATTGAATGCAGATAAGCTTAAACCCTGGTTGGAAAAATACCGTTTGGGCCAACTTTGGACAAGAGGGGAGATTGGAGGTACCAGATGGTAAAGCTTTATGTGGAAGGTGGAGGAGATTCCAGCCACTTAAAAGCGGCATGCAGGGAGGGCTTCTCAACCTTTATTACCAAATCCGAAGTGAGAAAGCGGCCAAGAATCGTGGCTTGCGGGAGTCGGCGGGACGCCTACAAATCCTATTGCACTGCCATTGCCAATGGTGAAGACGCTATATTGCTTGTGGATAGTGAGGCCCCTGTAGCTGATGAATACCAGCAAGGTCAGGACAAGGAGAAATGGAATCCCTGGGGACATCTGAAACAAAGGAAAGGGGATAGCTGGGAAAAGCCTGATGATGTTGCTGATACGGATTGTCATTTGATGGTTCAATGTATGGAGACCTGGCTGGTCGCGGACAGGGAAGTGTTAGCCAAATTCTTCAGTCAGGGGTTTCGTGAAAGCGCTTTGCCGGCTGTAGAGCATCCCATCGAGCAGGTCGCAAAACAGCAAATCTATGATTCATTGAAAGGTGCAACACGGGATTGTAAGAGTGGTCCTTATGGAAAGGGTTCCCATTCGTTCAAAATACTCAAGGAGATTTCACCTGATGAAGTGAGCTCGAAGTCACCTTGGGCGCTTCGATTTATCGAAGAAATTAAGAAAAAACTGGATCGATAAGCGTCAGCGTAACAGCCATGAGCGTAATCCTTTTTCGTCACCCCAAGGAATGAAAAGGGATTTTCACGGTAAATAAAGGCTGCAATGCGGAATTTTAATAATGACCTTGTTGAAAGAACTGATCAACATACCGAAAAAAGTACAGAGAGGGAGCCCTGTTGCAAAAATTTCGGAATACGGTCAGTGTAGCCAATTTTTTCGCGGCTGAGCTATCACATTTCTGAATTCAAGTGGCGTCACTACCTTCCAGAGGTCATCCTGCAATGCGTTCGCTGGTATTGTAAATACGGGTCTTTGACGATATAGGATCTATTTGTACACTTTGGCTTATAACACGTTGTAAATTTTTTAAAAGTCAACTATAGCAACGTTCAAGGTGTCCCCACATCAATTACCAGATATATGGCGATTCAAGCAAATTCTCGTGCTCGTGAGTCTCCGCTAACCGTCGTAATCAGCAATTCTAGTGATACAGGCAAAATACCTGTTGTACATTTCAGAAGTGATGTATGTATGGTTTGGTAGAGATTTAATTCTCAACTTGTAAAGTGGGATCTAAGTTTTTCCAGCTAAGCAGACGTTGATTTCGCCAACGCCGGGGTAAAGCGTTTTTGTCTGCGGCTCAAAACCAGTACGCCGCCGGTGATATACATGACCAGCGAGTAAACCGCTGCCGGAATTGCAATTGCTGGGTCTTGCAAAACGGTTGTGGCGATGAGCATGGCGAGGGTTGAGTTCTGGATGCCAATTTCAATGCTGACGGTGGTGATTTGCTGGGCATTAAGACCAGCCGCGCGGGCCGACAGGAAGCCCAGGAACATGGTAACCAGGTTCAATAACAGCACTGCCGGGCCGGTTTGTTTGATGGCGTCGCCTAAAATATCCCGTTGCTCAAAGCTGATGCCTATGACCAGGAATACCAGGAAGGCAATAGAGAAAATATTGATCGGCTGTTCCAGTTTTCTGGCGATTGCCGCATAGTAATTGCGAAACAACATGCCCAACGAAACCGGCAGTAGCGTCAAGGCAAAAAGGGTCAATATGGTTTGGCCCAAAGGAAAATCGATAGTATCGCTCGCGCCACTGAAGAAGGCCAAGCCAATACCGATGATTAATGGAATGCTAAGCATTGTGAGTAGGCTGCTGACGGCTGTAAGAGAGATGGAAAGCGCCAGATCACCCTTGGCCAAATGGGTGACCAGGTTCGATGTGGTACCGCCGGGACAGGCGGCTAATAGCAGAATGCCGATGGCCAGGGCGGGAATGTCCATCAACCACCAGGCGATAAGAAACCCACACAGGGGCAGGACCAGCATTTGGCCGACGATACCGATAAGCACCGCTTTCGGGTAGACGAGAACTCTGGTGAAATCCGCAATCACCAGGGAAAGTCCCATACCGAACATGATGATAAACAAACAGAGCGGTAGAACGACTTGGCTTAAAATACTGGCTTCCATAATAAACCCACAATTTCAATCAACAATGGCCTGTATGTAAAAAAGCAGACGCTCGAAAGGCCTGAAAAGAGCGCCTGTAAACTAATACGATTTAGTTCTCTTAGCGAATTCCTAAACGGCGGATCGCGGAAGGTGTAAAATGCACCTTCTTGCTGACCATGCCGAACCTTACCGGTTCGTTTGACTCGCTGGTCAGTCCCATCACCAGGTAGCGGCCGGCAATCAAATCGTAGATGGCTTCGCCTGCCAGCCAGGGTGTGTCGGCGTAGTAGTATTGCACATGGTAGCCTTCGGATACCCGCCAAAGTTCGCCCCGTGCATCAAACTGATCGACATAGGCAATCTGCCAGGTATCTTCGTCAAAGTAGAATACCCGTTTCGCATAAATGTGGCGCATACCTTCTTTCAATGTCGCCGTTACTTTCCATACCCGATGTTTTTCATAACGTATGAAATCCTGATTCAGATGACCTTTTTGAATAAGTTGGTCGTAGCGAAGATCTGAACTGGCAAGTCGATAGTTGTTATACGGGATATAGACTTCAAGTTTACCGTCCAGTGACCAGTCATAACGATCCGGTGCACCCGTGAACATATCGAAGTTATCCGCCGTGCGCATGCCGTCCGCCGCTGTCCCCGGGCCGTCGTAGGCGACTTGTGGCGCGCGCCGGACACGGCGTTGGCCGGCATTGTAGATCCAGGCATTGCGGGGTTGCTGAATCTGATTGACGGTATCGTGAACCAACAATACGTTGCCGGTTAGACGTGCGGGAGCTTTGATAATCTGCCGGAAGTAAACGAGAGTATTGTTGTCTTTGTCAGGATCGTGATCTTTCATCCGTTCCGGATAGACGGCAATTTCTGACAGTTTAACCTCATGAAAGCCGCCGTTGGTTTGCGTGATGATCTGGCTATGCTCCCGCTCCAGGGAGCCGCCGCGATAGCGCATAAAGTGGTTCCATAACACTTCAAGTGCGTTGTCCGGAATCGGGAAAGGGTAGTAGCTGTCATAGTTATCGACACCGTTGCCATCATCCACTAACTGTGCAGTCAGTACATTGCGCTTGGCTTTTTCCGCCACTTCATCCGGTACGTGGGCAGTACGTCTGGTCGGGTAAATATGCATCCGAAAGGATTCCGGATACTTTTCGAACATGGCGCGCTGGCCATCGGTTAGCTGAGCTGAATGGTCGTTGAAGTTGGCGCTGGTGATTTCGAACAATGGCTGGTCATCGGCAAATGGATCGATCATGTGTTCACCGTCGCTGTATTGTGCGGGGGGCGCCTTAAGTCCGCCATCCCATGCCGGAATGGAGCCGTCTGCGTTACCGGCTCTTTCTCCCCCCAGCGGCGTCAGTTCGTTGCCGAGCCGGTTTGCTTCCTGTTCCGGCGTGGCTGCCAATGTGTAAGAGCAGACCGCGGAGACTAGAAGTACCCTGCTGAGTGCTTGTAGTTTTTTCATAGTAAACCTCAGATTGTTTTTGTTTTAGAAGGACATGCCGATACTGGTGGAAAGGAAGTCCCGATCTTCAATGGTGTTGAAGTCGCCGCCGAAATAATTGGTATAACTGACGGTGGCGAAGTAGCGTTGCTGGTAATCCCCCTTTAGCGATAAACCGATTGCCTTGTTGCCCTCGTTAAATGAACCACCTGTCGGTGATACGCCGCTGACATCGTGGGACCAGGACAGCGTCGGCGTCAGATTGACACCGGCGAATACATTGCTGTAGTTCAGTGCCATCCGCGTCCGGTAACCCCAGGCGTTTTTTGTGATAAAGCCGCCATCGCCAGGGTTGCCCAGGCCATAGTTTGTGGAGCGGCCATAGGGGTGATTCGACAGGTTGCCATGCAAGTGGCTATAACCCGCTTCGCCGACCAGAACCAGGCGGCTTGCTCCCATTACACGGTTGAATGTGCGCAGCAGCGTGACTTGCGCCTGGCTCATGTCGAAGGTGTCCCAGCCGGGAACATCCTGGCCGGGGACGACACGGGAGGAAAAAGTTGTCGGTGAGCCCTGTCCCAACGCGGCAAAGAATCCGGCAATCACTTCGGAGCCATTAATCTGCACCGGCATATCCTGCCGGTGACTGATTTCACCGGAGACAGCCCATTCGCCGACATTGGTATTAAAACTCAAACCCAGTAAATGGATATCTTCCGGGTAGCCGATGTAGTAATGCGGGACACCGGTTTTGGTCGTCACGCCGAGCAAGGGAACGCGGCTATGATAATTGAGATAGTAAAGGCCGAATTCCGTATCGTTCAGCTGTTGGGCAAAGTAACGTAGGGACAAACCAAACTGCCCGTTGTCTTCCGGTTCCCTATCGCCGGTTCTGGTTAATGCACCGGCTCCTTGCGGCACCGGCATGGCAGCCAGAACGCTGTCCGGGAACTGGTTGCTCAGCGTCAGGTAGTTACAGCCTTCGGCGGCGACATCGGAAGTAGAGAAGTAGGTACCGCAGGCGTCAATTTGGGTTTTTTCCCATTCCAACTGGTAAAACAGTTCCAGGTTGAAGTTTTCGGATAACCCGACGGAACCGAACAGCATGTTCACCGGGAGCAATGCTTCCTTGATTTCGGCTCCCGGTCGGCGGAAGGCACTGACATCGACCGGATTGATCGTATTAATGCTGTTTTGAATGAAAGTACTTTCGCCCCAACTGACGACCTGCTTACCCAGGCGAATATCCGCGGGCATGTCGCCTAGTTCAAATCCGGAGTAGATGAACGCATCCAGCAACCCGAAGCCGCTGAATTTGGAATTGTCGGTAAAGTCGTCATCCTTCAATGGAGCATTGGCTCGATACCCGTTGGGGCCATGGCCGTGCGGACGGGACTCGTCGTTCAGTTCCTTGTCGTACCAATAGTTAAAGCGGGTAAACAGCCCGGAGGTTTCGTAGCTCAGCTGGAGTTCGTGGACGCCCTTGATAATTTTAGAGAAAGTATCGCCCTTCTCGAAATTCAGGGTGCCGTCATCGTTGGTGGAGGATAGGGCTTTGCCTCCTTCCAGGTTTCCGGGGGCGGCGTTCTGCTCGGCAATATCGGCCAGTCGCCAGCTGACACCCAGGCTGATGCTGCTATCAAATTGACCCTGTATCTCGCCAATGTCGAAGCCGAATCCCGAGGCGACCGGGGCAGCGGCTGCACATCCGGCGATGAGCAGAAGTCGGGTTACGGGCGCTACCCGGTTTAGGTTGAATAAACCCATGTGATTGTTCCTTTTATTTTTGTTTTGCGTGTTCTTGAAGGTTGTTATCAGTCTTTAAAATCTGGCTGATTGGCTTCGATCATTTCGTACAGGGGCTGGAAATTTCCCCAAACCACAAGTTCCGAACCGGTGAAGGCCTTGGTTTTTCGGGCAACTTCCTCAGGAATCTGCTTGGTGGATTGAGCGCCATCCAGTATGAGTTGGGTTTGACAGGCGTTTTCCAGCTGTACAAACAGCGATACGGCGCTATCGACATCCGCCCCGACGGTTAGCAAACCATGGTTTTGCAGAATCAGTGCGATATTTTCCGTGCCCAAGCAATCTGAGATCGCGTCTCCTTCCGACTTGTGATGTACAACGCCGTCAAACTGTGAGAACACGGCATGGGATTCGAAGAACACGCAGCTGTCCTGGGTCAGCGGTTGCAATTCGCGGCCTTGAGTTGACCAGGCTCTTCCCTGTGGCGAGTGGGCGTGAGCTACCGCATTGATATGCGGATGCTGAGCGTGAATGCGGGAATGAATCATAAAGGCGGCCGTATTGACTAATGCATCACCTTCGACCACTTTTCCATCATGGCTTAAGCGCACGAGGTCGCTAGCCTTAATCCGGGAAAAGTGTCTGCCGACGGGATTCACCCAAAATGTGTCTTTCTCGATGGGATCTCTAACGGTAATGTGACCGGCGAGTCCGTCATCGTATTGGAACCAGGCGAATAAACGGAAGGCGGCGGCCAGACGTTGTTTGACATAGACGCGCTCCATAGCCGGATCGCTAAAAGTTGGCGGCATGGGAATCTTGCTCGCATTTGCCAGGCCGATAGCGCCTTGTGCCAATTGTGCCTGTAACGAAGAATCTTGCGTGGTGTTTTGAATATTGCCGGGTTGCATAAGTTTTGTCCCCTAATTGATGTTGGTCAAATCCTATGCACTTCGATACTATGGGTCCAATGGTGAATTTTCAGAGTAAACTATGAGTGATATTCATATAAGAGGCGATCTGAATCTCTTCCGGGTGATGCTGGCGATTGTTGAGGAAGGCAGTACCATTGGCGCGGCAAACCGTCTGAATATTTCGCAATCGGCGGTTTCCCATGCCTTGAAAAGGCTTCGGGAAATGTTGAATGATCCTGTTTTTATCAAGCATGGCAGGTATTTGGTGCTGACTCCCCATGGCCGCAGTATACTTCCTGAAGTGGAGCAGGCGCTGTCCAGTCTGGCAAACTGCAATGCTAAATCCGGTACCTTCGATCCTGTCCATTCTGAGCTGCAGTTCTTTCTCGGGTTTCGCGACATCCTGGAATACCTCGCACTGCCGAAACTCCTGCAACCTCTTAGGGAATTTGGTTCCAAGTGCCAGTTTGACAGCAAGCGCATTGCCCCCCAGGAAATGGAAGAAGCGCTGCTTTCCAGTTCGGTGGATGTGGCGATTGAATTGGAATATCCGGTAGGCGAAAAAATTGCCAGCGAGGAAGTTTCCCGGGAGTATCTTTGTGCCATGGTGGGGCCGGCGCATCCCAGCTATAAAACCGGGGTTATCAGTCTTGAAGAGTTTGTTAATCAGTATCATGCTCTGGTAACCCTGGAAAAACGCGAACGGGCGTTTGTCGATCACCGGATGGGTGGTGTCGGACAGCAGCGGAAGGTGTTGGTTCACTGCGAACATTATCTTGCTGCCGCACAAACCGTGGCCAAATCAGATTTGATATTGACGATGCCATTTTCCTACGCTGCGCATCTTGCTGAGATTTTGGGTGTTAGGCTGCTGCCGCTACCCTTTCCAATCGAACCGCTGCCCGTAAGGATGTATTGGCGCGCCGAGACTTCCGGTGAACCTTATATGCAGTGGTTACTGGAGCAGTTGCGCCATATTATGCAAAGGCTGCCTGAGTATAATCTGGGAGTTACTTCCTAGCTTCCGGAACACGGAGTAGCAACCGGTCACTAAACAAATGGGAGACATTATGAACGATCAATCGGGAGAACTTTCCGTTCCACGCACCATGATCGCGACTAAGCGCAAGAAAATGAAAGTCACCTCTGTGTTCCATGATGAATTACCTCCTTTAAAACAGGGCGAAATCCGCATGTCCATTGACAAGGTTGGCCTGAGCACCAATAACGTTTTTTATGCGCAGATGGGAGAAGCGCCTTTTCTAAAGTTCTACTCCGTGTACCCGATTCCCGGTCAGCAGGAATGGGCGAATGTTCCAGCCTGGGGAATTGGGACTGTGACTGCTTCGCGTCACAGTGAGTTTCAGATAGGCGATCGATTCCGCGGCTTCTTGCACATGGGCAACGTGGTGCAAATGCAAGCAAAGCGAAAGGCGGAAGGATTTGTCGCCAAGGGCGGACATCGTGACAAACTTAATAAGGCATACAATGCTTTTACAGCGGTTCCTCGGTCGGTGGATTCGCCCTTCTTTGGTGATGACGCCAAGGCTGACTTGGCAATGGTGGCAGCGCCAGGCGCGCTGAGTGCCCATATCATCTACGAGTTACTAAAGATGAAAAATTTCTTTCAAGGCAATAGTGTGGTTCTGACCTCGGCGTCGTCAAAAATTTCCTTGGCAACCGCCTTGGTATTGGCCAGGGAAAGAGATGTCGGACGTCTACAGCAGGTAATTGCCTACACATCAGCCAAAAATAGAAGCTGGGTGGAGCAGACCGGCGTTTACGATGAAGTTTTAACCTATGATCAAACGCTGTCGCCGGCTGGAAAACTGGATCATGTCATGATTGATGTCGCTGGTGATGGTTCGCTTTATAAGCAAAATAAGCAGCACTTGGTCAAAGCGCTTGCCGTAGGGGGAACCCATTCCAAAGCGAAAAGCTCGACTTTTACGGCGTTCGGGCCAAGCGCAATCGTAAAAATGGCAGCCAATATGGCGGCACCGCGCGTCATCCGAAACTGGGTGGATAACCAATTGAATCCGAAGCTGGAGATGTTTTTCGCGCCCACTGTCATGGCCGAGCTGGCGAGGAAAATGGGAAGGTCGGCGTTGGATAAGCGTTGCGAAGAAACGTTGGCGGTCTTTGTAGATGCCGCTGTGAGTAATGACTGGATTCAGGTCACTCGTTGCGAGGATGCCGAATCGGCCCAAGCTGCATATCAACGGATTTTTCGGGGAGAAGTCCCGCCGTCAGAGGCAATTATTGTATCTTTGAAGAACGGTTAGGCGGCAGTGTTTGAGGTTGCACGAAAATCTACTTAAGAGCGGGCCAGATTAGCCATTGCACCCCAGCCTGACTTACCCCATTTAAACAGTTTGTCGTATTTTGGATAATCATCCTTTATCCAGTCTTTTAGTTCTTCTTCGGTCTCTGCTAAAAGTGTTAGACCTTGATCACCAGTGGTGCATTCACCTTCATAGATTTCGAAAACGGCTTCACCTGCTACAATGCGATAAGTAACCCTAAATTCATTGGGATTTATCCGTAACAAATGAAGCTCAACCTCTTGAAGGTCTGTTTGAAATCCGTCCACCTCTAAAATGTCTGTGTGCATTCCGGATTTTCTAGCGCTTTTGAAAATACGCAACTTATCGACGTCGTGAGGTACCTGAAATTTTCCAGACACGGAAAAAGAGTTGAGTAAAAGATAGATGTCACAATCGGCGTCACGCATGCTGAAGCACCAATAAAGAGGTTTCCTATTTTCTCTGGTTGCCGACAAACCTGTTTTAAAGGGATAGATAAAGCTTTGCCTATTACTTGAATACGAGTCTTTTTTACAAGCTAGCCTTTTAAGGAAGCCTGTAAATGCTCTACGTCTTCTGTCGAAAGGCCTGTAACTTTGACCACAAAAGCAGGCTCGACGCCCTCTTTCAGCATGTTGACTGCAACTTTTGACTGACCCTCGGCGATACCTTCTGCTTTACCTTCTGCTTTGCCTTCTGCTTTGCCTTCTGCTTTGCCTGCTGCCTTGCCTTTAGCTATTCCCCGAGCCTCCATTTTCTCTGCAAATGACATAATTTCACTCCTCATGGGGATGGGTAATTCTTCACTGGCTTCAATGAAGCCATCGACATCATTAATGTTACCAGCGTACAGCAAATATGCTAACAGCTGATGCAGCATTTCTCTAGCGCTGGCGTTGTCCAAGTTCGGAAGCGTTTTAAGTATATCCAGCGCATATGGTGTCATTTCGACGGCGCGGATATATTTCATCGCCATGGATAAGGCTCCCACCCAGGCCTGTTGTTTGAGGTCTTCATCCGGTATCTGATGGACATCGATAATTGGCACCGGTTGAAATAACACGTCTTGCATGATGTTAATTGGATCATGAAAACAATCCAGCAAATTCAGACTATAGGGATAAGGCGTTTCTTCCCCATGGTAAAACAATAGGGCATAGACTGGTGGTAATGCCTCGTTTGGGTATTGTTTCAGGTGGCTGTATAGGACACTGAATAGATAATGGAAAATGCGAAAGGCGATATTTTTATCCGCCGTCGATTGGTGTTCCACTAATAGTGTGAGATAGGCGGATTGTCCCTGCAATTGACAGGAAAATACCAAATCATTCATTGTCTTGCGTAGTGATTTGTCAATGTGGGTCTCTTTCAATAAACGCAGGCTGCTCGGATCAAGCGCGTTCACCAGTTTGCTGGGTAAATGCTGCTGGAAGAAGGCGCTGGAAAACTCCTGATACTCCATGAACGCTCGAAATGCTGTATCGTGTGGAGAACTGATTCGGTTGTTTTTATCCATGTGGACTCGCGACTACTTTGTGCAATGAAGTGGCGGATATTAACTTAAACCGGAGCGCTTTTGAAAATACGCAACTTATCGATGTCGTGAGGTACCTGAAATTTGCCAGACACTGAAAAAGAGTTGAGTAAAAGATAGATGTCACAATCGGCGTCACGCATGCTGAAGCACCAATAAAGAGGCTTCCTATTTTCTCTGGTTGCCGATAAACCTGTTTCAGTTAACTCCACGGTTTGCTCCGAATGCCAGTTTCGTTGTACCCAGTAATTACACCCCGAGCTTACCAGGCTTTTCTTTGACGTTAGCTCCGCATTTTACATCCAGGAAAAGTTACTTACTCCAAACATATTGGAGAGTGGCATATAGCTCACGAAATGTAGGTATGCTGCAATCAAGCCTAAAGGGATAGATATAGCTTTGCCTATTAATCGAATCCGAGTCTTTTTAATAATAGATGCCCAGCTATAGAAAATGCCAGGGAGTGAAATTGAACTAACCAACCACGTGAGCGGAACCATAGGTCCAACTGAGCCTGTGTCAAATAACCAGGCTGTGCAGCAAACCCATAACGGCAGAAATAAAAGTAAAATTATTACTGCTGTTTTCAATACTTTATAAGCTTTGGCTTCTATTCCATTAATTACCAATGATACTTCTGCTCTTTTTCCAGGTGCCTCTCGAATAATTTCTCCGGAACCCGATACACCTTGAAAGCATGGCTCATTATGCCGATGCCCCAGCCCAGCGCTGGCCAAAATGCCCATAAATAACCGGGGGAAGTCACCAGGTTTATGAGGAGTAGGACCGAAATTACACTCACATAATGCAATAAGTGTGAATAGAAAGACATCAGGCTCTGTTTTCGTTGGTACACACTTTCGTTTTGATTGCTTTGGAATTCGGTATTCATGACGGCTCCTTTTCTCAGATCATACGGGCTATTTGTAGATAGCTTAAATCCAATAAGGAAGCGAGAACTGCTTATCCGATTAACTGCCGTATGTGCCGATTAACGGTGAATAGGTGGGATAATGGATAGTTAAGTTTGTTAGTGCCGATTTCCAACAGTTGAAATGCTTACTTGACGTACCGACTACCCTGCCGACTACACTGGAGTTAATTGTCACCTATTGCGAATGCGGAAATGCAACTTAACCTCTATATAAAAATCGCGGCAAAACGCGAAACCGTTCTTACCGGGTTCAAGGTCGCACTGGTTGTCGGCTGTATACTGAACCTTATTAATCAGGGAGATTTATTGCTTGCCGGGCAATTTTCAGACGTCAATTGGGCGAAATTCATGCTGACCTTTTGTGTTCCTTTTTGTGTATCCGTTTATTCCGCGACTATTTCCAGATTACGTTTTGATCCAGGTGTAAGAGCGCCTGCTTCCGCCGATTTGAAGTGCAAGAGTTGTGGTAAGGGTGAACAGCATGTGGAAGAGGGCGCTATCGTAGACGAGTGTCCTGGGTGCGGTAAACATACCCACTGGACGATAAAAAGTAAGC
Organism: Hahella sp.; assembly: GCA_028280065.1. Lineage (GTDB taxonomy): Bacteria > Pseudomonadota > Gammaproteobacteria > Pseudomonadales > Oleiphilaceae > Hahella. The sequence goes on from JANQMN010000044.1 coordinate 19,577, forward strand.
CGTGATAGCGTAAACTCCTTACCGCCGGTTGCATTTATATCACGGGCAATACTATCCATTGGTTGGAGGAATTGAAGTCTGTAGTTTGCAAATTTATTTTGCTAGTTTAAGTGAATGACTACTATCTTTTTTGACCATGCGAGTCAAAGTTTCAAAGGGGACCGGCTTACTAAAGAAATACCCTTGATACAACCCACAGTTTTGACTGCGTAAAAATTCAAGTTGTCTATCGTTTTCCACTCCTTCTGCAACCACCGCTAAACCAAATTGATGACCGATGCTGATGATCGTGGACACTAGGTTGAGATTCGCCTGATCTGAATGTAATTCCATTACAAAAGAACGGTCAATCTTGAGTTCATCAAGGGGAAGTCGCTTGAGATAGCTTAGCGAAGAATAGCCTGTGCCAAAATCGTCCAATGAAATGCGTACGCCCATGCCCTTTAACTCACTTAGTTTAGCGCTAATGGAGGCAAAGTTTTCAGCCATGACACTTTCCGTGATTTCTAGAGTGACTGCCGATGGTTTTACCTTGTAGTGGCGTAAAAGAGATATCACAGACGGTAAGAAGTCGCTAAAGCTGAGTTGGCGAGGGCTAATATTCAGGGATAGGTTTAACGAAACGCCTGTTTCTTGTCCCAGAGCTTGAAGGTCTGTAACTGCTTTTTCCATCACCAGATTGCCCAGCTCGATGATTTGACCTGTTTCTTCGGCTATATGAACGAATTCTTCCGGTGAAATAAAGCCATAGTGGGGATGTTGCCATCTCGCCAGTGCCTCTACGCCAATGATCTCACCTGTCGGCGAGACTTGCGGTTGGTAAAATACTGCGATTTCCCGGTATTTGATCGCGTCATGCATGTCCTTTTCAATGTTGAGCCGGCGAATTACATCTTCCTGCATACTTGAGGCAAAAAATGCTACCTGGTTGCGGCCACCTTCTTTGGCACGGTACATAGCCATGTCGGCATGTCTGAGCACCTCGTCTATTGATTCGTTTTCCAATGGAAAGATGGAAATACCTATACTCAGAGATACTTGCATATCAAATTGAGATACAGCTATCGGAATTTGGAACTTCTGTAGAATACTCTCGGCAATTCTTTCAGAGTAGAGCCCTGCATGTTTTAAGTCGGGTCCCAAATCTCTTATTAATACAACAAATTCATCCCCACCAAAACGCGCGAGGGTGTCTTTATCTCGCAGTTGAGACTTGATTCGCCGGGCTGAACTAATCAATAAGTTGTCGCCAACCGAATGCCCCATGGAGTCATTGATATTTTTGAATCTATCTAAATCAATAAATAACGCCGCATGAAAGATGCCTTTTTCAATCGCCTTGGTGCGGGCATCGTTCAATCTTTCGAACAGTAAACGCCGGTTGGGTAATCCGGTAAGGGGGTCATATTGTGCAAGAAAGCGAACTTCTTCTTCTGTTTTTTTACGCGCGGTAATGTCTCGCCATACCGTATAGAGAAGATTCTTCTCACCATATGGAATAGAGGTAAGTAGGACTTCGACCGGAAATACCTCGCCATTTCGACGAACATGCGCCCACTCAAAGCGATGGCTGCCCTTTTGAAAGGCAATGGCAATCATTTCATCCGCTTTCTCCATGGAATCACGACCATCAGGTTGAGTAGGGGGGCTCAGTTTTGATGGGTGGGTATTGTAGAGTTCTTCCTTAGTGCTATATCCGAGCATGTCCAGGGTCGCCTGATTGCAGTCGATAAAGCTATTTCCTTCAATGAGCAGTAATGCATCTGTGGTGCGCTCGAAGAGAGATTGGTAGCGTATTTTACTTTCGTTTAATGAGCGTTGGTGATTGTCAAGTTTTTGTTTGAGCAGTTCATGCGTGGCGAGTAAGCTACTGTGTTGGGTAACCAACTTACTATTTTCGCTATTCAGCTCCGCCACGACTGAGAGTCGCCGTTGAGTTTTTTCGGTATAAAATGAGACGGCAAAGTAAAGAAGGGCTCCCAAAGGTAGTGACCAAACTAGATATCTGATAAATACATTATTGGCCGAATCTAAGGATTCAGTGACGTTGGAAACAAAAAAGAGGTTGCCGGCCAGAATACTTTGCACATCGTAGATATTAGCGGCTGCCACAACATAGTATTGCCCGGATTTCTCGATAATATTGGCGTCGCCCAACTCGTATTGATTGATAAAGGCTTCAGGAATGGAGTTTTCATAGCGGGAATGTTGTGTGGTAATAATGTGTTTGTTAAATGTCCACCTTTGGTTTTTCAGCGCCATTGTTGAGGAGCGGTTCTGGTTCTTCAACTCCGCTAAGTAATCTTTTTTAATGCCAAGAAATAGCTCATAGTTGTCTGCTTGTGCCAGGCGCTTTATTACTTCTTCTATTTCTTCGCCAAACTCAATATAGCCTATTATTTTCCCTTGATAACGCCAGGGCTGAACTACTCTTAGGACAAAGTGGCCAAGGGTTCCAAGTTCGAGTCCAGCTTGGGTTTTGCCGGTACTGATTGCTTCTTGAAGAGTGACTCTTTCAATCAGGTCGCCAAACTTTTCAGGCTTATGCAACCTGAGAAAATTTGTTGCACTGGGTGTATGGAAGTAGACATGGGTAACCTGGCGTCTAAGTTTTAGCCTATCAAATTGATTGGCCAGATGCTCAATTAGTCTCTCCCGGTCACCCTTCAAATAGGATTGAATAACTGATTGATCTCTTGCAACAAAGGAGATTAGGGCCTCAAGTCGCTGTGCATTTTCTGCTATTTCAAGTTTAAATTCTTTGGACAGTTTAGTGGACTTGTCGACGGCAAAGGCGGTTTCCTGCCTTCGCTGCAAATCAAAGAAATGCAAAAAGCTGAGGAGTACTAAAGCTATCCAGGCTAGGAGGAACACCAGGGCAAGGGGCTTACGTATTTTTAGCAGTTTTACGGTCATGAAACTCCAGCCACAATAATTCTATTTGTTTAAATATTAGCTTAACTTGCGGAGGGGCCGGGTTTTATCTAGAAGTTAACAGTAAATGGGCGGTATATGAGCTAGTTAGATTCGAGATAAACAATCAAACAAATGTCCCAAGAAAGCCTCTTTGACCGCTTGAAGGATTGTAGGGTGAGAATGTATGAGAGTATTAGCAGCCTGGGCCAATCCAGAGGCAAGGAACGTCGAAAGGAACTTGCTGCAATATAGAGTTGAGCAGTCGGGTCGCAACGCAAGACGAGGATTTTATAACCATCCCCAGTCTTTTAGTATGGGAGAAAATCCCTGGCATTTGAGCATATCGGCGATTTCGTTCAGACTGCGGTGATCGCCGACTTCAAATTGCCGGCGTTTAGCGTTTTCGCCAAGGGCATGACCTCCCGGTTCGGTGCGTACGTCCGCGCTCATGGCATTTACGCCGACCCGGCACAGTCGGTCACGTAGCCGGGCAGATTCGCGTGTCGACAGGATAAGATCGATGTCAGGATCAAACAGCCGCCAAGCCGTAATGAGTTGGACAAAATCACGGTCGGCTACCGGTTTCGGAACTTGAAAATCTGCACTGGAAGGCTGCAGTCGGGGCAGGCTCAGGCTGTAGCGAGTTTTCCAGAAGTGTTGTTGCAAGTAGCGGAGATGATGGCCGCAAAACAGGCTGTCTACTCGCCAGTCCTCCAGACCGAGCAGCACCCCTAATCCGATTTTTTGCACGCCTTGGTTGCCCATTTTATCGGGGGCATTGAGCCGGTTTGCCATATCGCGCTTGCTGCCCTTAAGGTGATGTTGTCGATAACAGACCGGGTTATAGGTTTCTTGATACAGGCATACGCCGTACAATCCTTCGGCGATCAACGCTTGGTAGTCGGCTTCCTCCATGGGGGGGACTTCGATACTGATTTGAGGAAACGCCTGCGCCAAGAATCGAATAATCTGCGCGAGATAGGGAAGACCGACTTTTCGAGGTACATCTCCGGTTACCAGCAACAGATGTTTGAAGCCCTTGTCTTTCAAAATCCTTGCTTCGTCTAATACTTCTTCAAGACTGAGCGTTTTTCGGCTGATCCGATTGCTGGCACTAAAGCCGCAGTAAGTGCAACTATTGCTGCATAGGTTGCTTAGATAAAGCGGCGTAAACAGCTGCATGGTATTGCCGAAACGCCGTCTGGTAAGCGCGGCGGATTTCTGTGCCATGTTTTCCAAAAATGGCGCTGCAGCGGGCGAGAGCAGGGCTTTAAAGTCCTCAAATGGCAGCTGGCCCATGGCAGGGATTTCAGACGCGAGAACTTTACGGACGTCGTCGGCGGATTTTGCATAGATTGACTTTCTCTCCTGTTCCCAATTTAAAAGTGCCAACTCGTTGCTAAACAAGAGTCATATCCTCTAGAAAATCTGTTAACGGGCTGGTGGCTTCTGCCTCGCCGGCAGATTTGATTCCTGCCAGCCTGGCTTCGCGTCCGGCAAACACCGCACCGGCAAATGCGCTGGCCATGCGCACCGGATCTTTTGCGGTCGCGATAGCGGTGTTAACCAAAACGGCATCCGCACCCAGTTCCATGGCCTGCATGGCGTGACTTGGTGTTCCTAAACCTGCGTCAATGACCACTGGAACAGTGGATTGGTCGATAATCATGCGTAGAAATTCCAAGGTTTGCAGCCCTTGGTTGCTGCCGATGGGCGCCCCCAAGGGCATGACGGCGGCACAACCACACTCTTCCAAGCGCTTAGCCAGCACTGGGTCGGCATGCATATAAGGCAATACGACAAAACCTTCTTGTACCAAACGTTCTGCCGCAATTAGGGTTTCCACCGGATCCGGCATTAGGTGGCGGGCATCTGGGTGGATTTCCAACTTGATCCAGTTGCAGTCCATCGCTTCACTGGCGAGTTGCGCGGCGAAAATTGCCTCTTCAGCAGTGCGGGCGCCGCTCGTGTTGGGCAGTAGCTTATATCCTGCCTTTACAATCGGTTCGTAAAGTTCGTCTGACCGGTCCTGGATATCTACCCGGGAAAGCGCCAGCGTGACCATTTCAGTGCCGGATCTGGCGAGCGCGTTTAACATGACTTGAGCACTGGAAAACTTTCCTGTGCCAATGAATAAGCGGGAATGAAATTCTCGGTCTGCTATCTGCAGCATGGTTAACCTCCCGCTACTGCGCCAAAGATGTCAATACAATCGGCATCTTTGATCCTGTGGTCAGTCCATTGGCTGCGAGGAATCACTTGTCCATTCACCGCCAGTGCACATCCCGAAGCCGGCAGTTTAAGCTGATCCGCCAACATTGAGATATTGGTTTCCCGGCCAACCTGATGTTGTTGTCCGTTTACGCTGATTTCCAAGGACATAAAATCCTCCATTGGTTTTAAGGTCAATTCATGGAAAGGAATAATTGGCTAATTAGACTGGCGCAACTTTGGCGGATCGTTAGATGATCTGCTCGGATTGCCGCCTAAAGCAAACTGCAAGAGTATTGCTTATATCCAAAGATGATTTTCAGGGCAAAGTTAACATCCTCAAGTATTATCCTGGATCAAAATTCTGAGTAAAAAACAAATAGTGCGGAAAAATACTAGTAAAATTCACCTTTTCGGCACGTTTTCTGGTCAGGCAGCTCCTTAAGTAGCCTTTATATAGTAATAAAACAATAATTTTATGTGGCTTTCGATTATGCAGAGAAGGGGGCTTGGATGTTAATTACCGTTTTTGCTAATAGATTTAGCACTTTCTTGGTCAGGTGTGCGGTGAGTGAGTACTATTTATTCATAGTAGTGATTATGAAAGGGCAACGATTAGTATTTAAAGGCCGTGAATCATGTATATCGGAAAACTCGCTAAATTAACCGGAGCTACGCCAAAGGCGATTCGGCACTATGAGTCGATCGGGTTGTTGCGTTCGGTTAAGAGGCAGGGAGCTTATCGAACCTATACCGACGAAGATGTGGAAGTAGTCCGGTTAATTAAACTCGCACAGTCTGCCGGCTTTCGGTTGGCGGAGCTGAAAGCAACTTTAGGGGGAAGTTATGAGCTACCTAATTGGCAACGAATTGTTTACATGATTCAGCAAAAGATGACTGAAATTGAACAAGAAATTGGCCAAATGGAGAAGCGCCGGGCCACATTGCGAGAGTATGCTTCTGAGATCGAAAAATGCCTTCGGCAGAATCCCGATTGCAGAATTTCTTATCGCGAGATAGCAAAAGCTTGACTCTGCCCTTAGGGGCAAGGTTTATCCTGGATTCGAGTAGTTAACTTGAATTAAAAGGGTGATCGATATGAATGCTTCCTTCATGGGTTTCAATAACCATTGCTGTGGAAAAACGGAAAAAAATTTAGATGCGAAAGTCGCGCAAGAAGAGATTGGCAAGCTCTACGATAGTAAGGCTTTTATTTACGATGTTTGGGGTAAGCTCACGGAATCCAGGGCTCGAGAACGGGCCATTTCGCTGGCAGAGATTAAAGACGGGCAGACCATTCTAGAAGTTGCCGTTGGCACCGGCCTCGCTTTCCAGGAGATCGTAAAAAGTAATCCCAATGGTCAAAACATAGGAATTGATCTATCGCCGGGGATGCTGGCGAAAGCTAAGGAAAAGTTGGCAGGTCTAAAACAGGACAGCTATGAGTTGAAGATGGGATCCGCGTTTCAATTAGAATTGCCGGATAACTCCGTGGATCTACTGCTGAACAACTACATGTTTGATTTAATCCCGTTCGCTGACATGAATCAAATCTTGGGAGAGTTCAAACGGGTGCTGAAAGCCGACGGCAAACTGGTTATGGTTAATATGACCAAGGGTGAAAACATGGCCAGTCGTCTATACGAGCTGATATATCGAATCTCGCCCCGAACCATGGGCGGCTGCAGAGGCGTACAATTGTCTGATCGATTACGGCAAAATGGACTCAACGTTAAGAGCAGAGAATACTACCAGCAAATGCTGTTTCCCTCTGAAGTCATTCTGGCAGCAGCAAACAGCGAATAGCATAGACAACCAATGTTGTGATTTCTTGCAGAGTGAGCCCTCAGAGGAGATCCGTAGTCCTTTCACGCAACTGCAACGCGCAGGTATCCATGGGATGAGGGGTCGGTTTTGAAGAAGTGGCGTATTGTGTATAAACCCTGTTTTACTCCAACGCCCCTGAGTTTCTGGGTGCATGTCCCGTTAGATAATGCAGTCTGGATTGCTGCCACGAAGTTCGCCCCCTGTCTGCCTCGTCCTATACCCTGCAAGGGTTATCCTTTTCTAGTGGTAAATGCTCTTGGGGTTGAGTTGGAGTTTGCTTCTGTCGCCGAGGTTGAACATTTTCTCGCCATTATCAAACAAAGGAATTTGCCGACCAGCCAGCAGTTGTCGCGACAGAGAACCGATACTTTGGGTCCGAATAAACACTGGTTAAGCCGAATGCCCGCAGGGCTTAAGCCTTGGATCAAACGAAAGCGGTATATTCCGGTTGTGGAAAGCGCTTTAGTCGATTTTAAAATAGTCTGCGGCTAGGCTCTGTTATAAAGAAGAGCCCGGAGCATTCCTTGCTCCGGACCCGCCGGGGATTTTTAGATTGCTAGCATGGGAGCGTTAGCCCCAAAGCACCAGGTTTTCTTCTATGCTCACGGGAAACACTTCAAGCTTGGCCTGGTCGTCTTCCAGGCATTCACCCGTCTTCAAGTCAAAATGCTGTTTGTAGAGGGGCGATGCTACAACCAGGCGGCCCTTCAAGTCACCGACAATTCCCCGTGACAATACGTTGGCCTGGCCGATTGGATCCCAGTTGGATACCGCTCGAACGGGTTGGTCATCCTCTGGGAAATAGAAGAGTGCTACCTGTTTGCCGTTTACTAAGGCGCATACGCCTGAGTTCGGAATCAGGTCCTGGGTTTGGCAAACGACTTGCTTTGCTTTTTCCATGGTTTTATTGCTCCTGACTAGGCGGATTTCGCGATGAGTTTCTGACGCTCTACCTCATTGGCGGGGCGCATTTGGCCACGTTCTTCGACAAAAACCACATTGTCGTCGGAGGCGTTTGAATTGACGAACTGGCGGAAACGTTTGACCTTTTCCGGGTTTTCGATGGTGGTTTTCCATTCGCATTGGTAGGTACCGACGACGTGGTGCATTTGCGCTTCCAGCTCCTCGCCGATACCCAGTGAATCTTCAATGACCACCTGACGTAAATAATCCAGTCCGCCTTCCAAATTTTCCATCCAGACTGATGTTCGCTGTAAGCGGTCCGCCGTGCGAATGTAGAACATCAGGAACCGGTCGATATATTTAATTAGAGTTTGGTCGTCCAGGTCCGTGGCAAACAAATCTGCGTGCCGGGGTTTCATGCCGCCGTTGCCGCAAACATAGAGATTCCAGCCGTTCTCCGTGGCAATGACACCGACATCCTTGCTCTGGGCTTCGGCGCATTCCCGGGTACAACCGGAAACGGCAAATTTGAGCTTGTGCGGCGCACGCAGGCCCTTATAGCGATTTTCGATGTGGATCGCCATCCCGACACTGTCGTTGACGCCATAACGGCACCAAGTGCTGCCGACACAGGATTTTACCGTCCTGACAGCTTTACCGTAGGCGTGGCCGGTTTCCAATCCTGCGTCAATAAGTTCTCGCCAGATATCCGGCAGTTGGTTTAGCGTGGCGCCGAACAGGTCGATGCGCTGGCCACCGGTGATTTTTGTATAGAGGTTGTACTTCTTTCCCACCTCGCCGATGGCAATCAGTTGGTCAGGCGTGATTTCGCCGCCGGGAACGCGGGGCACGACTGAGTAAGTGCCGTTTTTCTGCATGTTGGCCAGGAAGGTGTCATTGGTATCTTGCAATTGAACATGGTTTTCCTGAAGCACATAATCATTCCACAGGGAAGCCAGAATCGAACCGATGGCAGGCTTACAGATGTCACAGCCCCGGCCTGAGCCATGCTTATCCAGCATTTCCTGAAAGCTTTTTATCTCTTCGACTTTAATAAGATGAAACAGCTCCTGGCGGGTGAACTGAAAATGCTCGCAGATGCTCTTGTTGACCTCCAGGCCGCGCGCTTCCATTTCATGGTCAACGATGTTCTTCAACAATGCAGCGCAACCGCCGCAACCGGTGGAGGCTTTGGTTGAGGATTTCACATCCGGCAGGCCGCAACAGCCGGCATCCATGGCGTTGACAATGTCGCCTTTACTGACATTGTGACAAGAACAGATAGTCGCGGTTGCCGGCAATGCTGCGGGACCCAGCGCCGGCGCGGCGGAGCCGTCCGTTGCCGGGAGGATCATGCTCTCGGGCGAACCCGGCAGATCTATCTCATTCAGGTAATATTGTAATAGGGTGTCGTAATCGGAGCAGTCGCCGACTAATACTGCACCGAGTAAGCGTTTGCCGTCAGCGCTGACAACGATGCGCTTGTATGTCTCCGCTTTTTCATCGCTGAATACATAGCAAATGGAATCCGCCGTTTTCCCGTGAGCGTCACCGATGGATCCGACGTCAACCCCTAGTAGCTTGAGTTTGGTGCTCATGTCCGCACCGGTAAAAGAGGGTTTTTCGTCGGCATCGACAAATTGCTGGGCGGCGATTTCCGCCATGCGATACCCTGGAGCCACCAGGCCATAGATCATCTTACCGAATAATGCGCATTCGCCGATGGCAAAGATATCCGAGTCGCTAGTACGGCAGTGGTAGTCGATGACGATGCCGCCTCTTTCGCCCACTTCCAATCCAGATTTCCTGGCGAGTTGGTCGTAAGGACGAATGCCCGCGGAAAAAACGATCATGTCCGTATCTAAGTGAGTTTCATCGGCAAAGGACATGCGCAGTTTGGTATCATCGCCTTCGGAAATCAGGGTCGTGGCCTTGCTGGTGTGTACGGTAACCCCTAAAGCTTCGATTTTGCGCCGGAGCATTTTACTGCCGCCCTGATCCAGCTGGACACCCATCAGGCCAGGTGCAAATTCGACAACGTGTGTTTCCAGCCCCAGGTTTTTCAACGCATTGGCGCATTCGAGGCCGAGCAGGCCGCCACCAACGACCACACCGATCTTCGCATCCTTAGCATTGGCCTTAATTTCTCCCAGGTCGTCAATGGTGCGATAGGTTAGGCATTCCTTGCATTCGGAACCTTTAATCGGCGGCACAAAAGGGTAAGAGCCGGTGGCTAAAATGAGTTTGTCGTAGCTAAAAGTGCGACCGCTTTCTGTTTTAACGCTCTTATTGTCTCGGTCAATTGCGACTACGGCGTCGCCGAAATGGGCGTCGACATTGTGTTCTTTGTAGTATTCGCGGGAGGTGAGCGACAGATCCTTGGGGTCTTTACCGGCGAACACTTCTGAAAGGTGCACCCGATCATAGGCCGGGCGGGTTTCCGCTCCCAGCACGGTCAATTCAATGTCGGTTGATAAAGCCAATATTTGATCTACAAAATGGTGGCCTACCATGCCGTTACCGGCCACTACCATCCTAAGTTTTTTCATTTTCGCCTCTTCTCCTGGAACCCGAGCTAACAAACTGCGTCGACTTAGGTGTCTTTCATTCATGATTGCAGGAGATAAAGCAGATTGCGTGCCAAAAGAATTATTTCGGTTAACTTGATGATAGATATAGGAAAATTCCTTTGGGTGGATTCTCTGAATTCATTTGTAGCTCTAATGATGTGCGAAGATTCTGGGGTTGACTGATGATTAGCACTAAAAAGATGCGTCGTTGGATTTCTGAAAGGCGCCAAAATAGTGCAGTTGGGGTCATTAATGAATAATAAGTAGCCTGTTCGAGTTGCACGAAGGTCTAATATTGACTTTTCAGCTATCGATCAGCGGCTGAGCAGGAACACGACTACAGTGGCAAGAAGTGCCGACAGGCCTTGCCAAAAAGCGACTATTCGGCTGGCGCAGATCAAAAAGGAACTCGCTCAGTTCCTGATAGCGCTTATGTGGATTGGGATCCAATGCCTTACGCAAAGCAAAATCCACGTAAGCAGGTGTATCCCGAACCTCGCTCAATACGCTTTGATACTTTAGCCGCCGTTGGGCTGACCGGGTTAACGATTTTGCGACTTGGGTGCCAGACTCTGCCTCGCGGGAGGCAGAGAATCGGTAGATTTTAGATATTAAGCGACAGTAGAAGCTGCGCCGATTTTCCGTTTGGAACCGGTTCGCACATGAGTCAGGTAAAGTGGCAGACCAACGAGGAGAAAGCCGCCGACCAGGTTGCCTAGGGCAGTTGGAATTTCGTTCCAGATGAAGTAGTCAACGATGGTGAAGTCACCGCCCATAATCATGGAAAATGGGAACAGGAACATATTTACGATGGAGTGCTCGAAGGCCATATAAAAGAACAACATGATCGGCATCCACATGGCGGCCATTTTGCTGCCCGCAGAGGTCGAAATCATGGCACCCACGACACCCATGGAAACCATCCAGTTGCAGAGCATGCCGCGAATAAAAATAGTAAACCAGCCGGACAAACCGTGTTCTTTATAGCCTAGTGTGCGAGACTCGCCGATCGTTGAAACTTTTGCGGCGATAGCGCCACCGTCTGTGTGGTAGCCGTAGGTCAAGATAAAGGACGCAAAGAAGGCGACCGTTAATGCACCGGCAAAGTTACCCAGGAAAACCCAACCCCAGTTGCGAAATAATTGCCCCATCGTACACCCAGGGCGTTTGTCTATTACTGCTAAGGGCACCAGGGTAAAAACGCCGGTCAACAGATCGAACTTCATCAGGTAAAGCATAATGAAGCCCACCGGAAATAGCAGGGATCCGATTAACACATTGCCGGTTTTGGTAATGACGGTAATCGCAAAGAAGGCCGCCAAAGCCAAAATCGCGCCTGCCATGAACGCCCGAATGAACGTATCCTTGGTTGACATGAAAATTTTCTGCTCTCCCGAATCCACCATTTTGGTGGCAAATTCGGACGGTTCAAGATATGCCATAACGTTAAATTCCTTTATTGATTAATTGAGGTTTCTCATCGTTTTTAATTGATTGGCACCTCCTATTGAGACTGTTATCTGTCCGAATAAGATGTGCTTTCAAAGTAAGCCCCGACGGAGAAATCTTTTCACGGAGCATTACTTCCTGCTTGGCAAGCGAGAGGCCAATGAAAAATAAATCCTTTTAAAACAAATGGGTAGGAAAATAACGTTAAGAGAATGCGGCGCTTTGCACATTTGTGATGCGCGCACCGCGTAGGATTCTTTTGTTTTGTGATCCGATGAGATGCAGTAATGGACGCTTACTGCATCCGTTAGCACAGTTGTGGTGCGAAGCGCCGTTGTAGAGGCGGCATTCCGGATCAGTCGGAAGTCGCCACCTTAAGTAGGTCTAACGGGCTCTACATCCGGGTAAAGTTCATTTAACGGAATTGACTTGCCGTTTTCTATTACCATGCGCGCATGGTAACGCTTCAGGCAACGGGGTTCTCTAACGCCACAGGAGTGGGCCAGTACACCTACCTCATAATTGATGTTCTTCACGTAATTCGCTACCCGCTGCGCTTTTTCCTTATAGACCAAGCCGCGTTGGAGTTTCGGGTTATGGGTGGTAATGCCGGTAGGGCAGGTGTTCTTATTGCACTGCAATGCCTGAATGCAACCGAGGGCGAACATAAAACCCCGCGCCGAGACAACGAAATCTGCACCGACTGCCAAAGCCCAGGCAACGCCGGAAGGAGTAATGAGCTTGCCGGAACATATCACTTTGATCCGGTCTCGTAAGCCATGCTTGTGGAGCATATCCACAACCATCGGCAGGCTTTCGCTAAGCGGCAGGCCGACAAAATCCATCAAGGTGGTCGGCGCTGCGCCGGTGCCACCGTCGGCACCATCGATGGTGATGAAGTCCGGAGCGCATTCGATACCTCTTTCGTGGATTTTGCCAAATAGGGTTTCGAGCCATCCGTAAGCGCCGATAACCGCTTTGAATCCCACGGGTTTGCCGGTAACACGGCGTATTCTTTCTATCATATCGAGGAGATCGTCCGGGCTGTCGATATCCGGGTGGCGGTTGGGACTGATCGCATCATGGCCAACCGGTATGCCGCGTATTTTTGCGATTTCAGGAGTGACCTTCGCACCGGGAAGAATGCCGCCTTTACCGGGTTTTGCACCCTGACTAAGTTTAATTTCAAGCATTTTCACTTGGGGGTTTTGGCTGACTTCCCGTAGTTTTTCGTCGGAGAGTTTACCCGCTGTATCGCGCACCCCGAATTTCGCTGTGCCGATTTGAAAAACGATATCCGCGCCGCCCTCAAGATGATATGGCGAAAGCCCGCCTTCGCCGGTGTTCATCCAGCACCCTGCTTGCTTGGCGCCATAGGATAGGGCTTTAACGGCAGGTACCGACAACGCCCCGTAACTCATGCCGGAAATATTAATGATAGAGGCAGTGGTGAAGGGCGATTCACAGTAGGGTCCAATGGTTACCGGTTCCGGTTCTACGGCATCCTCGCCCAACGTGGGATAGGGACAGTTAACGAAAAACACCGAACCGGTGGGGCGTAAGTCACGGGTAGAGCCAAAGGCAACGGTGGTATCCATGTCCTTTGCGGCGCGGTATGCCCAGGACCTTTCAGCACGGTTGAACGGTAACTCCTCCCTGTCCATGGCGAAGAAATATTGCCGGAAGAACTCGCCCAGGTGCTCGAAGAAGTACCGAAATCTGCCAATCACTGGATAGTTGCGGCGAATGGTTTGTTTGGTTTGGGTAACATCAATGATATAGAGAGCAATAATCGCCAGCACTGCGAAACCGACAATAGCCACAAAAACTGCAGCGAGAACTTCCAGAACGATATATACCCAACTTTCAGTAAATGTGGACATGGCGCATTTTCCCCCGTGAGGATCGATGTTCTTATACTTTTATTAACTTTGGCTTTGAGGCCGAATACTCATTCGCTATTTATAGACCGGTTTTTACCCCGATGGTTCACCTGAGGACGTTTTATGACAGATGTTTGCCAAGTCAATCAGAATGAAACGGCTATTCCTAATACAAAGCATCTCTTAGCCACTTTTTCAACTTGAAATTGCTGCTGTTTTGAAATCCTTATTGGTTGATCCTATGCAGACTGACGTCGCAGAGCTTAGTCTCTCTTACTTCCGAAAATGGAAGATTTGCCTCACCGAAGAGATTAGGTATAAGCTTTGCGCAACTCCCGGCTATCGGACTCGGACATGCAAAAACGATAACGATGGTACCTTTTAGATCGCCCCCATTGGCAGCAGGTTATTGTCGTTGGTGGCCGGGGCTTGAAAACAATCACTAAAGGAAAAACGATGTCTATCAAGGTTTCTCTTGAATTTAGCGAAGAAGATTTGAAGTATTTTCGCGAAGCGATGACCAAAGCCGTGACTTCAGAGTCGACGATTACCGAAGCACAAACCATTCAACAGGTGCAGTCTATTTGCGCCGGTATTGGTGAGACCAAAGTTCCTGATTTCGTAAAAGAAAAAATTGAAAAGTTAGACACGCTGGTGCAGATGCTGGGTGATGCAGAATGGCAACTCCCGGAAGAGGAACGCAACGATATCGTGAATTCTCTTAAGTACTTTTGTAAAGCGGAAGATCTGGTGCCGGATGATCTGCCGTTGTTGGGCTTTCTCGACGATGCGATCATGATTGAACTGGTTCTGCGTGACCTTTCGGAAAATGTGGATTCGTACCGGGAGTTCTGCCAATTCAGGCGAACGGAAGAAAACCGCAGGGGCGCGGATGCCGGCGTGACACGAGAATCATGGTTAGCGGATAAGCGACGTCAACTTCACAGCCGAATGCGCGAGCGCCGCTCCTCCCGCCGCGGCGGCCGTATATTTTCGAGGATTTTTTGATTTTGAGTTTGTCCGATTAAGCAATGCTAATTAGGGTTCACGCTGTTAAGGGGCAATAGCTTTGAACCCTTTTTACCTGGCAAACTCTCGCATAATAATGAGATAGTGCTTTAATAGACTTGAAATCAGTTCATCTCAATCGAAGAGATCCGGGTTTAAACAAACCTTCTATGTTTTTCCTTCTCGGAAATATGCGTGCAATATTCGTTGCGCATAAATTGCCCGGTAATTGATAAAAATGCGGAAACAATGCTTATGATCGAGCAAAGCCGGCCTTATCCACTGGGCGCGCATCTACTTGAAGGTGGCGCTAACTTCTCGCTTTATTCCTGTGATGCAAAATGCGTTGAGCTATTGCTGTTCGATCATGCTGAAGCTGTCATACCTAGCAGAACCTTGATATTGGAAGCCGATACCCACCGCACCGGAGATTATTGGCATTGCTTCGTACCGGAGATCGAGGCTGGTCAGCTATATGGGTATCGCGTTTACGGACCGTACGATACGTCGAGAGGTTTGCTTTTCAATCCGAAAAAGGTGGTGCTGGACCCTTATGCGAAGGCCATTGCAATTGGCGATAACTATGACCGGGATATGGCGATCGACGAAAGAGACAATGTCGCACACTGTTTAAAAGGTGTCGTGAGCGAGCATCGGGGCTACGACTGGGAAAATACCGACCTTATCGGGCGATCATTGAATGAAACGGTCATTTATGAGATGCATGTTAAGGGATTTACCGCCCATCCGAACTCAGGTGTTGCCGAACATAAGCGCGGGACCTATGCCGGCGTGATTGAAAAAATTCCTTATCTTCAAGAACTGGGCGTTACCGCAGTGGAACTGCTTCCCGTGCAGCAATTCGATCCACAGGATTGTCCGAACCCATCGCTGTCGAATTATTGGGGATATTCACCAATCAATTTCTTTGCCGTGCATCAAGCCTATAGTTCGGACAAAACCCCGTTGGGCGCGATCCGCGAGTTTCGGGATATGGTCAAGGCATTACACCGGGCGGGAATTGAAGTTTATCTGGATGTGGTATTTAACCATACCGCGGAAGGCGGCTGGGGCGGGCCGACATTGAGCTTCAAGGGGCTGCAGAACAACGCTTATTACATCTATGAGAAAAAAAACCACCAATTTGCCAACTACAGTGGTTGCGGAAATACCTTCAACGCCAATAAATCGGTGTCCAGGCGTCTCATCAGAGACACCTTGAATTATTGGGTTCAGGAAATGCACATTGATGGCTTCCGGTTCGACTTGGCATCCATACTTGCCCGCGATTCCGAAGGCCACGTCCTTCAGGAACCTCCCGTCCTCTGGTCGATTGAGACCGATCCGGTACTCGCCGGTACTAAAATCATTGCAGAAGCCTGGGACGCAGCGGGTCTGTATCAGGTTGGCAAATTCACCGGCGGCCGTTGGCAGGAGTGGAATGGCAAATTTCGGGATGATGTGCGTAGCTTCGTCAAAGGCGACAAAGGCTATGCCGGACCGTTTGCAGACCGGTTACTTGGCAGTCCTGACATCTATCAATCGCAGCCGGGCTCTCTGCATCGATCGATCAATTTTGTCACCGCCCACGACGGATTCACGCTTAACGATCTGGTGAGTTATAACGACAAGCATAACGAACTCAATGGGGAAGGCAATCGGGATGGAGAAAGCCATAACCGCAGCTGGAATTGCGGCATAGAGGGGCCAACGAGAAACAAGAGAATCTTGGAGTTGCGGCATCGGCAGATAAAAAACTTCATTGCCATCGAAATGGTCGCTTTGGGTACGCCGATGCTCACCATGGGGGATGAGGTTTGCAGGACCCAACAAGGCAACAATAATGCGTATTGTCAGGATAACGAGATTAGTTGGTTTGATTGGTCACTGGTGCAAGAAAACGAAGATATTCTGCGTTTTACCAGGATGATTATTCATTGGCGGAGCAGAGTGCCGGCGCTTGAGCATCAAAAGCACCAGTCGCTTGAAGAGGCGCTGGTCAAGCATAAGGTCCAGTGGCATGGTACAAAAGCGTTTTGCCCCGATTGGTCTTATGACTCACATTCAATTGCCGCTACCATTCGTGATCCGAAATCCAGCGAGCTTGTTTACATTGCGATAAATGCCTATCACCAGGCATTGAGTTTTGAGTTGCCCCATTTGCATAGAGGCAGGTGGTGCCGTGTTATCGATACCTATCTGGCGTCCCCTGACGATATCGTCGATATTGCTAGGGCAACAAAACTGCGTAACCAAAAACGCTATCGCGTGCAATCCAGAACGGTCGTGGTTTTGGTTGCTTTCGAAAACTAAAAGATTGGCGGGTCGCGGTGAACATCGATTGGGCCTTTATCGATCCTTTTGAAGCGCTTTAAGATTTTTAACACCTATAAGAAAAGCAAGACATGGAGTTATTCCTTAGTCCCGGTCCATTGCCAGATGACGGACAATTTCCCGGTGCTCGTAGAGCCGGGATATGCGCGTGAAATCTTGCCGCAATGCCAGTCTCAATGAATTGAGCAGCCCCCCGCCGGCAGGCTTTTGTTGGTCTGTCGATTGATATAGTTCTATTGCCGTATCTTGTATTAGCTGATAAGGAATTTCGAAATTCAGATAGGTCTGCAGGCGATGATGTCCGTCACGCTCTTTGAACTCAAATCCTAGTAGCGCGCCACGACCATCGTTGCCGTATACCGCCTCCCGAAAAGTATCCGTGATGGCTGTTTCGATGGTGCCCGGAATAAGTACATCAATGACCGCCGCCGGAATAATATGTAAAAAAGCGCCCTCCACCTGTACTTTGGGCAGTCGATTCAGGTTCATGCCAAGGCTGGAATCCCGTGAAGGCTGTTGCCAGTCTGCGGCCAAATAGTTGGAGTCCAGGACAAGTTCGTCAACATGAATCTTCAATCCCCAAAGGTCGATGTCAATATCTGTCGATACCTGAAAGTCAAAGTTGTGCAGCCGGGTGGGGTGAATGACCTGCATACTCGCCTGACCCGCTGAATTTGCCACCACCACCCCGCCTTTATGCAACAATAGATCGATGGAGGCTAGGTGGTTAACGGCATCATATTGAAATTTGGCCAAACTTCCGCCGGTGTCCGTCTTCACCGTCATGGCGAAGGAAACATGCCTGAAGAACCAGCCGTAATTTTCGAGCGTCTCCGGAACGTATTGTTTCATCGCATCCAGATCGAGCCGCTGGCGCAGTTTGATATGGGAAATTCGCTCCGGACTATCGGTGGCAGCTCTGATTTCAACCAACTTTTCGAACACCGAGTATCTGCTGAGACTCTCTATCACGTGAGGAATGCTTGCGGTCAACTGGGACAGCATCGACAGGTCGTGGGCATCCAGCCCACCCCCTGTATTGATATTGCGGGATAAAACATCCGGCCCGATGCCGGTAGTTATCCGTTCGGCATCCAGTTGCCAGAAAAACGCTTCCATACTCTGTAGCATCTCTATAAACAATAATGTCCCGAAGTCTATTCCAGCGTTGCTCTCGACGATAGCCGAGCTTTCGCTGTAGCTGCCTTTTTTCAGGATCAATTCGGCAGACAGATTCCCCATGCGAGGCCCGCCGGAAGTATTCTCAAGTTTGCCAAAAACGAACTGGTATTCATCGTTACCAGCCCAGCGGCCGTTAAACTGAATCATCCGCTCGTCCGCAGTCGGTTTATAGAGATAGGGATGGAGGTTGGTTGCCATAAGCGTATCGAACGCTAGATCTCCGATCGCTTTATTAAGGGTAAGCCAAGCATCCTGGTTTGCCATTTTCCGTTCCGTGGCTTCACGCATGGCATCAATGGTGAACAATGCCTGATTCAACTCTGAAAAAGCCTGATCCACTCTGTTGGACTGCTGTTCGGAGCCATAGGGGAGTATGGCCTGCCAGTAGTACAGTTCCGGGATGGCGTTGGCGTCTGCTTGAGGATTTATCAAAACGCCCGCTAAACTTGTCCTGTCGATACTAAAGCCAATAACCAGTAATAACGTCCATATAGATGCTTTGTGGTGAAAGGACTGGGTGAACAAGGTCATAACAATTGCCATTGGTGTTTCTGTTATCCGAAGTGTACCACCGATTGTTTTTTCCAAAGCGTGTCGAGATTCTCGTGGGGCTGAGATATGCGTTAGAATCCACTACAGTTGATCGAGCGGTTCAACAGATCTGTTTACTAACTCTTAAGGTGATAATTGATGCACCCGTTCCTAAAAGCTGGTCTCATTCACGGGCAATTTTTACGTGCACAGGAAAAAACGCCCATGGGTAAAGTATCCCGTGCGTTAAAAACTATCGACGGTTTGCTTTCGGAAATGCAGATTCGTGGAGTGGCTTCCCTGGACCCGGAGCGGAGTATGGACTGGTCTGTGTTTGGGCCGCAGATAAAGGACAGTGGCAGATGCGAGGGCGGTGTCAGATTCACTCCAAGAATCCCACGGGAGAACGATGAACCATACCAGCTTCAGCTTGCCTTGTTCGAAAAAGGCGGAGAAGTTGTGATCCAACAGCAATATCGCACACCCAGTAAAGTGACGGAAGTAGGTTCCAGTATTCCGGTTGAGCAGATCGAGGACTGTTACTTCAGTTTAGGGCAGAGCCTGATGCAGATGTTAAGTGAGCAAGCCCTAGCCAGTTTCAATCCGGTGCAGAAGTGGGAAGCAGAATATCCACTGTATGGTTTTCAGTTCAGTCGGGGTGGAACCGTCCTGCGAGTGTTTGATTTAGACGGGCAGACCGTCGTGGATTGGCAGCAACCCGAAGATTTTCCGAAGTGGTTGAAAGGGCTGAATTTTAACAGTCCGACAATAGATAGAATCATCAATGCGGGACTTGTCCGGGATGGAACCCTGGAAGAAAATGCAGTAGTCCTAAATAAAGCTGATTTTGCTTATGCGAAGAACCTCATGTCCGCTTGAGAGATGGCCGTGATGAAAGGCTTAGGACACAAACAGGTCAATAAAAACTTGGTACTGGGGTACACACTCCACCCAAATTTGCAAGGATGCAATTGTTTGTCCCTTTGCCCAGTCCTCCACCGATAAGTTTCAGATTAGCTGACTGACCGAATTGTCAGGTCGAGAACTTCACCGTCAATATCGAAAGACAGCGCATGATCGCCCGAATCATAGGATACCGATAGCGCCAGTGTTTCCCTCGAAATATAGCCCTGATGGCTTTGCATGGCATGCTCCAATTTACCTGTCGCCCGGTAGGTGATGTTGATTCTATCGACGACATCCAGGCCGATATCCCGGCGAGTTTTTTGAATTCTACTCACCATCTCCCGAGCCAACCCTTCGAGCTGGAGTTCTTCGTTGAGTTTGCAGTTCAGGTCGATAGAGATAAACCGGTCGGAAATAGCATTATTTCCGGCCTTGGCTTCCCTGAAAACAAGAATGTCATCGGTAACAAAGGTTTCACCTTTCAAGGTGACTTCACCATTAGCTTGCAGCGAATCAATCTCATCGGGAGTTAATGCTTCTATCAACTTCTGATAGTGTTTGAACTGCTTGCCAAGACGGCGACCCAGGTTACGCGCATTCGGCTTAGCATAGAGATTGATGTAATCATTCTCCGCTTCTGAGAAATGCAATGTTTTCACATTGAGTTCCGATTTGATGTAGCTCGAAAGCTTTTCAATTTCATTCAGCAGTCCACGATCCCGATGGACCACCGTCAGGTTTGCAAGTGGGTACTTGGTCTTAACTCTGGCATCTTGGCGTTTCTGGCGACCCAGCAAGATGACGTGTTGCATCCGTGTTACCCCGGCTTCCAGCGATTCATCAATCAATTCCCTATGTACTTGCGGATAGCGGCAAAGATGAACCGAAGCGGATTGCTCTTCATGACTAAAAGCCTTCAGTTCCTGATAAATCTTTTCCGCCAGAAATGGGGTAAATGGGGCCATTGTCAGGTTGAGCTCACTTAATATCTGATAGAGCGTGCTATACGCGTTTTGCTTATCCGTTGTCATTTCCTCCACCCAGAAACGGGAGCGGTTAAGGCGGATATACCAGTTGGTTAAATCCTCGATAAACTCGAACAATGCCGGTACCACATTGTACAGACGATAACCCTCCATTTCGGCGGCAACCCGAAGTTTAAGGGTTTGCAGGCGCGACAAGATCCATCGATCCGTGATGTTTTCTGAGGTTTTTTGCTCGTCTCCAGGTTTCCATTGATCAATACTGGCGTATGTTTTCAGGAACTTGAAGGCGTTATACCAAGGCAATAGCGCACGCCGAACCATCTCCTTAACACCAGTGTCGGTAAAGCGCTGCTCTTCGGCTTTGACCAGCCCCGAATTGATCAGGTAAAGGCGTAACGCATCGGCGCCGTATTCCTCCATGAGTTCGTCGGGCGGCGTATAGTTGCGTAAACGCTTCGACATTTTTTTACCGTCTTCGGCCATCACGATGCCATTGACGATAACGTTCTTAAACGCATGGGTATCGAATAGCGCGGTGCCCAGGACAATCAGGGTATAGAACCAGCCCCGGGTCTGATCAAGACCTTCGGCGATAAACTCTGCGGGGTAACCCTGACTGAAAACTTCCTGATTTTCGAATGGGTAGTGCAACTGGGCATAGGGCATAGCACCGCTTTCGAACCAGCAATCCAATACTTCCTCTACCCGTTTATAAACGCCTTCTTCACCGGGTAAACTGAAGGTGAGGTGGTCGATATTTTCCCTGTGTAAATCTTCTACCCATTCTCCTGTGTAATTTTGAAGTTCTTGCCGAGAACCAATACACAACATTTTGCCATTGTTGTCATTGATCCAGATTGGCAGTGGCGTGCCCCAATAGCGGTTGCGGGAAATGGCCCAGTCCACAGCGCCACTCAACCAGTTGCCCATGCGACCGTCCCGGATATGTTCGGGTACCCAGTTGATATTCTGGTTGACTTCCAGCAGGCGTTCGCGCATTTGCTCGACTTTGACGTACCACGAAGAAATTGCACGGTAGATGATCGGTGTATCTGAGCGTGGACACATGGGATAGCTATGCTGGATGACTTCCTGTTGGAACAGGTGGTGTTGATCTTTAAGCATGCGGATGATGGATTTATCCGCTTCTTTAACATGCATGCCAGCAAAGCCGTACACTTCGGAAGTGAATTTTCCTTGCATATCGATCGGGCATACGAAGGCTTCAATACCAGCTGTTTTCAATACGCGGAAGTCGTCTTCACCGAAAGCCGGTGCGATATGAACGATACCGGTACCACTTTCCGTCGTGACGAAGTCATCTGCCAACACCTTGAAAGCACCCAGGGAAGCTTGTTCCGAAAAATAGGGAAATAGAGGCTCATAACTCTGACCGATAAGATCCGATCCCAAGCAGTGATCTGTGACTTTAAGATCATGTTTTTTACCGTAATCAGCCAGCCTTGATTCAGCAAGCCAGAAGAACTGATCGCGCTCTTTATCGAATACTTTAACGTACTCGATATCTTCCCTTACACATAAAGCCAGGTTACTAGGTAGGGTCCATGGCGTCGTGGTCCAGGCGGCCAGGTATTCCTCTTTTTCGGTAAGTTTAAACAGAACGGTAACCGCCGGGTCCTGAACATCCTGATAGTTACTGCCCGCTTCGAAGTTGGACAGTACCGTGCCGAGTACCGTCGAAAACGGCACGACTTTATTGCCCCGGTAGACTAGGTCTTTGTCCCACAACTGTTTCAATACCCACCAAACGGATTCCATAAACCAGGGATCCATGGTTTTATAGTCGTTGTCGAAATCGACCCAACGTCCGATACGGGAAATGGTCTTACGCCATTGCTCTGTATAACGTTGTACGATTCCCCGGCATTTGTCGTTGTAGCGCTTGATACCGAGTGTGGCGACGGCTTCCTGGGAAGACATTCCCAGGCTCTTATCGATTTCATGCTCAATAGGTAAGCCATGGCAATCCCAGCCGAAGCGCCGCTGCACATAGCGACCCTGCATGGTGAAGTAGCGAGGGATAATGTCTTTTATGGTTGAGGCAACCAAGTGGCCGTGATGGGGCAGCCCAGTTGCAAACGGAGGGCCATCATAAAAAATGTAAGGGGGCAGATCTTTGGTCTGCTCCAGCGATTTCTGGAAGATCCGCTCATCATTCCAGAACTGCAGGATCTCATTTTCGGAATCGACAAAAGAAAACGTTCCCTTGTTCGTTACTTGGCTCACGTTACTACCTACCTCTTTGATCCTGTTATCTCTTTTTCTAAGCCTTAAAACGAAAAAACCCGCCAGTTGGCGGGTTTCAGAAGCTTAGTTGACGCAGCCGTTAACCCACCAATCCGGAAGGAATAATGTGAATAATGATGGCTATTATGGTGCGTGCGTTTAAGTTAGTCATAGCGGCATAGGATGGTTTAAGTTTTAGACAATGTCAAGCATCATTGATGAATCAGGAAGTTCCAACCTCGTTGTCTGTGTATCCGGATTTAGTTTTTCAAAAACCTTTGCAATTGGATGAAACGCGAGGTTGGCTTCATGGAACCAGGCAAAACTTACCTGCCTACAGTTTCTTACTGAACCACTGCTTTGCCTGCGCAATCGATTCATTCACTTCCGCTGGCCGGTCGTAAAAGTTGAACTGATGGTAGGGGGATTCCAGGTCTGTTTCGATCCAATGTAGCTCTTTGTCGGAAGTTGCTATTTTATCGAAATACTGTTTAGTGTATTGCGGCAGTACCGCACCATCCGAATGAATCATAAGTGTCGGCGTATTCAGTTTTTCGGCGGACGGCATGGGATCAAGAGTGAGCCAGTCTTCCCAAGTCATTACCGCAAACTTGTCGGCGCTCCATTCAGGGACCGCGCCGCGTTCAGGATTTAAGTAATAGTCGAAGGGGCCATACATGGCAGCGGACGGGTCTGTCGTCGAAATACTTGGGATATAGTCGATTTCGCCGGTCTCGGCATATTTCTGTTTTGCCTGTCGGGCCGCATTAATTTTTTCTTGTACGCCTTCTTCTCCGCCGTAGAAAAGCTTCACGGCCTCCGCGTCATGCAGCCAAGAAGCGGCAGTGACCACAGACTTAATGCGCGGATCTTCAGCAGCTGCCATCAAGGTGTACATCGACCCGGCACAAATACCCAACGCGCCAATTCTATCGCCATCGATTTCTGCCATGCTTTGCAGGTAGGTAACCGCATTGCGGATATCCTCCACTTTCTGAGCAGGATTCTCGTGGAAACGGGTTTTTCCTCCACTTTCACCAAAATTTCTCGGATCAAACGCCAAGGTTATAAAGCCCTGTTCTGCCAGTTTTTCTGCATATAATCCGGCCATCTGCTCTTTTACGGTGGTCCAACTGCCGGACACAATTACCGCTGGATACTGTTTTTTGGGATCATAGTCCACAGGAAAATAGAGGTTGCCGACAACGCGCTCCCCTTCGCTTTCGAAATGAATTTTGCTGATAGCGGATTTATCAGCCGTATCGGATGCTTGCTTACTGTCTGCATTCATTTTCCCAACCTCTTGCAAGAAATTAAGGTTACCTTTCTGGCCATGCATAATTAAGGTCATACTGGTGATTTTCCATTGGTCATTGATTCTGTCGAGCTTATGGTGATAGCGGCCGTAGGCATCCCAATAGTCGATTCCTTCAGCCGTGTGGCTGGCATAAACATGGGAGAATGCTTCCGCCTGCTCACCATCGATAGCGATATCGAAGTTGCTTAACATGTGGTGGGTGCTTACATTTGCCAGCAAGTTCTGCCAGCCGCCGACCAGTTCGGACGCTTTGACGATACTTCCCGGTTGACTGGAAAGGCTCGAATAGTCTACGAATACTTCATCCGCGAATTTTGCTTCGGCTACTTTCCATTGTTTGCTGTCTATGGCGTTAACCATGAACACCAGGTTGTGTTTAATTTCTTCCATGGCGGTTTGTTGGAGGATGGCCGCCGATAGCGGGGCAACGGCTTCGTCTGCAACAATCGGATGTGACGCAGTAAGCAATCCAAGGCTGCAAAGCATGGTGGGGATCAATTTCAGTTTTAATGATTTCATCGTCATCTCCTCTCAAGTCATTTATCTGATGGGGGTTGCGGAACGCCCAACCGGATAGGATAGGGATAGAGTAACGCTGTCTGGATCCCGATGATTGCAAATTGCTGCTTGGACCTTTGTACTTTCTTGCAGCGGGTTAATCGGAAAGGGAACGGGCTTGTTTCTGAAACTGCCCGGGGGTGATGCCGAACTGGTTCTTGAATGATCGCGTGAAGTGAGACTGATCATTGAAGCCCAAATCAAGCCCGATTGACGCGATGTTGCCGTGAGGCGAGGTTAGAAGCTTTTGCGCCTGCTCCAGGCGTTTGTTCATGAGGTACTGGTAGGGAGTAATTCCAACCAGTTTTTTAAACTCTCGGAGGAAGTAAAATTTACTGCAGTGCAGTACGTCGGCCAGGCCATCCACCGAGATTGGCTTGCCGATGTTTTCCTCAATGTAGATATCAACCTTGTCGACTTGCTGTTGATCAAACTTCGAAGCGCTCGAAGGGGACTTTTGCAGATCGGCGTAATTTGAGTAGCTCTGGATATAATGCGTCGCCAACAAGGAGAGCAAATTTTTTAAATAAGCGTATCCGTTTTTACCACCGGCTTTAGCTTCCAATAAAAACAGCTCCATAATGCCTTTGATTGTTCCATCCTGGACATTGTAGTTGTTCAGGAATTGCAGATCCTTTTCCTTAAAAGTCATTGCACAACTGTCGAGAAATGGTTGTTCTTCAACAGCCAGAATAAGGAAGTAACAGGGTTCGGAGATATCGTGGGAAAACGGACAGTTGGGAGGGTTGATCCAGATATCTCCCGGACTCGACTTCAAGGCTGTCATGCCATCGATGGTTTTGGCGTTCCAATGCAAGTCTTCCTCGAGTGCCAGGGCAAAATAAAAGTAGGGAGTAGAAACATTATTCGGATAAAAATACTGAGAGCTACCCTTTTCGAGAATGACACCTGGCCAGTCCAAGCCGGCGCTGGAAAATTCTATATCCAATACTGCGCCGCAGTCGGACGGATTATGCGTTTCAAAGTCGTAAAATTTCAGGTTCGACTGCATACGTAGGATCTCCGCTAAGCCGCAACTGTATTTTCAATTCATCCACAAAGAAAAATCATCAAATGGCACTTGGGGCAATCCGATAAGGCATTTTATTGCCTTTGAGTTTCCATCAAACTCGCTTCGGCGCCATAGACATTCCATTCCGTTATCACTTGCGGTAAATAACCGAAATAGCTCAGTTGCGGATACATACCGGCAATTTTCTTGCTTAGCGCTTTTCGATTCGCCGCTGTCAACCTGCCGTTTTCGTCCAAAGCATCGGGCTTGGCCCTTGCATTTTTAACTTCTGCAATGAAAGCTTCGATATAAGCAATTTGCTGATCAAAAACGCTGGTTCTTTGCGGATCGCCGTGGCCACTGTACACAAATTCGGCGTCCGAAAATTGTGCCTTCAATTTGTTTAGCTGGGCGATGATCATCATGGGCCGGCCTTCACCGAAATAGGCTGGATGATGATTCATGGTAATATCCCCGACAAACAGCGCTTTCAAGTCTGGTTGGTAGATGACGATATGGTCGGGAGATTCACCCGGCCCCATTTCCTTTATCTGAAATATCATATTGCCTATACGCATTTCCGGCTTTACCAGATTTTCCGGCACTGTTACCTCGGTGATTCTATCTTCGCCGAAATGTTTGGCGAAGCTACTATTCACAAACTGCTGATAGTTGGTTTTCGCGGTTTCTTTTACCAATTGCGTGGTGTAGATGGGAAATTCTCCCAGAACTTTGCGAAGTTCCGTAAACCCTGCAATGTGATCCGGATGCGGATGGGTGAGAAATGCGCCAAGTACAGGCTTCCCATTGGCTTTGATCATCGCAGCAAAGTATTGTGCGTCGGAACGTAGGAGTTGTGCATCGATGATGACGATCCCACTCGAACTTTCCAGCCAATAGCTGTTGGTATTCCAGGCGTAAGGCGCGGAAGCATACCGGTGAACCTTGATGGCAGGTTTAGCGTCTGCGCTTGCTTGGCAAGCGATCAATAAACTGAGCGTGATTAATAAGGATTTGAGAGGCATCGCAGATTCCTATTGTTGTTGTCTAGTTTCTTTCAGGTTGCACTCGCATTAGCAGTATTGCACCGATAATGAACAATACTACCAGCGATAAGACACCCCATTTGCTGTGTCCGGTAATAGTGCCAATCACGCCAATCAAAAAAGGGCCTAAAATCGCCGCAAACCTTCCGACGACATTGTACAAACCGAAAAACTCGCCGCTGTTTTCCGGTGGAATGAGTTTGCCAAAATAGCTGCGGCTAAGAGCCTGTATGCCGCCCATCGCCATCGCCACGAGAAACGCCATCAACCAGAAAGTGATAATTTTTATCTGTTCGGGCAAATCGGGTAATAGAAAAGCGATAAAGGTAATGACGGTATAAATGGAGATACCTAACAGAATCAGTTTACGGCTATCAATCCGATCCGCCAGCCGGCTTACCCAAAGGGCAAATGGAAACGCCACGATCTGGATAAAGAGAATAACAATAATGAGGGTCGTGGGGCTGAACTCCAGGTCGCGGCCATAAACTGCCGCCATCGTTATGATGGTGTCGACGCCGTCGATATAGAAAAAGTATGCCAGTAGAAACGTGAAGGCGGCGCGGTGTTGACGGAGTTTTTTGAAGGTCTCGGCCAGCTGTCTAAAGGCGGCAAGCAGAGGCTGCGAAGGTTTGGGCAGGAAGTAGCGTTGCGGCACGTTTCGCAGCAGAGGGATGGAAAAAACCAGCCACCATACCGCAACAATAAGAAACGACCATTGGGTTTCGCTTACCGGCAGGGTTCCCTTAGCCATGTCCATGCCGGACAAGATCAATCCCACTACCATCAATAACGGCACCACGCTGCCAATATATCCCCAGGCGAATCCCAATGCCGATACCCGGTCCATCCGTTCCTTTGCTGCAACATCCACCAGCAAGGAGTCATACAATACATTGCCTCCGGCCCAGCTTAGACGCGCGCAGATGTAAAGCACGAGAGCGATTAGCCAATCGCCGGGACCAATCTGCGTTAACAACGCGGTTACGACCCATCCCGCCGCCAGCAGGCCGAACAGGAGCTTTTTCTTATTCCCTCGAAAATCTCCTAAGGTACCGAGAATTGGCGCCAATATCGCTAAAATCAGGGAGGCGATAGAGTTTGCGTAACCCCAGTAAGCCGTCGATTGCGCTCCGGTTAGATTCGTGGCGACCACATCCTTGAAGAATATCGGCATGATGGTGGTGACGATAATCAGCACGAAAGCTGAGTTACCAATATCGTAAATAATCCAGCTTTTTTCTTCTTTAGTCAGTGGCTTATGCATGAGGGTGGTATCTAACTTGTTGTTTTATCGGCAGAGTTCAGCTTGTCTAAACCATATTGAATGGAAGACTGGCGTTACCAGGCGGCGACGCCTGCGCTAAACCATAACATTTGCTGTAGCCATAGAGTATTACATGCCATACGACTGTAATGAACTGTACTATGCTTGTAGGCAATGGAATTGCTCCAGAGTTCCAATAGGGGCCTGATTAATCAATAACTTCGAGGCACTTGCAAAAGTTTTGCAAGCACCTCTTCGGGAGACATATGAAAAGGAAAGTGCCGTTTTTTGTGGCATTTTTAGTTGGATTGTTAGTGATAACGAATGTGATGGCTGATGCTGTCATTGACCATCGTCGCATCCAAATTGGTTTTCGCCAGTTTAAAGCCGTACTCGCCGCCGATATGGATCTGGCAAACAAACTTGATAAGCAAGGCAGATTGATTCTTGGTCTGGTTTATCGGGGCAATCCGGATTTGGCCAGTGCTTTTGCAACCCAGCTAATGCAGATGGGCCAAGGAGAGAGCGAAGGTCGCATTTTAGATATCCCGTATTTGGCTAAACCGGTGACGGCAAAGGAACTGACGAATCTTATTCAGCCGCCGGCAGGTATCTATCTTTTGGACCATCCCGGCGCGCCGACGCTGAGGTATATTGTCGACTATGCAATTGAATCCAATCGGATTTTATACTCGCCGTTCGAAGGGCATGTGGAACAGGGTGTGATGTCGGGAATGACCGGTACAGTGAAGCCCAGGCCTTATATCAATCTGGCAACCCTTAAAAGTTCATCGGTAAGACTCAATAACTTTTTCCTTAAGGTAGCTGATCAATATGCACCTTAATTCGCAGCGGCTGATGCAACCACTGACAATACACGGTGTCTTTGCGGTTCTGCTTACAGTGGCTGAATTGCTGATATTCGCCCATTGGCGGTTTTCCTTGGTACCGCGACTTGAACAGGAAAGTCAGGCCGCGGCGGAGTTGATTGCGCAATCCCAAGGCGCGATGCTGGCGGCGGGCTTGGAACAGGTCAGTAGCGAAGCGGACCAACTGGACCTGCTGAGATCTTTGGATACCCTGTTGTTTTCCCGTGATCCCATCAGCCGATTACCCTACTTCACGCAAATTCAACTGGAAGTGAACTATGACGCGGTTCCGGTTGAGGTCGGTTCAATGGAGACCATTCGCAGCAGTGCCGATTGTTATAGCTGTCAGTCCGTCAAGGTCGAGCTTTATGCCTCGGCTAATGATGAAATTATTGGTTTGGCTACGTTCACGGTAAGCGACGTATTTTTACAGGGAACCCGACAGGCCATTTTCAATGGTGTGATTTTTCAAGCTATCGTTGTTTTATTGCTGCTCGCCGGGGTTTGGCAGGCAGGTTTATTCGCCCTCAAATGGGTACAGCGGGCGCAGGAACGGGAAAAAGAACTTGAGTTAGCCTTGGTAGAGGCTCAGCAAGAAGTCGAAACGGCTACGCGGACACAGAATGACTTCCTGGCGAATATCAGCCACGAGATCAGAACGCCGATGAATGCGATGATTGGTTTATGCTATCTGGTTTTGAAAACCGGGCTGAGCTACCAGCAGCGCATTTATCTGGAAAAAATTCAGTCATCTTCCAGGGTGTTGCTGAGTATCGTCAACGACATACTCGACTTCTCAAAAATTGAAACCGGCAATTTGGAGCTGGAATCCAAGCCATTCGTATTGGATGAGGTGCTGCATGCTCTCGGCGAAATGGTAATGCCCCGAGCCGGCGAGAAAGATTTGAATATCCTGTTCAATATATCCCCGAATGTTCCCCAGAAGATCACCGGCGATCCATTACGTCTAGGACAGATACTGCTGAACTTAACCAATAACGCGGTGAAGTTCACGCCTCATGGTGAAGTCATCGTCAGTGCCCGGATTAAAAGTGAGGCGACTGACATGGTCCTGCTGGAATTTTCCGTGAAGGATACCGGCATTGGTATTCCCAAGGAGCGGATTAATACCCTTTTTACGCCATTTACCCAAGCGGACTCCAGCACCAGCAGACAGTTTGAAGGCAGCGGTTTAGGACTGGCCATATGCGCCAATCTCGTGGCTGCGATGAAGGGGAAGATTTTCTGCCGAAGCACAGTTGGCCGGGGAAGTACTTTCAGTTTTACCGCGCAGTTCCGGCGGGAGTCACAAGCAAAAGATTACTTCGTACTGCCTAAGGCCTTGGCGCAGAAACCGGTGTTGGTGGTTGATGATCATGCCAGTTCCCGTGAAGTACTTGCAGACATGCTGACAACCTTTGGTTTTCAGGTGGATGTTGCCGACTCCGGCGGGCAAGCCATCGATTTTCTATGCAATGCGGATAAACCCAAGACTTATCGTTTGATTCTCATGGATTGCAAAATGCCGGGGATCAATGGGTTGGATACCGCGAAGATGATCAAGGAACTGGTTCAGGCGGATACTGTTCCAAGTATTATTCTGACTTCCGCCCATGGAGTAGACGAGGAACTGGATAGAAATTCCCAGTACTTTGACGGTCTTTTGGTGAAACCGATAACCCTGACCGCACTATACAATAGCGTGGCGCATCTGCTGGCTCCTGACAGGCATCACCAATTGCAATCCTCCCAACAGGATTCTTTGGAACAGATTTTCCGCAAATACCCTGGCAAGAAAGTGCTTTTGGTAGAAGACAACCGAACCAATCAGGAGGTCGCCTCTACCTTACTGAAGGATGCAGAAATTGCCGTCGAGATTGCCAATAACGGTGAAGAAGGCTTGGAAAAGTTCGATCGGAAGCAGCATGATTTGGTTTTAATGGATGTTCAAATGCCGGTAATGGATGGCTATCAGGCAACCCGAGCCATACGCGGGCAAGAATCCAATGCAAATGGCCGTGTACCCATTATTGCGATCACTGCGCACGCGATGCAAGGTGACCGGGAAAAATGCCTTCAGGCGGGTATGGACGATTACCTGACCAAACCCATTGATGTAAGCGAGTTTTATCAGGCACTGAATCGATGGCTCGATCCGGATAACCTGGAGGCAGCGAAGCAAATCTCTGCGCAGTCGGGCGAAGCAGAAGGTCCGTCAGCCTATGATGCGAGTTCTCCCGCAGAAGCTGCAAAGGCGACCGCACCGGACGATTACGGGACCATCGAATTTGAGTCTGTCATACCGGCTAATGTAGAGCCAAAGTCCTCTCCGGGAGGTGTTGATGCTTCCGCTGCTCTAAGCGTGGAATTTGACGGGCTGACGACTAAGGGGAAACAGGGTAGCGAAAAACCACAAGACCTACCTGCAACAAAATCTGAGCCAAGCAAGGAAGAGACTCGAGATAACACCGATCTGCGGAACTTGAAAGGAATCGATATCGACGCTGCGTTGTTGCGGCTGGGCAACAACGAAGAGTTGCTTATACGCTTGTTGACAGGGTTTGAAATGGATAATGAGGATGCTTGGGATTCGCTCAACGCCATTAAGGAAACAAAGAATTGGCCGGAACTTAAAATGGCCGTACATCGTCTCAAGGGGGAGGCGGGAAATGTCGGCGCGACCGAAGTAGAGAAAACCGCAAGGCAGGTGGAAAGCCTTATTTTGCATGAACAGTTTCAAGACATGGACAGCACGATGGAAAGGTTGCGTTTAGCGCTCGAGGAAGTGTTCGAAGCGGTTCGTACCTTGCCGAGTGAGGAAGAAGAGGTCAATGCCACCGGTGTAGGACCTGAACTGAGTGAATTGGACCTGGAAAGCACCGAAGCATTATTGGTTGAGTTGGCGGAACTGTTGGAAACCAACAATATGAAAGCCTGCGATCTGGGACGCCTGTTAAAGAAATCCATTCGCTTGAGTGAGGCTGAGGAGTATCTGAATACGCTATCCAAATGTCTGAACAAATTAGATTTTGAAGGTGCAAAGGCTCCAGTGGCGGCAATGCGGTCTATACTGAGTAAAATGCATCATGGTTAGCAGATGTGGCGCGAAACTGTGATGGCCGGATGAAGTAGCAAAGTGCCAATCTTACGCATGAGTCAACCGCACGAAGGTAAAATCCTCATTGTCGATGATTCCCCGAGGGATATCGAAAAGCTTTACGCTCTGCTGAAAGACCGTTATCAGGTTATATTCGCGCAGAATGCGACCAAGGCTTTGAACTTGGCGAAGAATGAACGGCCCGACTTAATCCTATCCGATATCATGATGCCGGATATCAGCGGCTTGGAATTTTGTGCCCAGTTGAAGTCGCAGGAGATTACCCGGCACATACCACTGATCTTTTTAACCGGCAAGTCGCAAATTGACGATATGGTGCAGGGCTTTGAAGTTGGTGCGGCCGACTATATCACCAAACCGGTCAATGCCACCGAGCTGATTCTCCGGGTCGGCACCCACCTGACTTTGCGCAAGACCAGCCACCAGCTAAGCGAAGCGAAACGCAAAGAGGTGGTGTATTCTCGACAGCTTGAAAAAGCGCTTCTGGTTGGTAACCGGCATGATAAAGAGGCGGTAAACAAGAAACCGCGAATTCTCATCATTGATGATTCCATCGCCAATATTCAGAATCTCAATGAAATACTCAAAGACGATTACGAAATCCTGTTTGCAACCAGTGGCGAAGACGGCATTCAAAAAGCGCTCACCGATCGGATCGATCTAATCCTCCTGGATATTCAAATGCCTGGCATGAACGGTTATGAAGTCTGCCGGGAACTGAAGAGCATCGACGAAACCCACGATATACCGGTGATCTTTGTCACTGCCATGGACGAGGTGAAGGACGAGGCGGAAGGCCTTGATGCCGGCGCAATTGACTATATCGTCAAACCCTATAGTCACCGGATAGTGGAGGCGCGGGTTCGGAATCATATGGAGCTTATCCGCCACCGGGATTTGCTACGTGACCTGTCTCTGACCGATGGTCTAACGGGACTTCCTAACCGGCGTCAGTTCGATCAGATATTGGTACGGGAATGGCGCCGGGGAGAACGTCAGGCGACTCCGCTGTCACTCATGGTAATTGATCTGGACAACTTCAAGCTCTATAACGACCACTTTGGTCACCAGGAAGGAGATAACTGCCTGCGCAAAGTAGCGGCAACCCTCAATGCCACTCGATCGCGATTAACCGATTTTGTCGGACGCTATGGCGGGGAAGAGTTCGTTGCTATCCTGCCGGACACTCTCCATCAAGGCGCAATCAAAATGGCCGGGCGTATCTTACAGGCCATCCGCGAAAGTAAAATTCCCCATCCCTACAATGACGGTAAAGAATTTGTGACGGTTTCCATCGGTCTGTATTCGGCAGTGCCCAGCGAACAAGCCTCGGCCGAAAACATCGTCAGGGAAGCCGACCGCGCACTTTATATGGCAAAAGAAGCCGGCAGAAATCAGGTTGTCGCGCTACAGG
The DNA here is from genome assembly GCA_028280065.1 of Hahella sp. Taxonomy (GTDB): domain Bacteria; phylum Pseudomonadota; class Gammaproteobacteria; order Pseudomonadales; family Oleiphilaceae; genus Hahella. Next base: position 53,132 of record JANQMN010000044.1, read on the forward strand.
AATCTGCGTCCTAGTCCCCCAATTACCTCAGAGATCAAAGGCATAGAATTCAAAGCCGGTGCAGCCGATCCAATTGTTGGACCAGTTGCACGCAAACTAACGTGATTACCTAGGCCATTCTCAGCTCTGCCGGGTTTCCGATGCCCTTTTGCTTATACCGGGCAAACCCGAAACCTGCCGCCGCCATGGCCAGCATCATCGCAACGCCTAGTGCGGTGAATGCTTGGAAGTAGGCTGCTAATAGACCAACGGCGAGAACACCAAATGCCGCATCTACATAAACCACAGCTTGACTGAAGCGGCGCCGCAATGAATTGATCCAACCGACGGCGGCCATGTCTATGCCCCACAAGACGAATACAAATCCGGTAATCATGTAAAAATCGGCACTGAAACCGCCGAACCAAGCCGCTGCAAGATCGGCAAACAGGATGAGATCCAAGCCGAACAAGATAGAAGCAACGGCGTCTATGGTGAAAACTTTTCTTAACATGGCAGGATTGGCATTAGGTGTCATGGGTGTATCCTCCGAACGTTTTAGGTGTCTCGAACATATTCGGAAAACCGGGTGTCTATCTCAATTACCTTGGAGGTAATGGAAAATTTCCATGAGGTAACCGATAGTATTACTCACAAACATTAGCGACAGCCGGGTAAGAGAATATGACCGCATTCGGAACCATGTTGAAAGACATTCGCCAAGGGCAGCGATTCAGTCAGTTGGATCTGGCCTGTGAAGCCAATATATCCTCGAAACATATCAGTTTCCTAGAGACGGGCAGGGCGAATCCCAGCAAGGAAATGGTGCTCCATATCGCACGGGTTTTTAACATGGATCACGCGCGGACGAATCAGTTGCTGTCAGCTGCCGGCTATAGCCAGGTTTTTAGTAAACAGGATTTGAATTCACCGGAGATGAAAATAGTCAAGGAAGCGGTAGAGCATCTCCTTAACGCCCATATGCCCTATCCGGCGTTGCTCTTCGACAAAGACTACAACCTGCTGCAAGCCAATGCCGCACAGTTATACCTGATACAACAGATGTTATTGCGTGGCGCTAAGATAAATCCGGACTCAAATTTGTTCTTGGCATTTTTCCAGGAAGGAGGGTTGAGGCCGTTTTTAGAAAACTGGGAAATGCTCGCCTGTCATATGCTACAGCGTATTCACCAGGAACATTTAACCGGTCCTTATCGAGACCAACCTAATACGTTATTGGAAAAAGCGCTGGAACTACCGGACGTACCCAAAGACTGGCGTGACAGATCGATAGAACACCTGGACAAACCGGTATTGCCTTTTACCCTGAAACTAGGCGATATCCGCCTGAATATGTTTTCGACAATATCCTCCTTCGGTACCGCTCTGGATGTCACAACCCAGCACCTGCGGATAGAGCACTTTTTTCCCGCTGATGAGGCGACCAAGGAGTATTGGTTGGGTGTGCAGGAAGCATCCCGGCATAAGAAATCTCCTCATTGAGGGGGTATGGATTGGCGTAGACGTCTAAGATATGAATGGGGCTATAGGTGTGGGGAGCAGCAGTCTTTGCAGTTGGATTGGCTTGGTGAGATGGCTAAATTGCGAATTCTAAGTAACGGTGAGCTTTCTGCAAGGCAGTTTCCCACAAAGGCCGATAGTGAAATTCCTCAATGCAAGCTGATTGTGGAAGGGAAAGAATCTCCGACGATACTATCCGGAGCGATATTGGAGGCTGCTGTTCGCTGGAACGGATATTACTTTTTATTTTTTACCGATGATATTCCAGAAGAAGATATGCTGAGCATGTATTTCTTGGACTCAAACTTTCGTCCTCTGGATACTGCAACATTGGGTGGAGCCTATTCTACTGGTAACTTTCGAAATTTGAGGTTGATAGAACCAAACATCTTAACTTTTCGATTTATTGGAGGTACTGACTGGAAGATTGAGTTATTCGAGACCCCAGAATACTTCTTGCCGTTTTTTGCGGAACCAAGAGGAGTAACCAGGAAGTTGACTCTTAAACGTTACTTCAAAATCTTTGGAAATCCGAAACCTGAAGCTTAATAGTAAATTATGTAATAGGAGCAGAGATAGTCAACCTAGGGCAGAGGCGGGTCAGAGCCCTTTACTGATGGCTCAGAAATCACCCGATTATTTCTCTCGTTAACTTCTATCCCTGCGTTTGTCCCGGGACGAATTGAATACAGAGGCCCTTGGCTAAAATCAGGTTGCTGGGTTGATTATGTGAACCCCCAGGCTGCTCTTCGGTAAGAATCAGATACTCGGCATCCTTGATCAGCCCCCATTCAGGTTTGCCAATTTTCAATTGATTGATTCCAGCCTTGTCGAATACCGCCAAAGAGCGTGCTTGGTTGTCTGACCGAGATAGCGCCCATAGTTGCAAATCTGAACCGGGCTTCTGTGTAATATCGCTTGCCCACTGCAGCCAGAGAGATTTCTCACCTTGGGGGGCCAGTGCGGTAAGAACGGCAGTGCCATCATCACTGGTCATCACCGCCATGTAACTGGTCGGAGCATCGGGTGGTTTGCTGGCAATTCCAAACCACAAGCCAAGACAAACCACCAGAGTCAGTGCCGACGATGCAAACCACTGCCAACTATTGGCAAAGAAGCTATACCAATGCTCTTTTGGTGCTGATGACGGACTACCGATGTTAGCCTCAATGTTCTGCCAGATTTTATCGACCGGTTCCAGGGTGGGAGTAGTATGGTGGAAGCTCATCATTTGCTCTTCCCAGAACTTTACCTGATCCTGCAATTCACTTTCTTTTTCCAAGCGGTTAACAAACTGTTTCCTTTCCTGACCACGCAGAGTGCCCAGCACAAACTCAAGGGCTAGATCGTCGGATGTTGGCATCATTTTGCCTCCGCCATCAGGTTACTTAAACAGGTTTTTAGATTCTCTCCGCCACGCCGTAACCAGGATTTAATGGTGTTCACATTGGCATTCATTTTGGCCGCAATTTCGTCTCGTGAAAAACCCAGCAGGTATGCAAGTTCGATGCACTGACGTGATTCCATTGCGAGTGTTTCAAGACAATATTTGAGCTGAGCACTTTGCTGCAAGCGTGCAGTAATTTGGTCTGGATTGGGCTGGTCACTCGTGTGGTGATCCAGACCTGCGTCAGTCTCTTCATCAAAAAGGCTTGTATGTCGTTTTTGCTTCTCCAATCGATCCAGCGCCCGGTAACGCACTATGCTTGCCAGCCAGGTCACCGGCCTTGCTTTATCTGGCCGATAACTGGAAGCATTTGACCAGATCTGCAAAAAAGCCTCCTGCAATACGTCGTTGCTGGCTTCTGTATCTCTCAATATCCGAAATGCCACACCGTTTAGAAAAGGCGCTGTTCGTTGAAAGAGTTGTTTGAATGCCCGTTGATCGCGCAAAGCACAGCGGGCAATAAGGTTCACAAGGGCTTCATGTTCACCTTCCAACTGCTCCAGACCCGACGTTTCGGTGGTCTCTTCAGTGGCCATAAATACTTCCTTTCTATGTACTTACTGGTCAACGAATGTAAAAGTTGCATCAGAGGAATAGTTTGCCTTGCCCTTTTACCAGCAATTTTTTTTAGACTCGAGTACCAATCGATTAATCCTGGTTAATCCGGAGACTGCGCAGATTAAGCAAGGGTTTTTCGTTCGGTGGATTGAGATATTCACATAGTATTCGTGCGCAACGAAAAATGCGATTTAGTTTTTCTTTGCTTCTTACGAAATACGCTATCAACGCTATTCCGCCGCAGGTTCGCTTTATTTTTTAAATCCAAATAACTATTTGATTTATTTTAAGATATTTAGAGTCTTCCAAGCCGGAATTCCGGTAAGAACAACTTAATAGAAAACTTTTTTTGAAAATTACGCAACTTTTTTCATCTCTGGGCAGTAAATGGTTATGAAATTTAACGATATGCCATTTACGGAGAAAATGATGAAACTATTACGCCCACTAACTTGCGCTCTATTGATTTCCTGCACTGCCACTGTCGCTCAAGCTGCTCCCAGCTCTTGGGGAGGAAATGGGTCTTCGCTCATGAACAGTGCGGAAGAAAAAATTTCGGTTAAGGATTACCAGTCTGCTATTGCTGACCTCCGGCAAATCGTTGCGGACTCGCCTGAAAATGCCGATGCCTTCAATCTTCTTGGTTACACCCACCGTAAACTCAAGCGCTATGAAGCTGCGGAAGAATATTATCAACGCGCCCTGACGATTGAACCTGATCATACCGGCGCCTTGGAATATCTGGGTGAACTCTATCTTGAAACCAATCGAATGGGAAAGGCTAAGGAGATGCTCAATCGTCTGGATAGTGCCTGTCTCTTCACCTGTGAGGAATATTCCACCTTAAAAAACCTGATTGAGCAAAAGGAGTCTGGTGTCAAAGTTTCCGAAATCCATAACTCCTATTGGGATTAACACCGCTGTTGCTGTCATCGAATACTTAATTACGAACCAACTTACTCTTGATTGAAATTTACAAGGAGCTTGATACTCATGGCTTACAACAGAAAAGAATTTGTAAAGGATATGAAGAAAGCCTATCCGAATGTTCCCGAACTCGAACTGCACTTCGGTTACCTGTACTACGCTAACGCACTTTCCCAGTTTGGCTTGGGTGGGCTGACCATTGGACTGATTCCCAATTTAAAGAAGGAGATTGAAGAAATGGGTTCCATATTCGATTCCAGTGCAGGGCGAATGTGTGTCGGCGATGGTTGGAAGATCCATTACAACGATAGCTTTATCATGGGGGGGATCCATGGCCATTGTGACTTTACCCTGGTAGGCGCTAACAAATGGATTGAACCCGGCGGTAAGGGAGATCCTAACAGACAATTGGTATCGAATAAGGATGCGTCGAAAAACGTCATCAACGGTCACTCTACCGCATTACAACTGGATTACGTATCTGAGAATATGATTCCCGTAAGCTACGGCTGCCTAAAGGTTACCCAACGGGAAATCGCTGCTCTAAATTTGTTTGGCTACTCTATTCAGGAAGATAAGGCCAATGGCAATCGCGTTTATAATTGCACTAACGTTGGTAAAGCCGACGCTGCGACAATGGAGGAATATGTGGAACATGTTTCAGCTTTGCAAAAAGCCATTGCCGCAAGTTAGGGTAGCTTTACCCGCTATACAAAAGGACAAGTCAATCATTTGATCCGTCATCGACTTTGCACAGGGAAGTGCAGACCTAGGTTTCTGCGCTGCCAAGCAATACTTTCTCTAGCTGTTTGTTGTGCAGGCGCGATAGAAAGAACAAGGAGCAAATCGCTCCTAGCAGAGCCAGCCCTATATTTTTCCAGATTGCCGCCGTTTGTGAGTTGCTTTCCCCACCAAATTACTTTCCCCATCATTTTACTCTTCCCAAACAGCCAAGCACTTTTTCTTTTGCCACCAGCTCTCCAGAGTCAATCTATCATCGAGACAACACTTTATGTGGAGCGGACTCAGCCTTACACTTATTGGATGTGAACGTTCGCCCTGCCAAGTCCCAATATCTACGACCTCTTCACCACCTAAAGTTAAGCCATTTTCGCTCAAATATCGTTCAATGGCGGGTACTTGTAAATCTACGCCTGTAGTAGCCTCTGCATGTGGATTCCTTAATACTTTAGCTAAAGACAAGAGTTCATTTAGGTCATCTGGGTGGTTCTCAAAATGTTTTACATAGCTCTGATAGTAGACTCTATCTAAAGCAGTATCCTGGTCAATAAATTCCCCATCAATCGAATAACCAATAACCCAATTTTCAGGGCCATATTTTCTATCCCATTCTCTTTGCCTGGCAGTTCTTTGTTTTATACTCCCAGCGCGACCTAATTTACGATCAATTATTTTCCAACCCATACTCAATTTTTGCCTTAGCGCTAAGCTGTTGGAGGGATCAGCTTCCAAGATGGTAGGCAACCCGTCGCAAACGTTAATGGAAACTTTTATACCTTCGAATAGATAGTAGTATCGCATTCGGCTGACAGAAATCTCGCGATTACTAGTCAGCAAAGCATATTCTTCCTCGATGAGGTAAATGTTCAGTATTGGTTCGGCGATGTCGGAAGCCTAGATTCATCTGTCAGCCATCTTCTTTCAATTTCTAAATATATATACTTGATTTTGTTGAATTTTAGCATTTCGCTTGTGAAGCAAAGCTGGCCGTAACCGTTAGTTGATCAAAGGCATCATACTAGTTTTTCGATGGCGCCATGATCAACTTCAATAAAGAACCATTGAGCAATCCCTGTCGAACCAGCGCATAACCGCTGTACCATGGGCTGCCATACAGTTCAGATCGGACCACTTTGATGGCGGGGGCATTCTCGATCTGCAGGCTTTGGCGGTGGATCGATTGCTCCAGTACCGGTGATACGATTTCCCAAGCCTGGGTTATCTCACCGGCGATGACGATTTTTTCCGGTCTTATCAAATTCGCACTCATGGCGAGCACCATGCCGAGTTTCTGCGCGGCTTCCTGGAGGACTTTTGCTGCTGTCTCATCGCCTTGGCCGGCAATAGTTGTTAATTGCTCCATCGTGACAGGTTTGTCTGTTCCTTTATCTTGTAAAGCCTTTCTGGCGCGTTGGTATCTGGCCAAGATGGCTGGATTTGAAACGACTGTCTCGAGACAACCGTAATTGCCGCAAATGCAGCGTTCGCCTAGCGGATCGACCTGGACATGGCCCAGCTCTCCCACGGCAATACCGCTATAGAGCTGATCATTGACGATTAAGCCTGCGCCCACGCCATTATGTACTTCGACAAACAGGCTGTTGGCGGTATCAAAGGAAGCGCCGATTTGCTTTTCGGCCAGCGCCATCGCTGACGAAAAGTTGTTGATCAGACAGGGATAGCCGAGCGCATCGGACACCATTCTACCCAGTGAAAGTTTGCTGACGGGGATATGCGGCATGAAGTTTACAATGCCATGTTCGGCATCAATCAATCCGGGCAAGGTAATGCCGATTCCGACCACTTGTTGGATTATTGCCTGGTTGCTTGCTAAAAACTGCCGTAAGGCGCGAATAACCTGATTTGCAAAATCCTGCTCGCTGTCCACTTTTAACGGTTCGGAATAGCGCAGTAGCAGGTGGCCGGATAAATCGCATAATCCCACATATAAATGATGCCTATCCGCGCGGGCTGCGAGCACTTGCAGCCCTTCTATTCGTGGAGCCAGCAGGATGGCTTTACGGCCTCGTTCGGATTCTGCCTGCGCCACTTCATGCACCAGTCCCTGGTCCAGGAGTAGCCGGGTGAGCTTGGTAACACTACCGGCAGCGAGCCGGCTTTCTTCAATCAACTGTGTTCGGGATATCAGTCCGAATTCAACAATGATTTTAAAAAGACTAGCCAGATTGTGTTGCTTGAGTGCGTCTAAATTTGCAAATGAATTTTGTGCCATAGCCCGCTATTTCTTAAACCTTCCCCGCCCGTCCTTAAAATCTTTCCAGCGTAGGGAAGGCGTTTCAACTTACATAATGGCTAATAATTCACGGAATGAAATAAAAAAGCAAATATATTTTCGAATCCGCAGATATTTTAAAATTAGAGGTTGTAATTTGATCAATATAGAGGTAACTTAAAAACATTATTTCATAGCGTGAAATAAATAGAGCGACAAACTAGATCAATAACAATCGATGAGGCAAACATATGAACATCTTTGGATATCTCCAAAAACTAGGTAAAGCGCTTATGCTGCCTATCGCCGTGCTGCCGGTTGCGGCATTACTGCTGCGGCTCGGCCAAGGTGACTTGCTGGATATTCCCTTTATGGCCCAGGCTGGCGGCGCGATCTTTAGCAACCTGCCTCTGTTGTTCGCCATGGGAATCGCCGTTGGTCTATCCAAGGATTCGGCAGGTGCAGCGGCCTTGGCGGGTGCTGTCGGGTACTTTGTATTGACCACGGCGGCCAGCACAATTAATCCTGATATCAATATGTCGTTTTTTGGCGGTATCATCGCCGGAATTATCGCCGGACACTGTTATAACCGCTTTCATGCGACGGTTTTACCGCAGTACCTTGGCTTTTTCAGCGGCAAGCGTTTAGTGCCCATCATGACGGGCCTTGTCATCCTCGTCGTTGCCTGGGTTTCCGGTTATGTTTGGCCATTTGTGCAAAACGGTATTGATTCGTTCGGACATGGGATTGCTGATTCCGGCACCGTCGGCCAATTCGCCTATGGCACCCTCAATCGCGGTTTGATTCCTTTTGGCTTGCATCATGTCTTGAACTCATACTTCTGGTTCGGTTTGGGTGATTTCACCAATGCTGCCGGGGATGTAGTCACCGGAGATCTTAACCGCTTCTTCGCCGGCGATCCGACTGCGGGTGTGTTTATGGCCGGTTTCTTCCCCGTCATGATGTTTGGTCTGCCAGGTGCTGCGTTGGCGATGTATCTGACAGCGAAAAGCGAGAAACGTGGTCAGGTCGGCGGTGTCTTGTTATCCGTTGCGTTGACGTCCTTCCTTACCGGAATTACCGAACCCCTGGAGTTCATGTTTATGTTCATGGCGCCGGTACTCTATGTCATTCATGCACTGCTTACCGGTTTGTCATTGGCGTTGGCCAATACCTTCGGGATCTATGCCGGTTTCGGATTTTCAGCAGGCTTGTTTGACATGGTCTTAAATTGGGGACTGGCAACTAAACCGGTAATGCTGTTGATGCTCGGCGCTATCTATTTCTTGGCCTATTTCGGTATTTTCTTTGCCCTGATCAAAACCTTCAATCTGAAGACGCCTGGCCGCGAAGACGATGAACTGGAAAACAGTCCTGCAGTTGCTGCCAATACGCCGATTTCAGACAAGGCGCTGCAGTATCTGAAGGCGCTGGGTGGCCATGCGAACGTTGAAAATATTGATGCCTGTATCACCCGTCTGCGTCTTACCCTGAAGGATGTCGACTTGGTGGACGAGAAAGTCTTTAAAACCCTTGGCGCCAGTGGTGTGGTGCGTGCCGGAAAAAACAACCTGCAAGTCATCATCGGGCCGGAAGCGGAGCTCATCGCCGGTGAAATGAAGAAGATTGACCCAGACGTGGACCTGGCGCAGATCAGTATGCCTGGAACAGCTTCCCGGCAAAAGACTCCAACCACTGATTTGGCCCGCAAATATCTGCATCTTTTAGGCGGGCAGGACAATATTGCCAAGATCGATGCCTGTGTAACCCGTCTGCGTCTGACGCTCAATGATGCGAGCCTGGTGGATGAAGCCGGAATCAAAGCCCTGGGCGCTGCCGCAGTGGTTCGCATAGGCGCTAATAATGTGCAGGTGGTCATCGGCCCGGAAGCGGAAGTTATTGCCGACGAGATGAAATTGCTGCCGTCCGCTAACAATCTTTCCTTAGCCTAATCCCGGATAGGAATCGTTATGACTAACCAAGATCTTAAGACAGTACAAGACTCTCTGTTGGTATTATCCGCCCCGCTTAGCGGAACCGTTCGATCTATCGAAGCGTCCGCCGATCCGGTGTTTGCCCAGCGAATTGTCGGTGATGGCATTGTCATAGATCCCAGTGACGATTTGCTGGTGGCGCCCTGTGCCGGCACCGTCAGTCAGTTGCATGATGCCCGTCACGCTATTGCCATCAAAGCGGATAATGGCATCGAAATACTGATGCACATCGGCATCGACACGGTCACCATGAAAGGCGAGGGTTTCGCGCAATTGGTAAAACTCAAGGAAGAGGTCAAACCGGGGCATCCCTTGATTCGCTTTGATATGGAACTCATCCGCTCAAAGTCCCTTGATCCGCAGACCGTGGTGATTCTAACCACAGGAGAAGCGGTCAAGGAAGCCGATCTGCCCCGGAAAGTGGTCGTGCAGCGGGATGAACTTTGTCGAGTTATCGGCAAGGAGAAGCTAGAGCAAGGTGCGGAGTCGGAGGGGGCGGTGACGACTGAGGCAGCCGATGTCGTAATACCCAACCCGATGGGATTGCATGCCCGCCCGGCGGCGCAATTGGCGCGGCTGGCGAAACGGTTTGCCTCATCCGTGACCATACTCTCCCATGACAGCGGTGAGGAATGTAATGCCACTAGCGTCACTGCCGTCATGGGGTTGCAAACCCGGCTGAATTCGGCACTCACAGTGATAACTTCCGGGCCGGATGCCAGGGAGGCACTCGCCGCAATTACCCAAGCTATCGAAGCCGGGCTGGGTGAGGAAGTCTCTGCGTCGGGCAGCAGTGAAAAGGATGACTTTCCCGACGAGCCTCCGCTGCTACAGGCGGCACAGGACAGAACGAATACTCTTAGCGGCGTAAAAGCCGCGCAAGGCATGGCGGTAGGAAACCTGGTATTTCGGAAAAAGGAACTTCCCGGTTATCCCCAGGAAGGGGTGAGTGTAGAGGATGAGTTGTTGCAACTGACCTGGGGCTTGTCCACCGCCAAGGTTGCACTCAACAACCTGGTGAAAAAGCTGGTTCACTCCGGCCTGGAAACGCAATCCGAAGTCTTCCTTGCCCATATTCAGCTACTCGACGATCCGGCATTGTCCGAAAACAGTAAAAAACTCATCCGCGATGGCCATAGCGCCATGTATGCCTGGCATCAAAGTTTCCTGGCCGAGGCGCAGAAGCTCAGGCAACTGGATAACCCCTTACTGGTTGCCCGCGCAGCGGATATCGAAGACGTGGGTTTGCGGGTATTGCGGCGCTTGATGGGGGTGGAGGAAGAAAGCGGCATTGACGTCGATGATAGCATATTGGTGATGGAGGACGTCACTCCTTCTGAAGTCGTTGCATTGGATCTGGAGAGAATAATCGGTCTTTGTACCTTGCAAGGTGGCTCAACTTCCCACGCCGCCATTCTCGCCGGTTCGCTTGGTTTGCCATACCTGGTGAATGTTTCGGACAAGATCTTCGAGTATCAGGAGGGCTCTCGAGCAATTCTGAATTGCAACCAAGGGACGATCCAACTTACTCCATCCGAGGCAGAAGTCAGGGCATTTCTAGCAGAACAGCAGCAGGCCAAGGTAGCCATGGCAAGAGCCCAAGAATCCGCCCTGAATCCAGCCATCACCCTGGATGGTACGCAAATTGAAGTCGCCGCCAATATCGCTAGCGTAAAAGATGTGGAAAAAGCCGTAGCCAACGGCGCTGAAGGGATTGGTCTGGTGCGTTCGGAATTTCTCTACATGGACCGGGTTAGCGAACCTGCTATGGAAGAGCAAGTCCAGGTTTACAGCGATATTCTTAAAGCCAATGGCAAGGATCACAGCTGCATTATCCGCACGCTGGATGTGGGTGGAGACAAGCCGTTGCCGTATTTGCCCCTGCCAAAAGAGGAGAATCCTTTTCTTGGGGAGCGGGGTATCCGGATTGGATTGAACCGCCCGAAAGTCCTGCGTAAACAAGTGCGGGCCATTTTGCAGGCATCCAAAAACGGAAAAGCGCGCATTATGTTCCCGATGATAGCCTCACTGGAAGAACTTCGGGCTGTCAAAAAACTGGTCAGGGAAGAGCAGGAACTGCTGGAAATTGAAGATATTGAGATTGGCATCATGATCGAAGTGCCCGCAGCAGCGACGATGGCGGATCTGTTCGCCAAAGAGGTCGACTTTTTCTCCGTCGGCACCAACGATCTCACCCAATATGTACTGGCCATGGATCGCGGCCATCCGAAGCTGGCGGCACAGGTGGATGCCTTGCACCCGGCGGTGTTGAGATTAATTTATCAAACCGCTCAGGCGAGTATTCAGGCAGGTAAATGGACCGGGATTTGCGGCAGCATCGCCAGCGACCCGAACGCCACCGCCATACTTATCGGCCTCGGCGTCAAGGAACTGTCTGTCAGCGTCCCGATGTTGCCTCTGGTAAAAGCCAAAATCAGGGCGTTAAACCTGGAAGACTGCAAGGCACTCGCGCAAAAGGCAATGCAGCAATCTACCACTGCAGCAGTTCGCGCATTGCTTAAACAAAATGATTCCCTCTGACATTTGTCAGTGACCCATTTCTATCAGGATAGAAACCAGTTTTAACCGGAGAACAGTAAATGAAACTTGCACTCACAGGCGCTAGGATTTTTGATGGCTTTCAGCTTCATTCCGGGTCAGCTTTGTTAGTCGATGATGAGCGGATTACCGGCATAATCCCGGCGACGGAACTGGACGTCAGTTATCCAACCCTAGCACTAAATAGCGGAGTGCTTGCTCCGGGATTTATCGATCTGCAGATCAACGGCGCCGGTGGAGTTCTGCTCAATAATGCACCCACGGCAGCCAGCATGATTACCATGGCCGATGCTGTCGCCCCCTTTGGCGTAACCCGGATTTTCCCCACCGTCATCAGTGATGATGCGACAGTGACTGAAAAAGCGATCTCAGCCGCTAAAGCGCTGACAAATTTCCATAGTGGCGTGTTGGGTCTCCACATAGAAGGGCCATTTTTCAGCCTGGAAAAAAACGGGGTCCATCGGCCGGAAAAAATTCGGCCACTTGAGGAAAGCGATTGGGACTGGTTAGCGGCCCTGTCCGAAATTCCTTCGCTGCTAACACTGGCTCCTGAAGTGGTACCGCCCGAGCATATTCATCGAATCAGCCAGCTCGGTGTTCGCGTCTGTGCCGGGCATAGCAATGCCAGCTTTGAGCAGGTCGTTAAGGCTTATCAGCAGGGCTTAACGGGATTTACCCATCTTTTCAATGCCATGAGCCCGATGACCGGTCGCGAGCCGGGTGTGGTCGGCGCCGCTTTGGCGCTACCGGAAACCAAGGCCGGTCTGATAGCCGATGGCATCCATGTGCATCCGGCGTCCATGCAGGCTGCCATCAAAGCGAAAGGTTACGACAATATCTTTCTGGTGAGCGATGCCATGGCCACGGTGGGGTCGAAGCAAAAGAGCTTTGAACTCTACGGCGAGTCGATAAGGGAAAGTGACGGGAGGCTGGTGAACTCCCAAGGCCGCCTGGCCGGAGCCGTGATTACCTTGCTGGACGCCGTGACCTATTGCCGGAAAAAGTTGGACCTGCCACTCACCCAGTGTTTGGCAATGGCCAGCCGGGTTCCGGCGGAGTTCATGCGGCTCGGTGATCGTTTCGGTTCATTCAAAGCCGGCACTTTGGCAGACATCTGTTGGCTGTCAGAAGACCTGAAAGTCAACAAAGTATGGCGCACCGGTGAGTTGGTTGCTGACCATGTCAGTTGATTTAACGGGAAGAGTTTCAGGAGACGCAAAATGCGAATAGTGGTTTTGGAAGATGCCGATGCGGTTGCCGCATTCGGTGCGAATCATATTATCGAAGGTATTCACCGAAAACCGGAGATCACGCTGGGACTGGCAACCGGATCGTCTCCGGTCAGGCTTTATCAGAACCTGATACAAGTCAATCAAGAACACAAAGTGAGTTTTCAAAAGGTTTCCACCTTCAATTTGGATGAATATCTCGGATTGGATGGCGAACACCCGCAAAGCTACCGGTATTTTATGAATGAACAGCTGTTTAATCATATTGATATCGACCTCAACAACACCCATGTCCCGAACGGCGCAGCCAAGAATCCTTTGTCAGCTTGCGAGGAATATGAACAAGCCATTCGGAACCGGGGAGGAATTGAGATTCAATTGCTGGGAATCGGTCGCAATGGCCATATTGGTTTCAATGAACCTACATCCAGCCTGTCCAGCCGGACCCGAGTCAAAACGCTGACCAAAGATACGGTAGACGCGAACCGGCGTTTTTTTGCCGAAGGCGAATTCCAACCCCGGCTCTCGCTAACAATGGGTATCAGCACCATTATGGAGGCACAAGAAATCCTCTTGATAGCAACAGGCGCAGGCAAGGCAGAAGCCATAAAAAATACCATCGAAGGACCCGTCTCGGCATTTTGTCCAGCTTCCATTCTGCAGATGCATGCCAAGGTAGTGGTCGTGATCGACAAGGCAGCCGCGCAGGAGTTAAAGGACGTCTCTTTTTATGAGTATATTGAGCAGGAGCAACAACGGCTGCTTGCGGCAGTAAAAGGGGAGTAATGTTGGCGGTAGGAGTATTGCTGTAGAAATCGGAAACGTATCTAACGATTTCGAAAATCAGGTTTGACCAGACATTACAACAGGTATTGGCCTTTTTCGGGTGTTGACGAACTTTGTTCCATTAGTCTGGTTTTAACCCAGACCAGAATGTTCAAGCTCCTAAGAATTGTAAAAGCAGCAGTTCATAGTATGTCTATTGGGCTCCTGGTGCCTGCTCGGCGGCTCCCCACCACATGAGTATAGATTTCTGTTGTTCTTATATCCGCATGCCCTAATAATTCCTGAACTGTCCTTATGTCAGATCCAGTGCGAAGAAGCTCTGTTGCGAATGAATGACGAAAAGTGTGCGCCGTAACTCGCTTCGACAACTTGCTTTTCACAACTGCTTTTCTTAGATGTCGACTATAGGCTGATGGATGCAAATGGTGCCGGCAAACATAGCCGTCATATGGGTGAATGCAACGCGTGCTGGAATAGAAAAGATATTGCCAAGCGAAGTCTTTCAACGTATTCCTGTATTTTCTGTGTAGGGAAGGTGGAACTGAAGTAAGTCCGTATCCTTCTGCAATATCGTTGGCATGCATAGACCTGGATTTTTCAATCTGCTGTTTTAAGTCAAGAGCAACCGAACTGGGCAAAAGCGTGTAGCGATCTTTCCCACCTTTTCCTCGAAATATAAAGATTGAATTATTGGTAAAGTCGATATCTTTTATTCGCAAAGCCAACGCTTCATTAATTCTTAAGCCACTTCCATAAAGCAGACTGGTAACAAGTCTATATTTTCCGCTCAACTGGGACAGAATCAGCGCTACTTCGCGCTGATCAAGCACAGTAGGCAAGCGGACGGGTTTTTTAGAGAACGTGTATTTAAGGTCTTTAATTTCTCTTTCTACTACGTGCCTATACAAAAATATAATGGCGCACAATGCCTGGTTTTGGGTTGCAGGGCTTACCATCCTGTTGACAGCTAGATGATTGAGAAATCGCTCGATCTCCGCATTACTCATACTCTCTGGATGCCAGCGTGGCCCGGCCGTTTGTCATTAAAGAGAATGAAATTACGTATCCAATAAAGATAGTTTTTCTCTGTTTGAAGACTTTATTGTCTAGTTCGGATTTCTGTTCTAACGCGCTCAATGAAGGGTGATGGGGCCATCTTTGCACTCCTTGCAAATACTGTATATAAAAACAGTTATAATCAAACAGACTGAAAAAGTAAAGAAATGGTCTAGGTAAACCCAAGAAGTGAATTGCACCATTATTCCTGTCACGTTTTTTATATAATTGAAAATATAAACAAATTTCTCATCAAATTTTTCCATACCTAGACCACTGGTAGGCACGATTATCCCAAGTGCACGTTTTTAACGCCGGGGAAACGTGACGAAAGACAAGAGAAATGCGCGGGAAGTAGCGATAATAACGCTTTTCGAAACTGATACTGACACGATTGTTGCAAGCTGATCGTGCGGTATAGTAAGAATGTAATTTAATATACTGTTGAACTAAGCCGCTGCGCGGGGCTGTACCTACCTGAAGACTCA
>JANQMN010000059.1 GCA_028280065.1 Hahella sp.
CAAGCGCTGCTGCAGCGAGGTATAGTCGGAAGCATCCGGTGAATCCGCCACCCCTGCCCTGACCGGATTCAGATCCACATACGCCATACAGGTCAGCACAGCCCCTTCATCCAGCAACGCCTGGCTTTTAAACCGCCCTTCCCAGAAACGTCCCTTACAGTCGTCCTCTTTATTCGCCATGCTGGCAATGGTTTCATTCACACAGCGCATAAACCAGCTCACACTGGTCAGCCGCTCGCGCCATTCTTCAATGATGTTAAAAACCAGATCCAACCGAGTCTTATCCAATTCCTCTTCGGCCAGCCATTTATCGACCAGTACATGCCCGTTAAACAACTGCATCCAGCGTTCCACCACCTCTTCCCGCGACCAGGCCTGTGCCCGTTCTTGATCCACATGCAATACCACGTGGTAGTGATTGCTCATCACCGCATAGGCGGCGATATCAATGGCATAAATATAGGAAAGGAAACGCAGGCGAGAGACGATCCATTGCTTTCGGTGGTCGTAATTGATGCCGGTCAAGGGATCTTCACCGCATAGAAACGCACGACGAACACAACGAGCAATACAGTGGTAAAAGGGCGTGTCTTCGATGGAAATAAGTTCGCGGCGCGCTTTGGTCATGAGGTTTTGGGTCAGGAATATTGGTTAGTTTGGGAGGTTAGCGTATTGGGAGAAGCAAGTCAATTCTATGGATGTCCTAATTACTTTCTATGGATGTCCTAATTACTAATTACTTAATAAGAGTCGAGAAATTTACCATTTGCCAGATAGACTTCATGAAATGGTCGTGCGTGCTGCAATGTCAAATATATGGATGTCCTTTGTTCTTTTGTTTGTTCTTTTTGTTCTTTTTCAAAGAAGAAGTCCCGAAGTTCAAGGGCTTCGCGGGTTTTTCACGACCGACTAGATATCTATGTAAGCCTCATATTTTTTTGCTTTACATCTAAGCTGAACGCTTGCAGAACCTGAGGATTCTTTATCGCCTCCGAATAATTTTTGAATTTGCTCAGTTTCTTCTTGAATTGCGGCTTGAAGCTCTTCTTTTGCCTCTTTTTGGTTTCCTTCTTTCGAATACAATAATGTCGTAACAAATCTTCCGCCAGGTGCCATTACTCCTTGAGTTGGTAATCTTCGAGGAAAATCTGATATGTTTTGAATAAAGCGTATGACATCATCGGTCCTGTTGAAATTTCTGAGAAAAGGTAAGCCGTATTCGATGAAATCTTCTACGAATTGTTTTGCTGAACTACCCAAATCACTAGCTTCAACTTCCCATTCTGTTACCACTCTTTCATCATCTGAATTAAGTATTAACCAGTGCAAGGGAACCACTACCAAATCAAAATAGGGCATTTCGTAATATTGCTTGCTAAGTTTCGACCTCCCGGCAATATCATCACATTCCCAAAGCTTCATTTCTCTCATCGAGTCAGCTAAATCTTTAGATGCCAATGCTATTTGGGCAGTAAAGTCAGGTATTTTGTTATTACCGCTAACAGGGGAAAACCTTAATAAAACACTATAGTGCTCGAATGTTGGCTTCTCCAATTGTAGAAATTCATCCTTAGCTTCTCCTTTTCGGAAACCTAACGGTTTTAGCTCCTGTTCCAATGAATCTAAAATTCCACTATTGCTCAGAATCTTCCATATACTTTTCATGGCTTTTCGTCTCTAATCTTGATTCTAAGGATTGATACAACCTGGACAATCGGAATTTGGTCCGACGGCGCTTGAATGAAACAACAATTCTGCTCCTAGTGCGGCACTGCTTCCTAGTATGGTAACTGCGCCAGCTAATCCTCTACCAACCCAACGCCTCCCAATTTGGCGCATTGCTCTACTATTTGTGTAAGTAAACATCGAAAGTCCAATTTTATAAGTCACACCAGGCATGACTCCAATTCTTGCCATAACTTGAGGGTTTACGAATCCAACTCTCTCTCCAACTATAAGTGCGTGATAAACTACCTTTTGATTGGGAGTTAGTTTAGCGCCCATTCCATCTTTAATTTCACCGAAAACAATTACTCCATCTTTCAAGTAGGCAAAGTCTGCAATTGCTGTGATTTCAGCGACACCAACCTTTGGAAATAGCTTCAAATATACCTGCTCAGCAACCTCATAACCCATACCCCTCAGTTCCTTAAGAAGCTTAGCCTCTGCTGCTTTTCCTTGAGCGTGTTGAGCCAGCTCAGCATTAAACAAATGCTGCATAGCTGCCGTGACCGCCCCATTTGCAAAAGAGCCTCCTGAAAGCTTAGAGATAGTGCCACCAACACCGGCCACAATTGCTGTTCGACCAGCCATCAAATGGAGGTTTTCGTCTCCAGGGGTGCCAAGTCCCATAGCTTCAAAGCCACCAATCTCGTTCATGCCAAGCATAAAGGACTTACCAGCAACAGCAGATATAAAACCATTGCGTGGATCTCCTCCAGCAAATCCTGCCGACATAAAGCCAACTGCACCATGTGCAAAAACAGCTTCGAATTCATTAAGTGGAGCTTTGGAAACCTGCGCTGCCATATATGCTTGAACGTACGCTACTGCCCCAGCCCTAACGCTAGCACGCATATCACCATCGGTAACACCATAAGTGACCGCAGCAGTTATTGCTGCACAGGGACCGGGACCGGCTTTCGCAGTGGCTATACAACCAATTATTTGAACAGCTTGAGCAACATATTTGTTTTTCCTGGCAAAACGCCCGAACTCCTTGAGCGTCTTGTCCGCCATGTAAGTCTGCGTCCCCAGCATCGCAGTCAACCCAGGATCAACAATCGCACTACCGACCAAGTCTTTAACAGAAAAATACCCACTAGGATCCGTACTACTAAGCGGATTATTCCAAACATAAGCATAGCGGTTGTAGCTTTGCAGGTTCTTAGGATCCTGGATAAAAGGATCGGCACTTAGAAAACGGCCTAGCAAGGGATCATACACCCGCCCGTTCATATGAATGAGACCCAGGCTATCCAGCTGTTCATGGCCGGTATACCCACGGGGGCTGTATTCCGACTGGTAGTCCAGCAGCGTAGCACTGTCGAAGTCGTCCCAATTCGCCGCACGGCGTTGGCCCCAGGCATCGAAACTGGAGCGTTCCACGGCACTTGGATCGTTGGCCGCAAGCTTGGCAATATCCACATAAGCCGCCACAGAACCCAGGTGGTCTTTGAGCATAAAGGCTTTTTGTAACGCCGGAGAACTGCTCTTTTTGGTATAAACCGCGAAGCCACCGATATAGTGTTTTTCCTCGATCACGCCGGAGGGTAAATGCACTTGCTCGTAACTACCGGCATAGTAGGTCTTGGTCGTCTTGCCGTCTTTGGTATCGACGCGTTTTACCCGGCTGCGGTTTGGACCATAGAGGAATTCCACGGCGGTATTACCACGTTCGATTCTGATCGGTTTACCAAAATCTGCCCAGGTGATGGTGCGCCCAGCCCCTGATGTCATACTTCCATTGGCGTCATAACAATAGGTTTCGCCATTCGCTGCCGTGACTGTGTGCGGCCCGGCCTGTCGTCCACAAGCGGTACCACCATAGCCGTAGCTGGTGCTGCCGTTATTCCACTTGCGTTTAATGTTACCGTTGGCTTCGTATTGCATGGATTCCGTTCCGGTAGTTCCCGCTTCCACTGTATGTTCATAAATTCGGATATTTTTAAAGACAGATGATCCAGTCGGGTTGTCAATATCATGGTCCATTGTAAAAACGAGGCGGTACATTCTACCGGTGTAGTATTCCCCTACAGGAATGCGGTAGAACTTCGATCCAGTTCCCACTTCATAGTTATGGAAGGTTTGAACTCCCCATGTCTCGGTTCCCTCCAATTGGAAGAGGCGGCTTTCACTAACCTTGTAATCCTGATCTAACCCAATGGCATGAATTTCACCAAGGCTATCTGTTGAGAATTCGAATTCGAGGACGGTATCGGCAGTCACTTTGTAGTTAATCGCCAGGCTCTTCCATATGTTGCCTTGCAGTTCGACTTGCCTGCCTTCGTCGCTTACCGTGACAGTGCCGGATTTGTTCTGAGAGTATCCGCCATATTTGGCGAAATCCGATTCGGCCATGGTAAACACCGGAGGTTTTGGTGCAGAATCGGGTCCTTTTTGATAGGAGATACTTTCCAAGCGATTGAGAGAGTCATAGGTCGCATTCTCATATGCCCCGGTAACAATATCCTGGCGGTAATCCAGGTTACCTACGGCGTCCCAAACCACAAAATCGGACTGCAGGTCCGCAGTATTTCCAAAGCTGCTGGTATTGATAGACTCCATTCGACCCATTTCCGGCGTATAAGTGAAATCGCGGGTTAAGATGCCTCCTTCCGCCAAGCGCTCTGTAAGCACATTGCCTCTGATGTCCATATCCACCAATTCCCACAGACGAGTAGCATTGTCGTCTTCAGTCACCTTGGAAAGCGTGCTGTACTGGTTATAGTGATTACGGATGGCAAAGCCACTGGGATAAACACTGCGCATCACCCGGCCTAGATCATCGTATTCTGATCGACTCACAAAGGTTTCATTGTCCACGGTTTTGATCGAGGCCGTGACACGCCCCATGCCATCATATTCCAGCGTCGTTGACGTGCCATTATCATCAGAGACCCTATGGAGTTGGCCTACGCCATAGGTTGCCGTGTCATACTGCCAGCGTGTCGCAAAGGCGTCGTTACCCGGTGCCCCGCAAGCATCCTCTTCGATAGTGTGCCAGTGTCCGGTTCCATAGTTGTCATACCGTAAGACCATGCGACCCAATAGATCGTAGGTCTGGCAGGTGACTTTGCCATTGGCATCCTTTTGCCCAACCAGTTCACCAAAGCCGTTATAGCGATATTCCCAAGTGCCTTTGTTGGGGTCATCCATTTTTATCTTACGACCCAAAGTGTCGTAATACACATTCGTGGTGATTCCGGCGGCGTTGGTTTCGACCAGATTGCCCGTGGCGTCATAGAACATTTCAACAAGGTTGTTGTCTTCATCGACAGTCTGTTTTAGTTTGCCATTGGCGTAAAACAGCTCTTGGCGTTGATGCCCGCGCTCGTTTACATAAGTCACTCCGTTCGCGGTATAGCTGACCGTCGCCGAGTTCCCTTCCGGATTGACAACCTTGCGGGCCCGCATGGCGGCATCGTAATCTTGATATTGTGTCCAGTATTGAGGCGTCGTACCCACGGCAAACGGCTCATATTTCTTGAGGATTTCGCCGTGTTCGCCATACTCGGTACGCACCGCCACTTTGGCTCCGAGTCCATTTTGGGCACGGGTTTCAATCACATTCCCCTGCACATCAAACAGCTTTTCCGACCAGCCATTTAACGTATCCGTGGTGCGGATCTTGTAGTGCGTATGGTCCGGATCGCTCGGGGATTTATCGAGGAAGGTTGTCGTTGTCACAACGCCGTTCGGCGAGGTGGATTGATAGGGGCGACCAAACCCATCATAGGTCCAGGTGGCCTGGTTACCCAAGGCATCCACTTCTCTGACCTTGGTGCCGAAAATCGGGTGGTAGGTGGTTTCTACGCGATGCTGTAACTGGTTTTCCACCGCAATAACAAATCGGCCTAAAGTATCCCATTCATAGGTCGATTGGCGTGTTTCTCCCGTGGCGATATCCGCTGTGGTTTCCGACGTTTTGAGACCTATTGAATTGTAGCCATAGGTCGTTGTTACCACTGGAGTTTCACCCTCCAGAATAGATTCGGAATACAGCTGCCCATTGCTATGATACGCCCAGGAAGAGGCTTTGGTGATCGTGGAGGTTTCTCCATTGACCGTGGCCTCAGATTTGGTAGTGGCCTTGGTCAAGCGGCCCAATGTCCAGTCACTTAGGCGATCCTCGTCATACCAATTATTGGTGGTTACCCGGTAACTTTCTCCAGGGCTCGTGACAGTCGTCACGGTGGTTTTCATGTTCCCGACCGTATTGACATTATCATGGCTATATTGGTTACCGGCTGCTTCCACATCCGGGGTGTATTCCGTTAGGGTTGTCGGTTTCTGGCTGTCATCCAGTTCCCATTCTTTTAAGGTCGAGGTATCCAAATAGGTATACCAGCCAAAAGCGTCAGTTCCTTCAGTGCCGCGTAAGGCTGTCTGATAGGTATTTTCAAGTTCGCTGATGGTTTGCTCCACAGTACCCTTTTTCACTGTGACGGTTTGTCTCTCGAGCCGCTGATGTTTGAAGTTTTCGTAGTCTTGGCTGAACTCACTCACCGTGGTACTGGTGACGTCACCTTTGTTGGATTCTTTAGTGACGGTTTGATATCCCAAACTACCAAGCCCTGACGCATGAACACTCAACCCTGCAAAGGTGTACTGCTGAGACGACTGCTCTTCACCATTGACCAGGAACCGCAAACTACCCACCGTCGTGACGGCGTAGTTCACCGGAATCACTGGGTAGGCGCCAGCGCGCACTTCATTCTTCCGTTCAAAAGTGACCTCATAGGAGAGACCCTGGCCATTATCGATCTTGCGCAGGTAATCTACCGGCCCAGGATAGGTGATCGTATTGTCGACACCGGACAGTGAAAGATGCAGTTTGACGCTGTCACACTGGCTATCATTGATGGTTGATCCTGTGCTTGGCGCAAAGTGGACACATTCCCGCGTTATCTCATCCCGAATGCCGTCACCATTCAGGTCTGCTGTCCATTCGTGTTGAGCGATCTGGCTCATAAAGGAATTTTCCGTTTGCCCGCCTAAACTGATACTCTCAAAAGTGCTGGTCGCCGGCGTATACCTTAAGTATTTCCGGGTGTGCTCATAGACAGCTGACTGCGTCGAGTTAGCCTCCTGGAGGACTTCCGTCGCGAGAAAATACATCCCCTCTTTCCAATCGAAGTCTTGATAACCGCCATGCATCCCGGTCAGATTCTTGGCCCTCTGACCTGTAGGTTGTAGCGGTTGGAATGCCTTCCCGGTATTCCAGGCAACATAAATCTCTTCTTCGCTGCCCACTTTCTTAACCTCAACCAGGTCTTTCAAACCATCGCCATTGAAATCGACGAGTCGATTATGTCCATCGATTTCGAACGGCAGAATGCTTCTGTCGGAAAAATTCGTCCCGTCGAAACTGATCAGCAGGGTTTCCCCGTCCTGTGGCAGCAGGATTTCCTGTTTCCCATCGCCCTCAAAATCAATAACAAGGGCCTTGGCAAGGTTCTCATAAACCGGTGCACTGCCGCTCGTATAGCTGGTAATAATGGCATTCGCACTGAAATCACCACCGACGTTCAGACGCATCGATACCTTACCATCAAGATCCAGAAGCATGTCTTGAAGGCCGTCGCCATTCATGTCGGCGAAGAAGAAGTTCTGATAACCGGTGGCATCCGGTAAATTCGCGGATTCGCGATAAATGAATTGTTCATTCTCTATATCCCAACTCACGAATCGATAGGGCGAATCCTTGTCCGGGAACATGAGGTCTGTGCGCCCGTCACCATCAACGTCGGTGAAGCGCGAGGATCGTATCACGGACGAGAGTAAGTTAATTGGTAAGGCTTCACTTCTATTTGGGAACTTTACCCACCATTTGTGGTTACTGAGATAGACGATTTCCAGCACACCGTTGCCGTCGAAGTCGGTATAGTGAATTGAATTCTTGTCATAGACCGTACTGGAGGCATCCACGGTATCCGTAGTTTGGTTCGCTTCGATCCAGCCATCGGTCCAGGCAAAAGTGGTTTTCTCCACACAGCTTCCATCAGAACCGCATTGCTGGACGTTCGCCAGCCGCATAAATCCGGTTTTTTCGCTGGGATTTTCTTCGTAACCTAAGATGGTACTGCCGAGTAGTAGATCGCCCTCGGCATAAGACTCGATACGGCCTAACAATTTGGTCTGTGCGGTCGTGTACCCTAAATCATAGCCATACTGGGCATCCGTTCGATCACCATAGACAAAATTAACATAACCACCAGGGTAACTAATCCGGTTGAGGAGTATTTCACCCATCGTTTCGTCAATGGAATAGTGGTATTGGCGGATGTTTTCCGTAGTAGAACCTTTGTTGTAGGCGATCCTGTCTTGTACCATTTTCAACAACCAAGTATTGCGGCCGTTCTCACGCGCCAGCTGATAGCCACTACCACCGAAGGTGGCAACCTCACCAGACTTATAGAAAACCTGCCATTGACTGGCTGATTTGATAATTCTGGAAAAGGTTTCGGCTTCGGTGCGGTATTCGTTGCCGCTGACGTGGCTTAAACGCTGACCGTTCAAACAATAGCGTCCAGTTGGATTGACTTGGTTGTCCAGGGCAAATACCTGCGCGCAATCAGTGATCATTTCGATGGCGTTTACATCCCACCCGATACCTGCAATCCCATTGCCGGCACTGCTGGAGTAGCTTAGTGCCAGAGACGGCGCCATACCCGCCCCGCCTTTCGCGACTGAGATTGGAATACTGTAGGTTAACGCGCCGTTATTGGTGACATCCACCTGGCCGGGGACAGCGCCACCGGGAATAGTTTGGCCTGCCGTTACCGACGGCGAAGTCACTGGCGTGAAGTGACTGCTAGTACTGCCACTTCCGCCGCTGCCGAAGGCAATGAACTCGGTGCCGGAGTTACCACTGCCCACCTTCACCGCGATATCTTCTTTGTTATCGCCATCGAAGTCGTAGACAGTTGAAACGGTTGTGGAGATGTCCGCGTAGGGTTGGCTAGTGATTTGGGAGGTATTGTATTTACTGGGCAACGGAGGACTAACCTCGTCCACTTGATTTACATTGATTGTAATTTTGTCACCAACATAAGTTCGCGTCTCTCCATCTTCATTAAAGAATCCAAGCTGAAGGATATGAGTACCAACGCCTAATGATACCCAGTCCCCATTAACGCCATATCCTAAAGGCAAACCATGGAGATTTTCAGCATCAAATATAAACAAGGTTTGATCATTGATCGAATCCCAATGAATGGTGCGAGAACAGATTTGACCTTGAAAGACCTCGCAGCTCAAGTCTTCTTCAACTGCAATATCAAATGCAGCTTCTGCCACAGTCACCGAGTAAGTCATCAAGACGACATATTCGTCCTGATAAATGGCTCTTAACTCGTATTCAATAACGCCCGCTTTTTGGAGATCACGGAATCCCGTTAGGCTAAGCCCTTGGTCGTTATTACAGGACAGATTCGTCCAATGCATCGACTCATTGACATAACCGACACAGATATCGACACCGGTGATATTGGTTGACCAGTTCAAGACGATTTCGCAGTCATTCTGACTGTTTAGATAGCAATTTCCGTCAGCGTCCTGCAGAAAGGACGCCAACAGGTCGAACTCGAGGTTAGTGGTAGCAGCCACTTCTTTTATAAGTAAAGGATCCGTTGCAGGATCAACGGCATTGCCAGCTCTTAAGGTGAAAATAGTTGAGGGTTTTTCTTCCGTGGGAAGATCAATGTCAAAAAGCGAAGATCCGTAGAAGATCGCTTCCTGACCTTTGCAAGTATACAATTCATCATCGACAAACAAGCAGACTTCGCTATCTACATTAGAAAACCATTGCACTTCCACGGAACATGATAACGGAGCTCCACTTATATGACAGCTTTCTGGTGTGACCAGCAGTTCATTCGGATATACAGGCTGAGCGTAAAAAGTCTTAGATACTACCAGCGGCGATTCTAGAGAGTTACCACTTCTGAGATCATAACTAATACCCTCTCTTGACGCAGGAACTGAGAGTTCTCCAGAACAAGACAAATTCGTCTCCCCTGCAAACAAGCAGTAGGTTCCAAAGTCGACTGGCCAGCGGATCTTTGTTAGGCAGCTTTCCTCACTTAGTGAAACAGAGCAGTTCTCCACTAGCTGAATTTCAATACCATTGAATGCAGGCAGTTTGGCGTATAGCTGCGCCCTGGCCATCACCCTATCATTCTGAGTATTACCCTCCCTTAGGATTAACTCTGAAGCCGTAGGCGTTACTTGAACAGAACCACTTTCAACTGTTTCAAAACACTTGATGAGATTTTCACTATCCTTGGTTTTGTGCCATAGGCAAGCTGTTGCGTACAAAGGCAAGTCAATGACTTCAACGTTGTAGGAAATTTCACATAGATTCTCGTCTGCTAAGCAATAGTAGGAAGTTGTATCAGGATCTTGTCCATCGGCAATGATAGTTATTTCACCAGAAGCAACCTTCACAAACGGGATAGAAAAGGTGGCCATATCGATAAGAGAGTCTTCACTAGCTCGTATCGAAAAATGCCGAGTATCTGATTGGTAATTGACGGTGATCAGCTTAGAAGCATTAATGACACCATTGATGTCCGCCTCTACGCAGTGTTCTAGTACTTGGTCGTTGAAAAGGCAAAGCTTTTCGACAGGTTCGCAGTTTCCAAAATGACAAATATTGGCCCAGGTAATTGTTATGTTGCAGGATTCGTTCGCGCCGACTTCACATCTATCCTTGTCTGCCGATAAAGAAACTCCATCGACTTTTCCATAAAGGTTGAGCGATGCTAGCTCGACACCACCAGGTTTGCTTTTAAGTACATATCGCCTACCTTGCACATCCGTGACTGCATTGACGGTACCATTGGTGGATTCGCTAAATCTCAGCGTGTTTTCTATTTCTTCCGTACTATCTTTATATATGACTAAAGTAGGTTCTTCTGCATACGAAGCGGTCCAGTGAACCTCAACTGCACATGGTGATTCACTATCAACCATGTAACAATCTGAACCGTTTAAGGATCCCACTGGCGGGGCGACATTAACCAATACTGGATCTGACGCTTTAGTAAGACCGAGGTTGTCGTGTGCAATAGCCGTGAAATGGTAACCACCAGATGCAGAGGTCATCCAGGTAGTTTCATACGGTTCTGTGGTGACTGTATCTATTTCCTCTCCATCTTCGAAAAACACCACTTTCGAAATAGTTCCATCGTCCATCGCCGATGCAACAATCCTGATTGTCTCGTCTACAGCAACTTCTGCACCATAAAGTGGGTTAGTGATTGCAATGGTGGGTTCTATCCGCGGGATGTCTTCGACAGTAAACTGCACGCGTTCGGATTCTCGCGTAAAGTTTTGGTCATCCACAGCAACTGCATGTAGTTCAAAAGTCCCATGAGAACGAGGAGTCCAGGGATATGCCCATGGAGCTTCCTCTGAACTTAAACCTACATACTCATCATCGATAAAATACTCGACTCGAACTATCTCACCATCTGGATCAGAGGCGCTGGCAGTAAGATCAACCGTTTGATCAACAATTAATGTCGCTCCAGCAGAAGGATCAAAGACAGTAACGGCCGGTAACTGCATGTTAGATACAGCAAACTCGATTGATATTGCTTCAGTCTTTCCTGTTTCATTGTCATAAGCCGTTGCATCAACAACATAGTTTCCAGGCTTCAGGTCCTGCCAGAAATATTCGAAAACCTCCTGCCCTGGCGTTTGCTGATGAACATGGGTACCTGCAAGGTGATTGCCATTGTAGGGAACAGTCGTTGCAGAAAACTCCACCGATTCGACAAACCCCTGCAGGTCAGGATCAGACGCGTTGGCGATTAAGCGAACATCGTCCCCTTCAAAAAACACCTGTTTATCAGGAGCAATGCTGAATGAAATGGTTGGCGGTAGATTTGGACCGGTTATTTCAACAAAGTGGCGATGTATCCCTCTCGAATCAGAGGTTGCACCTTCAAAGTCATGAACGATCGCCCAGAGTTCATATTCGCCGCGAGTAGGATTCCACTTAACGGAATACGGTTCACTAAAATCCTCATCGATCTTCTGCTCATTCGCAAAGAACTCAACTTTTTTAACAGCTCCATGGAAGTCATTAGCATTGGCAGATACACCCAATTCAATACCCTGCGCATAGGAGGGACTCATGGGATTTAAGGCGACGTGAGGAATTAGGTTGTAGTGGTTGACGATTACATTTGCTGCGACTGAGTTCGTTGCGCCTCTGGCATCGGTCGCTATGGCCTCAAGGGTGTAGGTGCCCTCTTGGGTATCAGTCCACCTACCCGTATAAGGTGCAGTACTGTTAGCATCAATCCTATTTCCGTTTAGGTAGTAATCGACCGTTAAACTATCCCCATCTGCATCGGTTACATTAACGAGGAGGTTGAGGTTAATGTGGTCGTTTACTTCGTATCCATCGACAATCTCTGTAAAACTGATTTCCGGTTTCGTATTTCCGAAGACACTAATCGATTCACTAGCAGTGGCGGCTCCTGCGAAATGCACCAGAGCGGTCAGCGACTGGTTGCCCTGGCTGGAAGGTTTCCAGTCAATACTATAAGGAGCGTCTGATTTCTGGCTTAGCAGAGAGTCACCGGCAAAAAACTCTACATTAGTAATAGATGGGTCATTAGCATCGACAACAATCGGCGTCGTCTCTCCGATGGTAACGCTCGATCCATCCACTGGTGCTGCAATGGAAAACAGAGGCTGCACAATGACATTGATTGTCGAAGTGTTTGAATCATCCCTTGAATCGATGGCTTTTGCCGAAAGCTGAAAAGAGCCAACGGGTATCCCAGTCCATTCCAATTCATAGGGAGCTTCATCGTCATCGTCGACTTTGGTGTTGTCTATATAAAACTCGACTGCCTTTACTTCACCATCAGAGTCGCTGGCCTCAACAAGAATTGTATAAGACTGTCCTTGCAGAAATCGAACGCCATTCGTTAGGTTTGAAAAATTTACAGTCGGCGGAGCATTAGGTGGAAGTACATTGAGAGTCAAAGAGCTGCTTGAGGTATCCCCTGCGTCATCGGTGGCTGTGACGAGGATGTCGGTAGCGCCGAGTGTTTCCGGCGTCCATTCAGTTTCATAAGGCGCTTGTGTTGCTTCATCTATTTTGTTGCCAGAAGCAAAGAACTCCACCTTTGAAATGCTACCATCACTGTCCAGAGCATTCGCAGAAAGGATTTCTGTCTTGCCAATGCTCACAGTGGCTCCCTCTGAGTGACTTGACAAACTTACCGAGGGTGCAGAATTTGCCTCTGCAACGGCTACAATCAATTGGCCAGATAAATCAGCCCCTCCCACGATAGAAACATGTGCGGTTACTTCGTGATGGCCGGCAGGAAGGTTTTTCCAGATCGATCTAAAGGGGGCGTGTTCTGACTCGCCGATTTTGTCGGAGTTTAGAAAGTATTCCACTTTTTCAATTGTCACATCATTTGTATCAACAGATGTGGATAGTTCAGCGTTTCCACCAACACCAAAATATTCGCAATCATCCTGATGTTTGACTGATACAACGGGCGTAGTGTCTAAATAGTAATCGACGGATAGTTTTGGACGGTTAATGCTGGGTAAGTTATTATCGAGTGCCTCGCTACTAACAATGTCAGTCGAGTATCGACTCCCTCTAATCCGATCAAAAGCCCAGCCATTGTTGGGATCTCCCTGTTCAAAAGCAAGTAGACTGTTTGAAACATCAAATTCTAACCACCCTGGGAAGTGTTCAATAATTCCATGCGGATTTTCACTTGGGTATAGGTCTTTACCAAAAAACTTAGGATGGTAGTTGTTCCACCATGATTCATTGGGATTGGCGTGGCTCCAGCTCACGCTATCTTCTTGCCAGCTCTTATTTAAGCGTAAGATGTCAAACTCATGGTATTCATTACGGGAAGAGTCGGCATACAGAGATAAACTACCCCCAGTAATGACTGCGGAATCCGGAATCATTCCGCCTTCAGATTTTTTTAGCTTGAATTGGATAAGAGGTCGAAATCCGTCACCCCAGATAAGATCTTCCCCATTAAGATTACCGTTTGGAGTGTTTTCTACTAAGGTGGCATCCTGAGTGCCCGCATAACCAAGTAGTCCGTCCTGTAGCGTTTGCCTTACATAATAAGGCCCAGCTATAGCTGGAGAATTTTCTGCTGGAGTTACTTCAATTGGCAGCAAACTACCTCTGGTTGGTTCCACATTGACTGTCATGGGAGGAGATATAATATCTGCTCCACCCCAGATCGTTGCTTTTGCAGTAATCGAGTGTTGACCGGGAGGAATATTCTCCCAAGAACCAATAAAAGGGGCTTGAGTGGATTCAGCTATTTTCTCAGAACCGTTAAAGTACTCAATTTTCTGAATAACCAGCTTATCAGTATTGAGCAGTGCGGCTAGATCTAGCTGATCGCCAGCTGCAATGAGACCGCAACTTAAAATTTCCTGCACTTCAAGTTCTGGATTTTCATCCAAACTGTAGTATATGTGAACCTTTGGTCGCCGGGATACGTCCGCTAGATATTCCTTGCCATGGAAAATCTTCGCGTCTAGTGAACCATCATAGTTAACAATGTGCCAGCCATTGTTTATCTGTTCACCTTTGCTAAAAGATCGCAAACTTGAATAAACGTTAAAGTACAACCACCCTGGATTCCAGCTAACATTTGCGGTGCCGGCTAAGTTAGTACTTACGTCATTCCCCAGCGACAATGCTCTTTCAGTAGTCCATGGCTGCCCATCAGAAGCATTTTCAGCGGTAACTTCGTATTCATTCCAGGGTGTTAACAAAGTCCTCAATTCAAAATCCTGGCCTGTCCTCATATTGGTATTGGATTTATAAAGGGCTAACTCGCCAGATAGGTTTGGCAGATTGTTTGGTAGTGGACCGCCTTCGGCCTTGAAGATAGGGAACCGAATCAGAGCAATTGACGGAGTCGTCCCCAAAGATCTATTTATAATTAGTTGCTCATCACTCCCATAATTTTGATCCGGATCCAATCCCATATAAGCATCGCTTGAACCTGAGTAGTCATTCAGACCTTCTTGAAGTTCTATTGCTACCGAATATGCTAGAAGCTTCTGAGAAAAAACGACTAAAGAAATCAGGATGATGCGTGAAATACCCAAAGACGCGAATCTGCCATGCATGGCTTAGATGCTCCATATTCAAAGTTCGGTTACTAGGGAAGAACATTGGGAAGGGTTGCTAGATTACATTCGGTCGGTCTATCCCTAGGCAGTCGCGCAGTTTATAACCAATCCATTGTGCGCTTTCAATACGACATGTTACTAAATGTTAACCAATTCTGACTTATTGATTTAGAAATTGAGATCCGACAAATTAGAAACCAGTCCAGGCAACTAACTCGTTTCCAAGGTTTCTATTTCATATTTAGCCGAGTATGCCTTGCAATCGAACAGTGTCTTCCATCTGAATCCTAACCTGAAAAGTACCTGGCCAAGATGGATGGCAACCGTTGCCGTCCGGCGCGATGTCAAATCAGAAAACTTCGCCGATGATGAGCGGTGATACTTTCATTCCAATATTAGAAATTTATACAAAAAGCGGAACTCGATTTCTAATTTGCATGAGTTGAAGGGGGATGCCACCGGAAGTTGTTAGACTGATCCAAGGAGTATTTCTTTAAGCCGGATAGCCGAGTTTGTCCAAGTGTGTTCTTTCGCTTCTATCCGTCCACTGCTAATGCACTTTTTTCGGAATTCCGGCTCTTCAATCAATCGCTGCAAACATTCGGCTATACTTTCAGGGGCATGGGGATTCGCCAGTAGCGCGGTGTCTTTAGCCACTTCCGGCATGGCGCTAATGTCGGAACAAACGACTGGTACGCCTGCGGCCATGGCTTCGGCGATTGGCATTCCGAAACCTTCGTAAATCGACATGTAAGCCAACAGAGTTGCGTTTTTGTAGACGAGCGGTAACTCATTCTGGGGAACATAACCTAGACGAAGGAGTTCTCCCTGTCGTTCTAGTCGTTCAACGTCCTCGTCCAACCGGTTATGCCCCCAGCCTTTGGCACCGACGAGTACCAATGGGTAAAGGCTTCGCAGTTTTTTGGGTAGTTGTTGAAACGCCTTCAGCAATCCCGAGAGGTTTTTTCTAGGCTCCAGCGTCCCAACGGATAATAGATAGTTTTCAGGCAGGTGATACTTTTTGCGACTTTGGTTGAGTTGGTCTTCGGTATACTGTTGGAAGAATTCCGGACCGACACCCGGTGAGACAATTTGTATCTTCTCTTCCTTCGCGCCAAACAGGTTAACGATTTCCTGTCGGGTGAATTCGGAAACAGCTATGAGTTTGGTGGCTCGCTCAATGCTATCTGCAAGGCCTTTTTCCAACCACTTTATGCGGGCATTCGGATGCACTTCTTTGAAACGTAAGTGCGATAGGTCGTGGATTGTCACAACAGAAGGGTTGTCGACCGGCGGGCAAATGTAGTTCGGAACCCAAAAAACCGCATCTGGGAACTGTTTGGCGATGCGAATATTGGTTCGGTTGGCGATCCCTTGTTTAACGCTTCTGACTAGGGGCACAGAACGCAAGATATTACGCAGAACTTCAATTGCGGAGAGTTGTTTTTCCAAACTTGGAGTAGCCTGGTTTGTCTGTTGATCCGGATAACCGGCTTTGATTAATGCATGGATCATTTTGCTATCAAGACTGTTGAAAAGGCCGGCTCCGATCAGCTGAAAGGCATCATCCTGCAAAAGGTTTTCTGCCAGTCGTGCCGTATAGTGCCCGATCCCGGTGCGAGGAGGGTATAGAGGATTAATATCGAAGACGACTTGCATTGTTACTGCCCGGAGATCAGTTGGTCGTATTCTTCCAAATAAGCATCCACCATCTGTTTAGCTTGAAAGTTTTGTACATATCGTTGCTTGGCTGCCGCTCCATATTGACTGCATAGATCGTCATTTGCAGCCAGCGTTTTCATGGCTCGGGCGAGCGCTTCACTGTTTGCGGGAGGTACAACGAGCCCTGTTTCCCGGTGCTGATTTATTAGCGTTGTGCCGGTATTCAGATCACAACAAATGAGTGGTTTGCCAGCTTGTAGACTCTCTAATAGACAGATACCGAATGCTTCAGCGCGTAAATGTGAAGGAAGCACAAAAGCCTTTGCTAAGGTTAATAAGGCTTGCTTGGACTCCTCATCCACAAGGCCGACCCAATTAACATTTTTCAGGTGTCGATAATCGGATTTTAGTTGCGCTGTATGTTCTCCCTTGCCGGCAATAACGAGTGGCAGCCC
Source organism: Hahella sp. (assembly GCA_028280065.1). Lineage (GTDB taxonomy): Bacteria > Pseudomonadota > Gammaproteobacteria > Pseudomonadales > Oleiphilaceae > Hahella. The sequence goes on from JANQMN010000059.1 coordinate 16,995, forward strand.
GGTTATCTCAGCGGCATTGAGGAGATACTCCAGTCCTTTGTAATAGCGATGAGCGCCGACAAATAGAAAATAGTCGCTGCCGAGTTTTTCTTTCCATTTTGCAATAAGTTGGCTATCGGGGTTTGGCAGCAACTCAGAATTCAGACCAAATGGAATTGCCCGGACTTTGGTTTTGAATGGCCGCAAATCCTCGCTGGATTTCCGATAGTTCTCCGATGACACAATAATACGATTGACTGAACTGAGAAAACGCCGGCCAATGGGACCATACAAGTATTTCGCAAGTTTTTGCTTCACAATGTCGCTGTGGTAGGTCACCAGACTTGGTTTACCTGGCTTGAGGGCGACATGAAGCAGGTCGGCAAAAGGAAAAGGGTAGTGGTAATGAATAACATCATGCTGCTTCGTCAACCTCTGGTAGGTTTGAATGTAGCGCCAACTAAAGGGTGTTGAAAGCAGCTGAAAACTAAAGGGTATTGCGACTATTCGCACCTGACCTTCACAAAAATCCTGTCTTTCGGGACCAGCGTGCATAGCTAAAATCGTATGTTCAACTCGCTTTGGATCAGACGACAGGGTCAGGTGGGCGAAAAATTGTTCCACACCACCTTTGGTCAGGGGGAAACTGGTTTTATAGACATGCAGGACGCGCATCTAGGTTTATGGATTGACCAACCAGTTATTAAGTTTTTGGACACCCTCATGAGGGTCTGCCTGGGCAGTGTTCAGTAGTTGGGCATAGCTTAAAATAAAGCTGTATTGCGCGGCTTTGTAATCGCGTTCCGCGCGGAACTTATCTCGCAAACTGTCCAATACATCCACTACCGTTACCGTACCGAATTTGAAGGCCTGTTCTCTTGCTTCGAGAGATTTGCTTGCGGATGTTAGGGCTTTTGCAGCGGCACTGAGCGCTTTTAGGCTGGCTTGAGTTGTCAGGTAGGATGCTCTTAGTTGTCTTAAAACTGCGCGCCGGATTTCCTCTGCCTGTTGTTTAGCAATTTCCACACGGTATTGAGACTCCTCAACACGTGCAGAAGTAGTGCCCCCTGAATAGAGAGGTACGTTAAATTGCAGAGCAGTGTAGTAAGTCTCATTGCGTCTGGTATTTTCGTTAAGATTACCGGTATCTGACTTTCTTGCTGAAACCACCCAAGATGCCGTGGGGTAGTGCTCGGACTTTGCCTGGCCAAGATCGTACTGAGCCGCTTCGATGGCCTTTTTGCGAGATTTTAACGCTGAGTTGTTTGCAAGCGTCTTATCGACCCAATGTTGCATTGTGCCTTCAAGCGTGAAATCTATATTGGCTACCACGGGTGACAGTTTCTCATAGACAGGCTTACCGACAACTTCCGCCAGCGCTTCACGGGTAATCGCAACCTCATTCTTTGCGGCAACTTCATTTGCCAAAATGGAGTCCAAACGTGCTTCGACTTCCAGCACGTCGGTGATCACCGCAAGCTGGCGTTCGTAACGGGAGCGCACCTGTTCCAGTTGCTTTTCTATCGCCTGACGTTCGGTAATAACAAGTTCGATATTGTCTTCGGCTGCCAGTACTTTGAAGTACCGGTCCACCAGATCTACACCTACTGATCCCAGTGTATCCTTAAAAGCTGCTTCACTCGCTTGAGTTCGTGCTTCGCTGGCCTGATAGCGTTCGAACCTGGCCATATCGAATAGCGGTTGCTGAATCACAAGAGAGTAAGTTTCACCATCATAGTATTCAGGGTCATCCGCAGCATCATCGATAAATACTTCTCTACGATTACGAGAATGCGAGGATGATGCCGAAATCTGTGGCAGCAATCCCCCCAGATTTTGCCGCTCAACTGCCTCGGCGATTTTTGCTTCAGATTCGGCAATGCGGATTCTAGGATCTTGGTTAAACGTAATATTGAATAGTTCCTCCAGGTCGGCTGCCTGTGCGGTGGACAAGGCCATTGCCATGAGGCCGGCAAACCCAACTTTTGAAATCCTGGCTTTCATCAATCTACTCAATTAGGGATAGGTTAAAGGAAGGCAGGGCCAATAAAGCCCTGCCGAAGCAGTTTATACAGTTTGCTATTGGATTAATCTTCCAAGAACGAGCGTGCAAAAGCATTGGTGGCGGGTTGAGCCAGGTACTCAAACAATGTTCGAGAGCCGGTATTTATCAAAACTTCCGCCGGCATTCCAGGCACCAATGTCAAATTACCCAGAAGTTTTTGGCCTTCTTCCGTTAGTTCTACTCGCGCAAGGTAATAAGGCATACCGTTACTCTGGTCTACCAACCTGTCAGGTGATATATCGATAACCTTGCCTTCCATCACTGGTGTCGTTGCGCTTTTAAAAGCACTGAATCGCACATCGGCGATCATGCCTGGCTGTACCCTGTCGATATCAATCGGAGATACTTGCGCTTCTACAATCAGCTGTTCGTCATCAGGCACGATATCACCGAGCGGTGTCCCGGATTGAATCACACCACCGACGGTATGTACCGACAAACCAATCACGCGACCGGATACCGGTGCCGTGATTTCCGTTCTAGCCAAGCGGTCGTTGATAGCGCTGAGCCGTTCGCGCAGATCGGTGAGTTCGGCCCGGACCTGTTTCAACTGATCGGCTGTTTCTTCCTGAAATTCTTTCTTAAGTTGCAGAATACGCAACTGCGTCTCGCCAATCTGAACTTCTGTGGCGGCAATCGAAGCTTCCTGTTCGGCAACTTCACCGTCAAGACGCGCCTTGCTGCGTTGCAGTTCACGCAATCGTTGCTTATCCACGAATCCCTGGGCCAGTAGTTCTTGCAGTTCGCCCATTTCTTCTTCATAGGAAGCGGAAAGCGTTTTCTGGCTGGCGATCAGAGCCTCAACCCCTTTGATTGACGCGCGTAGCTGGCTGATGCGTTTCTCAAGGACTGATATTTCGCCTGCCCTGGAGTTCGTTCGGGCTTCAAAAACCGCTTTTTCATTGGAGACAACGTCCTGAATCTTCGGATCGTCAGAAAGGGCATTATTTTTAAAATCTATCGCATCCAGGCCGTCCCGTTCGGCCAACAAGCGGGCCTCCGTGGCTTCTGCGACTGCCAGCCGGCCCAGGAGAATCCCTTGTTCCGCCCGTGACTGGGCGCTGTCCAGAACAATCAATACTTGATCTTGCTTTACAAAATCACCATCCCTTACCAAGATGTCTTTAACGATACCGCCTTCCAGATGCTGGATGGTTTTTCGGTAGTTTTTGACGGTGACTACCCCTTGGGCCAGGGCCGCGCTATCTAGCGGTGCTATGAATGCCCAACTGCCAAAGCCGCCAAAGGTGATTAACAACACAAGGATGCCGACCAGGCGAATCTTGGTTTCATTAGTATTAACTTCAGGTATTTCGCCGGTGCCATCACTACCGGATGCAGCCATATCATCAGTTTCTTGACTGGCCTCTTGGCCAGTTGTCGAATTCGTTTCGGCATGTTTTTCAGCTGTAACTGATGGTTTTGGTTCAGTCGTTTCCTCAGAATTCAAATTGCTGTCTGCGTTCTCTGAAGGGTTTTTTTGCATATCTTCTGCGCGCTCAATACTCATCGTTTGTCTCTCCCAATCACGCAGGCTTAATGCTTATAACCGGATTTGCGGCTTGTGCAGCCTTCTGTGCAGCTTCTTTCTTTTGTGCCATTTGCTGAGCCAACTGTTGTTGCGCCTGTTTCATCTTTCCAAGTACTTCATCACGCGGTCCGAACGCGGCAGCAATGCCATCGGACATCAATAAAATCTTATCCACTTGCGACAGAATAGTGTGGCGATGTGAAATTAGAACGACAGTCGTTCCTTGGGCTTTTAAGTTATGGACGGCGACTGCCAGGGCTTTGTCACCGGCGTCATCCAGGTTGGAATTGGGTTCGTCCAGGATAACCAGTTTAGGTTGTCCATACAGGGCGCGGGCCAGACCAATACGTTGTCGTTGGCCCCCCGACAAAGCGCTTCCGGAAGTTCCAATGCGGGTGTCATAGCCGTGCGGCAGGCGGAGAATGAGTTCATGTACGCCTGCCGCCTGCGCCGCCGCCACCACGGCTTCCGGGTCCACTTCTCCAAACCGAGCGATGTTTTCACTGACGGTGCCGTCGAATAGCTCGATGTCTTGGGGCAGGTAGCCGACATGAGGGCCCAATTCTTCGCGATCCCAGCGGAAAATATCTGCGCCATCCAGTCTCACGTGCCCTTTTAAGGCGGGCCAAATGCCAAGAATTGCTCTGGCCAGGGTGGATTTACCAGAGGCGCTTGGACCAATTATGCCAAGTACTTCGCCTTTACCCAGGGCAAAAGATATCCCTTTGATCACTGGCTCCTTGCTGCCTGGTGGAGTAATAATCACGCCTTCTATGGAAAGCTGGCCTGTGGGTTCCGGCAGACTCATCACTTCCGGATCTTCCGGAATTTTCTCAAATAATTCTTTAATGCGACTGTACTGAGTTCGTGCCGAGCCAAATTGCTTCCAAGCACCGATCATCTGATCGATGGGAGCCAATGCCCGGCCTAACAGGATTGAACCTGCGATCATTAAGCCTGGAGTAATTTCAAGATTGATCGCAAGATAGGCGCCGAGACCCAGAATCATCGATTGCACGGACAACCGGATAGTTTTGGACACACCGGCAAAGGCACCTGCACGGTCTGAAGCTTTTGCCTGTTGCACGAGTGCTTCCTGGTTTTTGGCAAACCAGCGTTGGCGGATATTGGAGAGCATCCCCATGGAATCGACAACTTCGGCATTGCGCAGATTGGTGCTCATGTACTGATTGGCGGCTACCGCGTTTTTGTTTGCTGCTTCCATCAGCTTGCGAGTGCTGAGCTCGTTGCATACGGCGAGAATACTTAAAATAATGGCGCTGACCAGACCAACCAGGCCGAACAGCGGATGAAATGCATACATTACCAGCAGGTAGATGGGTACCCAGGGTGTATCGAAGAAGGCAAACAATGCATTGTTGGTAAGAAATTGGCGGACGCCGTTGATATCCTGAGAGGCTTGCGCCGTGGCGGCCCGGCCGCTGGAGAAAAGAGCGCGTTTGAAACTGGCATTGAAGGCTTTGCTGGACAGCATCAGGTCGAGTTTGCCGCTGACTCTTACCATGATCCGAGATCGGACAATTTCCAGTGCGCCCAAGGTCAGGAAGAAAAGCAGGGCGATCAGTGTAAGCATGACCAGCGTACTGTGGCTGCCACTGGTGACAACACGGTCATATACCTGCAACATATATATAGCCGGTACGATCATGATCATGTTGATAAACATGCTGAATAAGCCGACCATGACAAACGAGCTGCGGCAGGCTTTGAGTGTTTCCTGTAAAGGATTGAGGTGCTCTTTCTCCATAATTACCACGTATTTTGCGTAAACCTAGATATTGCCGACTATGATTCCGTAAGCGACCATAGCGGCGCATGGCCCTGCTTTCCGCTACTTAACCGGCTGCCTTTGTTTGAGACAATCCGGGAAGTGGTTGCATTCACGCTCTTTTTCAATGCAAGGCCAAATAAAAAAGAGGCGGGAGTATACATCAATTGGTTGCTAATTGCTCTAGATCTGTATTCAAAATAGTGGCTTTTACGTAATTCAAGCTAGTAAACTAACTACGTTTTGCATTCTATTGCAAAGATCTCGAGGATGCTGCGTTTTCCCCTTAGGTGATAATTCCACTGATGTCGCAAAGTTCCGGTATTTTCTCTTTATTTCTATTGGGTATTGGCGCCGCCTCGGTTTCCTGGTTGTTAACCTGGTCGGTCAGGCGTTTTATGCTGAATCGGGACTTTCTCACCCACCCAAATCACAGAAGTTCCCATCAGGTTCCGACACCGACCAGTGGTGGTTGGGGATTTGTTCTAGTCATGCTTGGCTGTGGCTGCTGGGTTCTCCGGAGTGAAAACATTCTCATATTTGCATGGATGTGGATAGGATCGCCACTTTTGGGTATTAGTCTGGTCGGCGGGCTTGATGACCAACGCCCATTGTCGGTAAAACTACGTTTAGCCTTGCACTTTCTTGGAGCTTTGCTCGTTGTTGCCGGGGGGCTGATGCTGGTTAAAGTAAACGAGGCTGTGGTTTGGTCTTGGGTGGTAGCCTGCTTTGGCGTTGTAGGGTTAGTCTGGCTGGTAAACCTCTACAATTTTATGGACGGTATCGACGGCATTGCGGCCACACAGGCAGTACTTATTGTCGGGAGTTGGTGGCTGGTATCCGGCGCTTTCGATGGTCAAGCAGGACTCGTCTTTAGCCCGCCTGAGCAGTTACTGGGAACGGCACTAGTTGGCGCTATGGTGGGCTTTCTGTTATTGAATTGGGCGCCTGCCAAGATTTTCATGGGAGACATCGGCAGTAATTTTCTGGGATTCGGACTTGGTTCTTGGTTGTTGATAAAAGCCATTCAGACACCTGAGCAGATATTCGCGCTACTGTTGCCTATGAGCGTATTTCTCACCGATGCTACTTACACGCTTGTACGCAGGATGTTTTCGGGGCAGGCTTTCATGCAGGCGCATCGTAGTCATACCTACCAAATATTATCCCGGCGTTGGGGGAGTCATGCCAAAGTCGTTCTGGCCATGGTCGCCTACAATGGCCTCTGGTTGTTCCCATTAGCCATCATCGCCAGCTGGCATCCGCTTTCCGGACCGTTGAGTCTCTTTGCCGGCATTCTGCCTATCCTGATACTTGCCAACAAGGTAGGCGCCGGCTTGATCAATGACTGATAGCAGTGGAGTCCGGGAGAATCGCCGGAGTTAAACAGGAACAGTCTGTTTCTCGATTTTTGCTTTTTTCAGGTCTTCGACATTGCTGACCACTGATTTTGCCAGTTTGGTTTCCTGCCAAACCAGATCTTCAATCTCATTGCTGGGTGAGAATCCAGTGGCGGAAGACAAGAGGATTTCACGGACGCTTTCGCAATCGAAAGTATGGCAGGCACGGTCAAGGCTTGTCAGCAAAGACTCGACCTGTTCCCAGGTCAGGGCTTCCTCTCGGGCTTTGAATATGCAGGGGTGAGCGGTACCTTCCGCGTTATTGCCGATCAGAAGTTCTTCATAGAGTTTTTCGCCGGGACGGAGACCGGTATAAACGATCTCAATGTCTCCGCGCAGGTTTTGGGCGTCGCGGATGCTGCAGCCCATCAAATGGACCATGCGTCTGGCAAGGGTGTCGATTTTAATCGAGTCGCCCATATCCAGCACAAAGACGTCGCCTTTGCTGCCCATGGCACCGGCTTGCAGCACCAGTAGGGCTGCCTCCGGGATGGTCATGAAAAACCGGCGGATATCCGGATGGGTCACGGTGACCGGACCGCCTTTCAATATTTGCTCCCTGAATAGCGGTACCACCGAACCTGACGAGCCCAATACATTACCGAAACGCACCATGCAGAAATGGGTGGAAGTGGTCCGTTGGGCGAGGCCCTGAAGCACCAGTTCAGCCATGCGTTTGCTGGCGCCCATGATATTAGTGGGACGAACAGCCTTGTCCGTGGAAACCAAAACAAAGGTCTCTACGCCTGCACGCACTGCGGCTTCCGCGGCATACCAAGTGCCGAAAATATTGTTCCGAATCCCTTCGATCATATTGTGTTCGACCATCGGCACATGCTTATAGGCGGCGGCATGGTAGAGCGTGTTGACACCGAAACTTTGCATAATGACCTGCATTCGGTGCTCTTTTTGCACGGACCCGAGGATCGGCTTAAGTTCAATTTGGTAATTCAATTTGGAAATAGTGGTTTCGAGTTCGTGGGCGATCTTATACAGACCGTATTCCGACAGCTCAATCAGCACCAGGGTTCTGGGTTGTAACTCGATGATTTGCCGGCAAAGTTCCGAGCCGATCGAACCGCCTGCACCGGTTACCATGACAACCTTGTCGGTAATGCATTTGCCCAAGAGACCCTGGTCGGGTGTCATTTCTTCCCGGCACAGCAAATCTTCGATTTCAATATCGCGTACTTCGGTAATTGACGCCCGGCCACTCACCACATCCTTAAAGGCAGGGATGGTCTGAACCTTAATTGGCATGGGTTCGAGTAACTGGAGAATTTGCGATCTTTCCAGGCGGGAGGAATTGCCGAGAGCGAGCAGAATGCGCGATGCGCCATAGCGTTCAATGGCTTTTGCCAGCTGTCCTGCCGGATATACCCGTAAGCCGTTAATAATAGTGCCCTGCTTTTTCGGGTCATCGTCAACGAAAATGACCGGTTGGAACTGGTTACCCTGGTACAAGGAAGAACTGAGTTGGATGCCGGAATGCCCGGCGCCATAGATAATGACGCGCTCTTTCGCTTTCATCATCTGGTGTTGGAATGTGGAGCGCACGATCAAGCGGGAACCGCCAACGAAGACTATTGCCAAGCACCAGTAGATCAATGGGGTTGAACGCGGCATGGGTGCATGCAGAAGAAAGCTGAAGGTGGCGAGCAATAACGCTGAAACACTGGTGCCGATTAACAGCACATACAGGGCATGGTTGCTCATATAGCGAATGACAGCCCGGTAAAGGCCGATTCGGATAAACAAAACAATCGTTGCGATAAGAGTTAAGGAAAATGCCAGCAGGCTGCTTTGGTTGAGAATTGACCAGCTGAGTTGATCAAGGCGGAGAAATAAGGCGGCAATTAACGATAGAGAAAGAAAAACAATATCCGCCAGCACAGACACCACGCGTTTCTGTGCACGCGGTAGTCGAAATAAAAAATCGATCATCCGTTATCCCTGCTTTGAGGCTTATCGTTATGGGAAAGTGCGATAATTACCCTCAGTAACGACGAATTATTGTCACTGTCGAACTGAAAATGGGTTGAATACAGCGTATTTGAGGACAAGTTGTAACAAAAAGCTATCCGCAAAAAGGCCAACTGCAAGTGCATTCTAGCAGCATTCGCTTAAATGCGTGTATAGGTATTTGTGATAGTTTTATTGAAATTCGAGGGGGTTAAGCAAAAATCGGCCAAATTTCAGTGCAAAATTTAGCCGAATGCTGTTGTGAGCATGGGTGAAGCGGGTGGAAATTTCTAAAACAGTTTTCCTCTACCCATGTAACAGTATGCAAACGGATGCTCCGGCTGTAGACAGGTTTGCCAGAAGGCTTCGGTGCCGTCCGGTTCCACCCAAGTCAATTGTCCCTTGCCGATTGCAAAGCCGTCGACGCAATCTCCACTCCAATTCACCGATTGCGCTTCGTATATATAGTAACGGTTAACCTTGCAGCCGTTGTCGGCAATCAGCCAAGCCTCCGGATTGTCGTATACGTAGTAATCTCCGGGTTTAGTGGTAACCGCACAGCCGGTTAAAAAACTAACAGCAATGATTGCACCCAAAATGTACGATAGTTTCATTATTTGCTGACCTACCATTGTCTTGCCTGCCGTTGCGAACATTATACCTACTATGTACGTCCGGAATACCGGTGGGATCAGAACTGACCGATAGATTTAATTTATGTTTCCGGTGCCTTGCCATTGATCTGATTCACTGTCGCATTAATGGGATCGGTCGAAGCAATACGAGGGTAAACGATGGATAGTTATATGGCGAAATGTAACTGAAATTAACATTGCGTAATCTACTAGTCGTCCTAAACTAGTAGTAACCGTTCTGAAACAACGTTTCTGAGAGGGCACACTACCGCAGCATATGGCAGCGCTGGAACGCCGGCCCGGTGCCAAAATCCATAACCTATGTTATTGATTTTGAGAGAAACTAAGTTTTTTTAGTTTCGACTCCATGAAACGGACGGTTTGCCGCGGGAAGGATGCCGTTTCAGGATGAAATTTAGTAAGCAATTCGAAATCAGAATAACCAATAAGTGACGACCTACCACTCATTTCCGGAAGCCATTCGACTTTGGGCAATGAGCTGTAAGTGTGCTCAAAAAACGGTGGAATCGGCTATGAACCAATCTCAATCTGCATTGCTCAATTTGCTCACCAAATCCTCACCCGTTACCCTCATGATACAAGCCTTGGTGGTAGCTTTGCTGTTTGCGCTATCCGGCGTTTCCTGGGGTGCTACGGCAGTGGACGATTTTTATGTGCTGAATCCCCAGGATGGCTCCGACACATTGGCAGTCATCTATAACGACCGAATCGATATTTCCTCGGTGGAAGCCCTGGATCTGATATCCATTACCAATGTCGGTCCGTTGTCTGATCCCGATGCCGGTTCTGTCGCGATTGCGTTTATTGATCCCATAGAAATCGACGGACAAATCATTGGGGAAAACAAAGCGTTTGCGGTGCGTTTCACTCCCAATCCGGCATTCGTGGGAACGGTCTTCTTCGACTACACCGTGCAGGATGCCCGGGGAGCCAGTACCGGGACCGTCACTTTGCAATTAGTAGGCAGTACTGATGTTGTGATTGCCGTGGACGATCGGTTTAAAACAGCCGGGGATGAAATTTTTATCTATCCTCTCGAAAACGACACGGCTCCCTCGAATGCGCAGTTTACCTTCAGTCTTCCTGACCGGGGTGAGCTGGACGATACCAGCGCCGTGAACGGTCTACTGCGTTATCAGCCGCCTGCCGGCGATGAGATATTTGATACCAGCTTCACCTATACCGTTACCGCCAATGGTGTTTCCGATACCGGCACTGTGTTTATTACCGTTGACCCCACGCTCGATCCGATAAGCGGCGGTATTGTCGATGAAGAAGTGGCGGATGTTGCCCAGGTTTTGCAAATCGCCTGTGACGCCAACACGATTACCGAAAATCCTGACGAAACCTTTGCTGCTACCTGTAACGAACTTGCCGGGTTAGAGCTGATCGAGCGGTCGGAAGCATTGGAAAATATTCTGTTGCGTCAGGTTGGCGCTCAGGCAGGTTCACTGAAGGATCAGGCAGCTAACCAGGTAAAAATGGTCGCCGGTCGCCTGCAATCGCTACGCGCGGGTGCGACAGGATTTAGTTTCAACGGCCTAAATGCCACCATCAATGGCCAGCAGGTTGCCCTGGGCGAAATCTTTAACAGCTACGTTACCGGAGGCGCCGCCGGAGACGGCGGTAGCAACCTGAGCGCCTTTATCACCGGTACATTGGAAATAGGTGAAGGCGAATCCCGAGAAAAGGAAGCGGCATTTGATTATGACTCGCAACAGATTCTGGCCGGCATGGATTACCGTTTTTCGCCCGAAACGGTTGTCGGACTGGCTCTAGGATTCGATACCACCGAAACCGATGAGCAAGGCAGCAATACCAAGCTGGAAAACGACGGTATCACGGTGTCCATGTACGGTAACTATTATCCGGCCGACTACTTTTATGTTGATTGGCTGGTAGGATATGGCACGTCGTCCATTGACACAACACGGGCTGTAAACGTCGGCGGTATTTCTTCGGTTTCTTCAGGCAGTACGGACGGTTCGACAACCAGCGCCGCGTTGGGTCTGGGATTGACGCATCAAATAGATGCCTGGTCGATGGACGGTTATCTCAATCTTGAATATCGTACGGTCGTCGTTGATGCCTATGAAGAGGATAACGATGCGGGATTGGGCTTGAGTATCCAAGAAACTTCCACCGATACCGGTACCGCCCGGCTCGGCGCAAGGTTCAGCAATGCCATTTCCCTGAATTTTGGCGTACTGATTCCACAACTGGAAATCGAGATGGTCAATGATTTCAAGAGCGAAGCCGCGCGGATCGAGGCAGAGCTGGTCAACTCTTCTGAAGCGGGTACCTTCGTTGTGACCAATGAAGACCCTGACGACAGCTACTTTAATACGGGGTTGAGCCTAACCGCCTTGTTCAAGAATGGCTTTTCAGGATTTGTGCGTTATGGAACAAACCTAGGCAAAGACGACATCTCCATCGACACCTGGCAGGCGGGTGCAAGAATGGAATTCGGCGGACCGGTGGGCAACACTCGGATTTTCACAGCCCGGGACGATCAGAACTTCGGCGTTGGGTTGGCTTTCGGTACCACAGGGACGCAGTTATCCGTCGCTATACCGGTAGCAAACGAGTATGCAAATATTCGGGGAATATTCTCCGGATTCTCCTATGATCGAACCGAAGAGCTGGATGACGTCGACTATGATCTGGACTTTGGTTTATTCACCGGTGGACTTACCTTGGATTGGCACCCATTCGGTGGCGGCTTCCGCATGAGCGGCGGCTTTTTTACCTACAATAACGATATTGATGGCAGCGCAACGCCGACTGAAAACGTGGAAATTGGTGAAAGTACTTTTACTCCTGAGGAAGTGGGAACACTGAATGCCGATCTTAGCTTCGACAGCAGTTTTGCGCCCTATCTAGGTATCGGCTGGGGGAATTCTGTCTCTCCAGGCTCCAATTGGAGTTTTTCTGCTGATCTAGGCGTTCTTTTCACTGATAATCCCACGGTTGAATTGACGGCTGACAGCCCACTGGCGGATGCAAATCCAGCATTGAAAGCCGAACTGTTGTTGCAGCTGCAAGTGGAAGAGCAAAAAGTGAATGACGACATCGAAGACTTTAAGTACTGGCCGGTCGTCAATGTCGGCTTCTCCTATCACTTCTAGGGAATATTTAAAAACCGAAGGCGGACAGTGTTCCGCCTTTTTTGATTCTATTCTTGGATTATTTTGCTTGCTATTCTGGACATCAAATAGTCAGCGTTAAACAAGTTCAAGGTTTGATAGCTACGAACGCTCAAATTGCTTTACAGGATTTATGTGTTGGATTTAACTTCGACCTTGAGTTAATAATCCTTGGGTTCCAGGAAGTTCTAAATGGCGGAATTGCAAAGCTCTGCAACTGATGACGCGAATGCCAGGCTGCACCCCGATAACTTACGAGGACTTGTCGCCTGTCCGCATTGTGATCTTCTACTTCAAAAAAAGGCGTTGCGGTATAGTGAAAAAGCCAAATGTCCTCGTTGCGACTGCCTGCTTCAGCAAAAGAAAAAGAATTCCATCGAAAGAACGTTCGCAGTTGCCTTGGCAGGACTTATCGCTTTCTTTCCGGCAATGACTTTGCCGTTGCTGGGGTTGCGGGCAGGAGGATTGGAAAACGAGGCATCCTTGGTAGAGTGCATCCAAGCCGTGTTAAAGAACGAACTCTACTTTGCCGGGTTGCTGATATTGCTTTTCTGTGTGCTGGCACCGTTGTTTCGTTTGTTGATCATTTTTTATCTGACATCCTACGTGATGAATGGAAAAGAAGCTCCCTATGGCGTTGAGCTGCTGAGATTTTTTCATGAGTTGGAAGAATGGGGAATGCTGGAGGTGTTTTTATTGGGCCTGGTGGTCTCGCTTTATAAGATTATCGGCCTGGCTGATGCGGTATTTGGCTTTGGTTTGGTAGCCTTCGTCATGGTATTGATGGCTTCGACCATGGCGACATACTTCCTCGACGAACAACTCCTTTGGGAGCAGCTGCATGGCCAGTAGGGCGATTTCCGCAAGATCGCGGGGGCTTGCGGTTTGCCATTTCTGCCACCAGCTTAACCCCATGCCCGCTGATGCTGACCATACAAGCTGTCTGCGCTGTCATGCCGATGTTCATATGCGCAAACCGCGCAGCATCGAACGCTGCTGGGCGCTGGTCATTGCTTCGCTGATTACCTTTATCCCGGCAAATACTTTGCCGATTATGACGGTAACCTACTTTGGAAGCGGTACGCCGGATACGATTCTGTCCGGTATTGTTGCGCTCTTTAAATTGAATATGTGGCCGGTTGCCATTGTGGTTTTCATTGCCAGTTTCGTCGTGCCGTTGGCAAAAATATTGGGCTTGATTATTCTTCTGATTACCGTGCAGCGGCATTCCCGAGTGCAGCCGAAACATCGGACGATTATGTTTCGGTTGGTGGATCTACTGGGCAAATGGTCCATGTTGGATGTTTTTGTAGTAGCGATCATGGCCGCGGTAGTCAAGCTTGGTTTCATCACTTCCATTATTCCCGGTCAAGGTGCCGTCGCCTTTGCGGTAACAGTGGTACTGACCATGTTCGCGGCACATTCTTTTGACCCGCGATTAATCTGGGACCTAAAACACAATGAGTGAAACTGAACCCACCTTTGATCAAGTTCAGATCGATCGCAAGAAGCGCATCTCCTCGGTCTGGATTGTGCCGTTAATTGCACTGATTTTTGGTGGATACCTCGCCGTCAAAGGCTACATGGAAAGAGGCGTTTTCATCGTAGTAAATTTCGACACCGCCGCCGGAATCATTCCCGGTAAAACGGAGGTGCGTTATAAAGGTTTACCGGCGGGTTTAGTTAAATCCGTCCAACTCAATGATGACTTGCAGACTGTCAACGTCGAAATTGAGATGGTCAAACGCACCAAGTCTCTGCTGACGACGGAAGCCGCCTTTTGGCTGGTACAGCCCGAGATTTCCCTGTCCGGTGTTTCGGGTTTGGAAACTATTACCGGCGGCAACTACATCGGGTTTCGGCCAGGATTAAAGGAAAACGGCAAACTGGTTGACGAATATGTCGCGCTCAAGTCGCCGCCGCCTATCCCTAAGTCCACGCCCGGATTGCACATCGTCTTAACTTCCGAAAATAAAGGCTCGATTCAGATCGGAACAAAGGTTTACTACCGCCAGATTGCTGTAGGCGAGGTCACTTCTCTGGGTTTGAATGAATTGAACAAAGGCGTGAAGTTTGAAGTACATATCAAGGAAGAGCATGCTGATCTCGTGTCCAACCACAGTCGTTTTTGGAATGCCAGCGGGATTACCTTGAGTGGCGGCTTGTCGGGGTTTAAGTTTCGTACCGAATCGGTGGAAGCGCTTCTGGTGGGAGGCATTGCGTTCGACAATATCGATACCACTACAATGGTAACGAATACCGGGTTCAATCCTGAATTCGTGCTGTATGAGGATTTTGAAGCGGCCCAGGTCGGTCTTCCCATTACCCTAAGGCTACCCTTTGGCGCCGGTATCCGGGAGGGCACGGAAATTCGCTATGAGGGTTTGAAGGCAGGTAAAGTCACCAGCTACACGGTGGATATTGAATCCCGCACCATTATTGCAAAAGCCACGATCGATCCGAGAGCTGAGAAAGCGCTTAACGACAATACTATTTTCTATCTCGTTGCGCCAAAAGCGTCATTGGCGGGCATTGCCAACCTGGAGACAATTATTACCGGCCGTTTCATCAGTATCCGCCCTTCTTTTGAAGGTCGTCCGGTGACTGAATTTGAGGTGTTGAGGGAGGCGCCGCCCTTGGATTATGACCTGCCGGGTCTGCATATCAATTTATTAAGTGAGTTTGCCCAAGGTTTGAGCCACGGTGACCCCATTTCATTTCGCAAGATTCAGGTGGGGACCATTCAGCAGGTGAAATACTCCGATGAGTTACAGAAGTTTGTTGTTGCTGCCCATATTGAACCGGATTATGTACATCTGGTGAGCGCCAACACGCGGTTTTGGCAGGCGGGTGGTTTGCGGGTGAAAGGCAATATTCAGAATTTTGCAATAGAGACCGATTCGTTACTCAGTCTGATCAGTGGCGGGGTTGCCTTCGATATAGTCGGGCAGCCGGTCGATACGGGAATTGCCGTGGAAAACGGTGCTGAGTTTACCCTGTTCCTCGACCAGGAAGATGCGCTGTTCCGTCACGCCATTCAAATTTCTTTTCCCACCAAAGAAGGACTTGTCGAAGGCGTTACGCCGGTTAAATACAACGGTGTGGTGATTGGCAGAGTCAGAACGATTTCCACGGACCATAGCTTGCGAAGAGTGACGGCTAGTGTAGGGATCAATCCGCGATTTGGTTGGATTCTGCGGGAAAAAACCCAGTTTTGGCTGGTGACGCCTTCCCTGTCGAAGGAAGGGCTGGAAGCGATTCTTTCAGGCGGTTTTATCACGTTGGTGCCAGGCGAAGGAAAGTTTACCGATCGATTTAAAGCCAATCTCAACCCGCCCGTATATGAACCGGAGTCCCCCGGTTTACAGATAGTAATTCGAAGCGAGCAGGCCGGATCGCTCGTTAGAGGATCCGGAATCTACTATCAGCAACTGAAAGTGGGCGAAATACAGGGAGTGCAGTTGGATAAGGCGCGCGAAGGGGTGGAAATCTTTGCCCATATTGAAGAGCAATACAGCGATTTGGTAAAAACCGGCAGCCGCTTCTATCAGGTCAGTGGGCTTTTCTTGAAAGGAGATTTAACCGGCTTCAAAGTCCGGACGGAATCTCTCGCGACCATGCTCAATGGCGGTATTGCCTTTTATACCCCGCCGGATGTTAAGCAAGAAACTGCCGCAACCGACCAAACTACGTTTGAGCTCTTTGACGACCTCGAAGCTGCCAAGCTCGCCAGTATCAATATTCGGATTCGGTTTAACTCCGCTCAGGGTTTGCGGATCAATATGCCGATCAAGTATCAGGACCAGAAAATCGGTGAAGTTACTCATATTGAATTTGCTGACGATCTAAACTATGTGACCGTGCAAGCGGCATTGAACCGAAATGCAGCTGCCTATGCCCGGACAGAATCCAAGTTTTGGCTAGTGAAACCCCAGGTCGGTTTAAGTGAAATCAGAAATGTCGAGACCATTGTCACCGGCACTTACCTGGCAGCGGAACCCGGTGGCGGACAGCCGGCCTATGACTATATCGGGTTGGAAGAACCTCCGGTCATCAAGAGCGTCCGCAGTGGTTTAAACCTGGTGCTGACCAGCGACCGACTAGGTTCGCTGAAGATCGGCGATCCGGTAAGTTATCGGCAAATCCGTGTCGGCGAAATTATCGGCTTTGACATCGCGCCGGACGGCAATGGCGTTATTGTTTATGCCAACGTGTATCAGCGCTATTCACCTTTGGTGAAAAATGACACGGTGTTCTGGATGAGCAGCGGTATACGGGTGGATGCAGGCCTATTTTCCGGCGTTGAAATCAATACCGAATCGATTGAATCCCTGCTGTCCGGAGGCATCGCCTTCGCCACACCCGGCGCCACCCAAGGACAACTGCAGGCTGAGCATGGAATGCGTTTTCGCTTGCATGACGAAGTGAATGAAGAGTGGTTGATTTGGAAGCCTAGTATTCGGTTGGCGGAATAGTTACGAATCAGTATTTGATTTACTGCCAAACCCACCAAAATATACAGCAGTACTAAAAAGCAAATTAGTTGTATGGAAAGCGTTCTAACTTGTCGGATCTCAATTTCCTTACCATTAATCCGGAATTTGTTAACAATTAGTAACGTTTTGTGTTGAATGCGCCTGGCTAAGTGGCTATAAAGTGCGCTTGTAGGCTAAGGATGGCTGGTCTCACCAAAAACTCTTCCTCCTTACCCTTTCAATCTGCCAATAACGATGAAGCAATGAGGTTGAAGATGACCTGTAAAGGACGCTCAGGAAGATCGGTTTATCTATTTAATCACAAGTATTTGCCCAACAACATTTCAGGAACTGGCAGCAAGTTAAGGACCATTTCATTACTTCTGGGACTTTTGGTTTCTCTCGCCTCTATTCCCTTGGCAGCTGATACAATCGCAATTCCTGCACATACGATCCAAGTCCATCAGACCGGAAAGAAATTCAACAATAGCTGGATGCCATCATTCGGAAGTTTTACAGGTTGGTATGCACAGAGACAGTTCAGTCCAAACTATGGTAGTCAGGATAATGAGGGATATCTTTCCTATACAATGCCTTCAGTTTGGTCAGATGGGGATGTAAGTGCTTCTTTTACTATTAAGGCTAATAGTGCATCGGGCTGGTCACCTGGAATAGCTACAGTAAGACTTGAAATACATGATTTCACCACGAATGAAACAATTGTGAGCAGGGAGCTTAGTGATCTTGATTATCCGAGCGGTCAGTTTAGAACTTACAATGTGTCTGCAAATTTAGCAGGGAGAAAAGACCATCTGATATCTGCGAGAGTGTATTGGTACGGAAAAATAACTGTCCTCCACTATACGACAATTATCAACTATGTTGCCCCCCCAACGATTGAGTTAGTTAGCCCGCAGGGCAATATCAATATTGAGGTTGGACGTCCAGCGAACTTTCTTGTCGATGCCACTGACGGAGAAGGATTGTCGTCAATATATCTATTTGCGAATCAACAAATTGTCGACTCTGATGGCTGGTTTCCTCCAGCTAACTTAACCGAATATGAACTCACCTGGACTCCTCATCAGACGGGAGAGTATAGCGTCTATGCCAGAGTAACCGATACAGAGAATTTAACGGATGACTCTGATCCTATTACAGTTTCAGTCATCAATACGCCGCCAGAGATTGTATCCCTTAGTCCAGCACCTAATTCTCAAGTCGAAGCAAACTCACTTACGACGATTGAAGTCGAGACAAGCGATATTCAAGGCGTGAGCAGGGTGGAATTCACTGTAAACGGAGAATTTAAACATACTGATGGTGACAAGCCCTTCACCTTTGATTGGCAACCCTCGGTGGAAGGTTCACATGAGATCAAAATCGTTGTCGTTGATGGATATGGTGAAGAATCATCAGTAATTGCAAACTACTCTGCTGTGGCGGCTAATGATGGCCCGCCTATAGTCGGTATAACCAGTCCTTCTCTCAATGATGTAGTGGATGTCAATAAGTTAAATCTCGTAGCCGTTGAAGCAACAGATAGTGATGGAATTGATTATGTTGAGCTCATCGTAGAAGGCTATCCACCCTACATTGACGAAGAGTATCCTTTTGCATTTGAATGGACACCGACTGTCGAAAGACAATACAGCTTATACGCAAAGGCCGTTGATCAAAAGGGAGCTGTTGCCAAATCTGAAACAATCACAGTTGAAGGAAAAGTTCCGAGAACACCACCAACAACACGCATTACCTCGCCTGCCAGTGGCGTAACCATTCAGGTCAATCAAGAAATTACAATTAAAGCTGAGGCGTCAGACAATGTTAGTGTGGACAAAGTAGTCATTGCTGCGGCAAAAGATGGTCTAAATAGCGCAGGATCGAAAGAGTTCTTAAATCCGCCCTATGAAATGGTGTGGAAAGCTTTTAGCATCGGCCAATACACGATTGTGTCTCGAGCTTATGATAACGAAGGCACTAGTATTGAGTCCGAACGAGTGATTATAAATGTTGTCGATACTTCCAGGCCCACCGTAGCTATTACAACCCCTTACAATCAAGATCGTATTGCATTAGGAGACACTATAAATGTCTACGCGGAAGCACATGATGACAAACGAGTTGCATTGGTTGAGTTTTACGTCGATGGTCAGAAGATAGGTGAAGATTCAACCTCACCCTATCGAGTAAGCTGGACAGCAGATAGACTGGGCTACCGTGATTTTGTTGCTTTCGCTTCAGATGATGACGGCAACCGTACGCCTTCATTAGTTACTAAACCAAGAGTAGTCGATTCTTCTACATCAGATACCGATATCACCATTCAAATTGCTGCTCCCATGCAAGGTGCTCAGCTAGAAACAGGCAAACCCCACAACATTGTGGTAGACGCCAGTGATGCGGATGGAACCATCACCCATGTGTCGATCTATACTTCTGAAAATGAAAGCACGCCCATTGGCACCATATCCTCCGGCAACTCGATTACGTGGGTACCTAAAACGCCAGGCAATTTCTTCTTGTTTGCTGATGCCACCGACAATTCTGGGAAGCAAAAGCGGTCTCCACTGGTTTCAATAGATGTGATTGATAGTGGTCACTCGTCTGAAGCCCCAACGGGATTCATCTATGGCTTGGACACGTCAGGCCAGCAAACACACTACTATGACATTGAACTGGGCGAAAGCGGTGAGCTATTTGTTGACGCTACTGATGATGTCAGCGTGGACTCCATTGAATTCTTTGTTGGATCAGAATCGTTGGGCATTTTTTCCGGACCGAATGCGTCGACAACCTGGACGCCATCAACGACAGGTAATCATCAGGTATATGCCGTAGTTAAAGATAACGAAGGCCAGTCGATACAAACTAACTTTGTTACGTTTATCGTTACCCAAACGATAGAAATCTATCCCCAAGTAGACATTACTGTGCCTCTAAATGGTGAAAAGTTTGCTATTGATGAAAACCTCATTGTTAAAGTAAATGCGACGGATGAGGATGGTTCTGTACAGTATGTGAATCTTTATGTGGATGGTGAATTTTATAAGCAACTTCTAGATCCGCCATTTGAATTTCCTTGGAGTGCATCAACAGCAGGAACCTACAGTTTTACTGCAAAGGCCTTCGATAATGACCATTTGAACTCACTTTCAACGGCTGTTGATGTGATCGTCGGAGAGGCGATTGGATCGCTATCAGGTAATGACTGTGCCTTTGGGGACTCAGGTTTCTGCACCATTGAAATTAACTGGACGGCATCATTTTCTAGTGCACCAGTGCTTCGGATCAAAAAAGGGGATGCGTTAGTTAATATCGTTGAACTGCCGCTGAATCAGACATCTGGAGTTGTCTCTATCACAGTGGACGGCACCTATAAAGACCTCGAATTGCTATCGCACCGGGGAGCAGCTAAGTCTTTAGCGGCATTGAGAGTCCGAGGTATCAGCGAAAATGTGGACCTATTTGCAGATCCTTCAACGACTTGCGAGATTGCACGGAATAAGCAAAGTTGCAATATCTGGCTGGGATGGAATGTTCTTGAAGAAATGTGTTTATTCCGGGGTTTCGGCACCACAGATGCAGACAAGCTTGCGTGTACTTCCGAAATCCCTGTGGAAATAGAGCGTCCGGCAACAACTGGTTGGTCAGTCAGTGTAGGACAAGACAGTGAAACATTCGTTCTGCGTCCTCAGGCAGATCTTAATGAAGTGGCAGCAAGTGTTGATTTACAAGGAGTCAAAACACCCTGGGGCGAACTGATAGTTCAAAGCAATGGTATCCTGCAAGAAGATGGCACCGCCTACTGTATTGCTGATCCCACAACCTGTGTTGTTTCTGTGTCTGCAGAGGCAGGTGATACTGAAACACAAGTTTGCCTTTGGCAGGATGGCGTTCTTGCCACATGTTTCGACGCGATCGCGGCTCATGATTTTGTGTTAGAGAATAGACTATCGATCATAGAGCTGAGGCATGGATACGAATACTCTGGCCGATTACTTTCTCAGGTTGAGTTATTCGCCAAACTCCCTGAATTGAATGATGTGGATATTGTCACCATTCAAAGTTGTCAACTGAGTCTGCAAGAAAATACATGTGATATGCAGATTCAGATTCCTGACATTGGGTCGCTTTGCATTTTTCAAGAAAACACCAATTTAGGTTGCGGCAATCAGAATATATTGACGCTGCAAGCGTCTCGTTTTGGGACTCGGTACTACCTTCGAGAAGGAAACTCCATTGAGTCCCCCATTTTAGGAACGTTTCTCCTGAAAGCTGAAGTACCTGACCACAGCATTGAAGTCACTCCAAGCTGTCACGTGGCGGAATTTCCATTTACATGTCCTGTAATGCTCGAGTGGAGTTCCACCACAGAAGATCCGGTCTGCCTTTATGCAAATGACGAGCTAAAAGGCTGCAAAGGTCCAGGAGAAGAAGTATATGCGGGTCTCTTAACCTATTACATTGGATTGCCTTCAGAAAGTTATCCGAAGACTGTATTTGAACTTCGAGGGCAGCAGGACTTTGTCCTGGTAAAAGCAGAAGCTGAAGCAACAAATGAACTAGAAATTGATTTATCAGCCTACTTTGTTAGTGACCGAGATGGAGCTTGTGTGTTAAACAGCGATGGCGACTGTGAACTGTGGTTCGATTGGCAAACGAATATTACAGATATAACTATCTGTCTTGGACATCTTAATGCAGACGGGTCTTGGAGTGCCATCGCAGCATGTGAACCCTCAGGGAGTGTTAGAGATCTGCGTCAAGCGGGAACACATGTCTTTGAACTGAGAGCGATGGTAGGTGACGACTTTGTCCCTCTCATGGAATACCCAATAGAAGTAACCGAACATCATTTTGCTGTTACGTTAAAAGAGTCAGAGGATTGTGAGATATACATCGGCCAAACCTGCAGTAGGACACTTGAATGGGAAGAACTAGCCGATGGACGCATTGTTTACGTCTTTTCCTCTGCCAATGACCTGCCCATTGGGTATGGCTTAACAGGAGACTGGGTATCGCTAGGCGTTGGCACGCATAACCTTCAGCTTGGATTCTATAATGAAGACGGTGAGACGCGAACATATGTCGGGGACAAAATCACTATCAATGTAAATCAAGTTTCCCCGGTTAGTCCTCCTTCACCCAGCAAATACAGCACCTCCCAGCTTACAAGCCAACCATACTCAGGCTTGTCCACAACCGTTTCAGCCGTCTACGACTACAACGGCGACGGCAAAGAAGACATCGCTGTACAGGTAGGCGGTAGCGACAGCGGCACAGAATTCATCGCTTACGGCCAAGGCAATGTCGCCGGTCAAGACTCCAGCACCAGCAGTACCTTCCACCCGATCACCCAGGAAACCAGCACTCAAAAAGAGGTTATTCCAGGAGGGGCACTTGGCGGTAAAGCCGATGTCAGTGTCAATGGTACCTTTAACTATTCGATTCCTATTGCCGTTGCGCCGGGTGCAAGTGGAACCGAGCCTCAGATCCAACTCTCTTATTCCAGTGGTGGTGGCAACGGTTTGGTCGGCGTTGGCTGGGATGTTTCCGGCGTGGAGATGGTGACCGATTGCCCCACAGTGTATGCGTTGGATGGATATGTATCACCAACCGGACGCTACTGTTTGAATGGGCAGAGACTGAGTCAAGTCGGAGACTATGAATACCGCACTGAAAACGAAAGCTTTACAAAGATTCTCTTTACCGGCTTTGCCTTTGAAGTTTGGTATAAATCGGGTGAAAAAGCCCTGTTTAGAAGGGAATTTGACGATATTAGCGGCCGTAGAAAATACCTATTAAGAACCGTTAGCGACCGATTTGGAAATACCCGAAGTTACAGCTATGACATAAACCTGGAATCCGGAGAAGTCTACATAGACCGTATTTCCTATCCAGGGGGGTATGTCGTTTACGACTATGAGGATCGTTTCGATAAAATCAAAGGATACGACCTTGGCGAACGTAACGAAATCAACCGGCGTCTCGATAAAGTGCGGACGTTTTCTGAAGGGGATCACCTGGTTGCGGATTACGACCTAACCTATGCAGACGAAGTCGATGCAGATGGAACATCTCCTTACTCGAAACTGGTATCTGTTCAGCAATGTTCGGCGAATGGCTTTTGCCTAGCACCGACCACCTTTGATTGGTACGAGGGCAAGAAAGTCACCAGCACCCGAACGATTGAGTTAGATTTCTCCGATCCCCAGGAACATGTCTTTGCTTATCCCGATTTTGATGGCGATGGGCAGCGAGAAATCGCATTCCGGAAGGCACATCTATGGCACGTCGTATTTCCTGGTAATGAAACGAAAGAAATACCGGTCATCGACCATCAAACAGGCCGGATCTCCTTTACCAAAGAAACGGATTTTGATGGTGACGGACGCACAGACTTTTTAATTCCCAAGGGTAATTGGCATTGGTATCGATGGGATGAAAACTTTGTCCGAGAAAGTTCCGATATCGATGCGGGCATTACGACGGAAGGCGACCGAAGTTTTGAAAATGCCGTTATCGCGGATTTGAATGGTGATGGCTTACAGGACCTAGCGCTGCAGTTCGACGGAAAGCTACAAATTCGGCGCAATCTTGGCGGCCAATACACACCGCACATTCCTACAACGATTGATGTGTCGCCGCTCAAGCGCGCGATGCCGATTGATATGGATGGCGATGGTAAACAGGAGTTGCTGATCCCCAGAACGAGCCCGAAATCGTTGAGCTTGGTGACCTACCTTAGCGATACAGAGGTGACTGAGAAGACGGTATTTGGCGATTCACACGAATACAACTACACCTTGGCGGATGTCAATGGAGACGGTCTGCAGGACTATATTTACGTCGATTCCAACAATGGTACTGAGCAGTTCTACGTTGCCTTCAATAACGGAAAAGACTTTAACGCGGGCGTTCCAACCAATATCGAAGCAGGAGCCCGCCCCATTGCCGGGAACTTCAATGATGATCCCCTGCAAGAAGTCTACTTCAAACGTGATACGCAAAAGACGTTCTATTTCGCCTATCAGCCAAACGATGGCAGTTTCACGGAAACGCCACTCAACATTGACGTCAAAGAAAACCTGGAAGCCGAAAAAGACGATCTGTGGACGGTCGACCTGGATGGTGATGGCACCAATGACTTCATTAATAAGCTCTGTATTCGCACAAGTAGCATCGAAGCCTATGACCATAGTGGTCGAATCATTAACAGTTTTAATGATTGCGGAAAGGTTAATTTGGAAATCCACCAAACCACCGACGATTTGGCCCAGGATGGACCACAGGATTACATTCGCGCTGTCAACAATGGACAGGGAATGCAGTATGTCGTGAAGTACCAACGGCCCACGACCACTCACCAAAGTGCATTCCCGGTAATGTCCGTGAACTCTGGTGTGACCGTGGTCGACGAGCTTGAATACCAGGAAGGTCAGGGCCAGGAGTATACGACCAAGAGCACCCAAACCTATGCCTTTAATCACTTAAAGATTCACATGAGCGGATTGGGCAGTCTCGGATATGAGGAGATCGTCAAAACCAGTACCAATAACGCCGGTGTCAAAAGTATTACGACGACCACTAACAGCCAGGACTGGGAAAAACGCACACACACCATGCCGACACGGGTCACGCTGCAAGTGAAGAAAGAAGGCGATGCCAACTTCGTAACCCTTTCAGAAAGCGAAACCGAATATCGCACCGTCAATCGTGCGGGAGGAAAATATCCAACGGATACGGGTTGGTACAGCTACGTCTGGAAAACCACGGCGACAGAACGAGAACTGGATAACCAAATTAAAGGGATCACTACCACGGAATACAGCCCGGATCTCGCGGGGTATTTCGATCCCAATTTCACGGATTTCGGGAAAGATCCCGAGGGTTACCCGCTGACCGGTGTTGCCGGCAACATGATTACCGTCGATACCCAGGTGAGTGACGGAAATGGCGGTACTTCAAGGATTGTCACCGCAAGTGATTACACCCAAGAGAACTTTACGGATTGGATTCTTGGCCGTGTGACGCGTTCACAGTCGGTATCTACCCACCCAGAACGTAGCGGAAATGGAACCAAAACCAGTGCTTGGAATTACTATTCGGATACCGGTGCACTACACGAAGAAATTGTAGAGCCGGACAATCCAGAACTCTATCTAAAAACAACTTATCAATATGATCCTAACCACGGCGGAAAAAGCAAAGTTACTGTGTCGGATCATGCTGGTAATGCGCGTACCACAGATTTTGAATGGGATCGGTTAGGGCGTTTTGTGACGGGTGTAGAAGATGCCTTAGGACAACGTGTCGAAACCACATATCACCCGGTCTGGGGCAAAAAAGTCCGAACGATTGATCCTAACTTTAACCAATCGACCTGGCACTACGATGGATTTGGACGGGTAAAATCGTCCACCACTCCGGCGGGAGTCACATCGCATGTGGAATATCTGGCCTCAGACCAACCAGAAGCCCGCTATATTCTGCATACCTGGCAAGAATTTTCTTGTAACGAGGGGGCCGGTGGTCAGTGTACGTCTGGTGAAAGTTGGCAATACCTCAATGTACGGGGCGATACCATCGAACAACATAGCCGCAATGCGATAGGCACCATCGTTAAAGTTCGACATGAGTACACTGAAGATGGGGTGTTGTATCGCACCTCTGAGCCGTTTACCGGCGAGTCAGCGACTCATTGGACGACCAACGAAGAGTTCGATGTATTGAACCGGCCATTAAAAATACGTAGTCCGTATCCAAACGATAGTGAGAACCTGGCAACCGTTGAGTTTAAGGCGAATCAGAAAATCATAACCAATGGGTTAGGGCAAAAGCGCCGTGAGACCTGGACCTTTGATGGCAAATTAAAAGAAGTCATGGATGAAGGCGCAAATACCATTCGTTATACCTATGACTTGGCCGGGAATACCAAACGTATCGATGTGAATGCCGACGGCACTACCACAACTGAATTTCAGTACGATCTGCGCGCACGCAAGCTGTGGATGAAAGATCCCTCTAAAGGTGAGTGGCAGTATCACTACAACGCTTTTGGTGAACTCCTCGCCCAGAAAGACGCCGAAGGGAATGTCATCTGTCATGAGTACGATACCTTAGGCCGTATGATTCGTCGCGTTGATGGTTTTGGAGAGAGTAGTTGGAAAACTCGTGCGAGCAACAACTGTTCTAGCGCACCTACCGACAGTGTTATCACCGAATGGCAATACGATACGGCTACGTTCGGATTAGGCAAGCTTCATCAGGTCTCGGATAATCAAGGCTATCTGGAAGTGTATAGCTACGATTCATTCGGTCGGGTGGAGAGTGTCGCGAAAACCATCGAGAAGGAAACCTTTGTTTCGCGGACCGAATATGACAATGTTTGGCGTCCTTATAAGACCACCTATCCAAGTGGTTTAACACTCGAGAACCAATATAACCAATATGGCGCGGTGTCATCGATCCGCAATGCCAAAACCGATGTTTCTTTATGGCGTATTGGCAGCCAAGTGGATTCCCGCGGCAATATTAAGGATGAACAATTGGCTGGCGGCCTGATTGAGCGTATTCATTCTGTGAATGCGGCAACTGGTCAGTCTGAGGAAATAGAGAGCAAGACGGTCGGCTTTCAATCTCAAACCTTACAAGCGGATGTCATTGCCTGGAATGCTTTGGGCAATATGCAATCACGCAGTTCTATCTACGTGGATCAACAAGGCCAGGTTCGTACCCGTCGGGAAGAGGCTGCCTACGATCATCTGAATCGTCTTAAGGACCTGGATTTTTGGAGTGATTACGACCCTGGTTCCGATGCACCTTACGATAAACGCGAAAGCATGGCCTACGAGGCAAACGGCAATATCCGCTCGAAATGGGATATTGGCAGTTACTCGTATAACCAGTCTGCCTGTGCAGGCGCAGAGCCTGCCGGACCACATGCCGTTACGCATGCCAACGGTAAGCAATACTGCTACAACAAAAACGGTGACCTGACGAAAACGATTTATCCATCGGGAGAAGACCGAAATATTAAATGGACATCGTTCGGTAAACCAAGCGAAATTTCTCGAGGCGACGCCCTTTCTGCAGCTTTCGTCTATGGACCAAATCGCGCCAGAATCATGCGCATTGATACCGAAGGCGAGAAGATCACGAAGACCAAGTATGTAGGCAGCTACGAGCAAGTCAAACTGCCTACTGGCGTCATCGAAGAAAAGCACTATATCGGTGGATTTGTGGTTATCACCAAGTCGACCGAATCACCCTTTTATCGAGAAGCCTATAGCCTGAAAGATCATTTGGGTTCTATCACTGCTTATGTAGACAAAGATAAGTTGGTCGCGCTGGATCCAAATGCTGTTGAGTACTTGAACTACAACGCTTGGGGAACACGACGCGACCAGGCCTGGGTGGACTATGATGCGTTCAGCCTCCTAAATTACCCGGCAAAAACCAGCCGACGTGGTTTTACCGGGCACGAACATATCGATCAGCTGGGACTCATTCATATGAATGGGCGCGTATACGACCCGGAAATCGCACGGTTTATCAGTGCAGATCCCATCGTGCAGGCACCGACAGATGTGCAGTCTTATAACCGGTATGCCTATGTTCGGAATAATCCGCTGACGTTGACTGATCCGTCTGGCTTTAGCTGGATTGGGGATCTATTAGGTAAGGCAACGATAGGGCAGGCAAAGCTCGATCACCTATCCTCGTTTATCCTGGCTGACAAATCACTCCGGGAGTTTGGCCGCTTTGCACGGAAGAACAAGTACGTCGCTGAAACGGCAAATATTGTCGGTTGCTACATAGCAGGACCTTATTGCCCACTCGTTGCCGCCAGCGTTACCTATGGCGTTACGGACGGTGACATGAGTGCCACAGTCAAATCAGGCTTGATTGCACTTTTCCAGCAAACCGCTTCGAATCAAATAGGCAAAAGCTATGGCTCTGGTGAAAATACTCCAAACTTAAATGATGCTAATGGCGCTAAGAGCGTGATCGCGCACGGCGTTGTCGGCGGAGTCGCAGCAGCCATGAATGGGGGAAGTTTTAGAAGCGGCTTTTTTGCGGGAGCCGGTGGAAAAGCGATGACGCTAGGTCTCAACCAGGCAAATGTCTATGGTAATTTTGGAATTGGTTTTAATAATGAATCATGGCAAGCACTGGCGGCCCGCACCACAATTGCGGCAGTTGCTGGAGGAACGCTATCCAGATTAGGAGGTGGGAACTTTGCAAATGGTGCTGTTACAGCCGCAATGCAACATATATTTAACGCAGAAAAAGGTTATTGGGAAAGAATGGGGGATCTTTGGGCCGATAATTGGAACGACTTAACAGATGGTGTTTCTAACCTTTTTAGTACGGATGGGGCGATACAGGTTGGAATGTTATCTGGCAGTTTGACAGTTTGTTTACCAGGTGGATGTACTGATTTGGCGTATAGTTTGGGCGTTTCATTAGACATGGACGACTTGATGAATACCAAACTGTTCGCTCAGTTCTCAGATTCGATTGCTATAGGAGGAGGCTTTGGAGTTTCTGCGACGACGGGAAGGAGTGTTGGAAGGACACCGGCACAATTGGATTCTGGCGTTACACTAGCAAGAAACCATACCGTGATAGGGTTCTTGGTGTTTTCTAAGACGATAGCAGGTCCCGCAAGTTCATATTCTCTGGACTATTCGGATGGCGGAATTTCATTTGGTGGATTCCTTGGGAGTGGAGCTGGCATAGGAGTAGGTGGCTTAGGTGCGGGTGAAAGGTACTCTATAACACTAGGGTCCTATAGTCTAAGGGAGATTTTTGACTAAGCTATGAGAACAATAATTCTTATTATCATTGCAGTCCTGCTAGGAAAAATCGTTGGTAATTACGATAGCAATTTGGGATTTAATGTTGCATTTTTTATTTTGTTTTTTACGCTTCTAGTTCCCTATGCTTTTGTTAGCCCGAGAAATAAGTTCTATAGAGCTGAAATTGAGAAGTGGTGCCTAAAGAGAGAAATTAACAGCGACGGATTAGAGTATTGTTTTTTCAGCAGAGGAAAGCTTAGGTCAAAAACATCGGATGTTCAGTCGGTCTTTAAATTAACTTCTAATGGAAATTTATATTGGATTTCTTGTGGTAGTTGGTGGTTAGGTTGTATATCTAAAAGAATAAGGATTTATCAGGAAACTGATAAATCTCTTTTACATTTGGAAGATCTATGAAGGAATCAATGCCACCAACTAGTGGATAATAGAGTTGATAATAAATTAGTGATAAAAATCATAAATAGGACATCCATACATAAAGCATAAACATAAATAGAACATAAGAACATAAATAGAACATAAGAACATAAATCATAAATAGGACATCCATATATTTGACTTGCTTCTCCCAATACGCTAATCTCCCCAAACTAAACAAAATTCCTGACCCAAACCCTCATGACCAAAGCGCGCCGCGAACTTATTTCTATCGAAGAAACTCCCTTTTACCATTGCATTGCTCGTTGTGTTCGTCGTGCGTTTCTATGCGGAGAAGATCCATTGACCGGCACCAATTACGACCACCGAAAGCAGTGGATCGTCTCCCGCCTGCGTTTCCTTTCCTATATTTATGCCATTGATATCGCCGCCTATGCGGTAATGAGCAATCACTACCACGTGGTGCTGCATGTGGACCAAGCACGGGCGCAGACCTGGTCGCGGGAAGAGGTGGCGGAGCGGTGGATGCAGTTGTTTAACGGGCATGTACTGGTCGATAAATGGCTGGCTGAAGAGGAATTGGATAAGACTCGGTTGGATCTGGTTTTTAACATCATTGAAGAATGGCGCGAGCGGCTGACCAGCGTGAGCTGGTTTATGCGCTGCGTGAATGAAACCATTGCCAGCATGGCGAATAAAGAGGACGACTGTAAGGGACGTTTCTGGGAAGGGCGGTTTAAAAGCCAGGCATTGCTGGATGAAGGGGCCGTGCTGACCTGTATGGCGTATGTGGATCTGAATCCGGTCAGGGCAGGGGTGGCGGATTCACCGGATGCTTCCGACTATACCTCGCTGCAGCAGCGCTTG
>JANQMN010000080.1 GCA_028280065.1 Hahella sp.
CCGGAGGCGAGGCATTCTGCAGAGCCATTAAGGTCGGGCAGGACCATGAAGTCAACAAACTGCAGAATATCCACGTTAACAGCTAGGTAGTTTTATGAACAAAATTCCCATGACCAAGGCCGGCGAAACGGCGTTGCGAGAAGAGCTCAATCAACTCAAGACAGTTGAGCGGCCACAGATTATCGAAGCGATAGCGGAAGCACGCGAGCATGGAGATCTCAAAGAGAACGCGGAATACCATTCCGCCCGCGAACAGCAGAGTTTTATTGAAGGGCGGATAAATGAAATAGAAGGCAAGCTCTCTTTAAGCCAGGTAATCGACGTGACAGAAATTCCCCGTACCGGTAAGGTGATTTTCGGAACGACGATAAAGATTATTAATACCGATACCGACGATCTCAGTACCTATCAAATCGTTGGAGAAGACGAAGCCGATATCAAGCAGGGAAAAATTTCCATTACCTCCCCGATTGCGCGCGCCTTGATCGGCAAGGAAGAGGGGGACGTGGTTTCCATCACAATCCCCAGTGGCACGGTCGAATACGAAATTGACGAAGTGCAGCACCTCTAGCGTTATTCAGCTGCACTAGGCTTCCACTTGAATTAATTTGAGCCTGCTTGAGCGCGCAGGATATTGGAGAGCTTCGGATTGGGCCGCGGATTCTTCCGCACAAGTACGGCGACACGCCCTATGGTTTGAACCAGCTCGGAACGCGTGAGTTTTGCCACTTCTTCCAGTAATTCAACGCGCTCCTCACGGTCGCCGGCCGCCACCTTAATTTTAATCAGTTCGTGGTCGTTAAGGGCTCTCTCCAGTTCATTAATGACGCCTTCTGTGACGCCATTCGCCGCTATAATGACAACTGGTTTTAGGTGGTGAGCAATGGCTCTGTACTGTTTCCGCTGGTCCTGACTCAAAGGCATCTTAATTTCCGTCACCGCTGAAAAGCCGCTAGTTTATCGCATATAGTGGGCAAAAGCTGCTGAATAGGGAAAAACCTGGCTGCTCACAGCCAGTCAACGAGGCCCTACCGGGAAGGTCAGCCGGCGTCTATATTGGGGGATTTATTTTGGCAAAATCCAAATCCAGCCATCGTTGGCTGCAAGAACACCATAATGATCCGTTTGTAAGAAAGTCTAAAGAAGACGGCTATCGGTCTCGGGCGAGTTATAAGCTGCTTGAATTGGATGCCAAGGACCACCTGTTGCGGCCAGGTCTGGCGGTCATTGATCTTGGAGCCGCACCAGGAGGCTGGACCCAGGTGGTTGCGGAAAAGGTCGGTCCCACCGGCACTATGGTCGCTTCGGATATTTTGCCGATGGATAGCATTGCCGATGTCACCTTTGTGCAAGGTGATTTTACAGAACAAGAAGTGCTTGACGATATCTTAAAAATTGTCCAGGAGCGCCCATTCGACCTTGTTATTTCCGATATGGCACCCAATATGAGTGGTAACAAGTCGGTGGACATACCCAAGGCGATGTATCTCGTAGAGCTGGCGCTGGATCTGGCGGGTAGAGTTCTACGTAGAAACGGGAACTTCGTTGCCAAGGTATTTTACGGAGAGGGATTCGATGATTTGCTGGCAGACTGCAAAGCCAGATTTCAAAAGGTGGTGATCCGCAAACCGGATGCATCAAGAGCCCGTTCCCGTGAAACTTACTTGGTGGCAAAGGGCTTTAAAAGCTGATTTTGCTTCGAAAATGGCGAAAACAAATGTAAAACTAATGGCTATGGTAGCGAAATTCTATCCTTTCCAGGCTAGCTTGAATTTTGCACTTATAGTAAGGTTCGTGGTAATGAACCCGGGAAAAGCTTGCAAGTTTAGTTCCCGGAGCATCTGAGTGAAGTTGAAAAGAGGGACTGGCCTTGAACGACATGGCTAAAAATTTGTTATTGTGGCTGATCATAGCCGCTGTGCTTCTCACCGTATTTAATAATTTCAGTGTGCCCTCATCTTCCGAAAAGATGAACTATTCTGAGTTCCTGCAAATGGTCGACGGTGGCCAGGTGCGGGAAGTCACCATTGACGGGTCCGCAATCGAAGGCACCCGGCAGGACGGCTCCCGGTTTATCACTATCCGGCCGAATGTATTGGATATCGATCTAATCAATGATTTGATGAAGAACGACGTGTCAATCGAAGGCCGGGAACCCGAAAAGCAAAGCATCTGGACCCAATTACTTGTCGCCTCGTTCCCAATTCTTGTGATCATTGCCGTCTTTATGTTTTTCATGCGGCAGATGCAGGGAGGTGCCGGGGGCAAAGGACCGATGTCGTTCGGCAAGAGTAAGGCCCGGTTGATGGGCGAAGACCAGATAAAGACAACCTTTGCGGATGTTGCCGGTGTCGACGAAGCAAAGGAAGAAGTAAAAGAGTTAGTGGATTTTCTGCGCGATCCAAGCAAATTCCAGCGTCTGGGCGGTCGCATACCGCGCGGTGTGTTGATGGTCGGTTCACCCGGTACCGGTAAAACATTGCTGGCCAAGGCAATTGCCGGTGAAGCTAAGGTGCCTTTCTTCTCGATCTCCGGTTCCGATTTCGTCGAAATGTTCGTGGGTGTTGGTGCTTCCCGGGTTAGGGACATGTTTGACCAAGCCAAGAAGCAAGCGCCCTGTATCATCTTTATCGATGAGATTGATGCGGTAGGCCGGCACCGTGGTGCAGGTTTAGGCGGAGGCCATGACGAGCGGGAGCAAACGCTCAACCAGTTGCTGGTTGAAATGGATGGCTTCGAGGGCAATGAAGGCGTCATTGTAATCGCGGCAACTAACAGACCGGACGTATTGGATCCCGCATTGTTGCGTCCCGGGCGTTTTGACCGGCAGGTTGTCGTAGGGTTGCCGGATATCGTCGGCCGTGAACAGATTCTTAAAGTGCATCTGCGTAAGGTACCGGTGGAAGACGATATCAACCCTGTGGTCATTGCCCGAGGAACTCCTGGCTTTTCCGGGGCGGATTTGGCCAATTTGGTGAACGAAGCTGCGTTGTTCGCCGCACGAGCGAATAAACGCACCGTTAGTATGGTCGAAATGGAGTTAGCCAAAGACAAGATCATGATGGGTACCGAGCGTAAGTCCATGGTCATGTCCGAGCAGGAGAAAAAGAACACCGCCTACCATGAGGCCGGTCATGCCATAGTCGGTCGTTTGGTTCCGGAACATGATCCGGTTTACAAAGTCAGCATCATTCCCCGTGGCAGAGCGCTTGGCGTCACCATGTTCCTTCCCGAGGAAGACCGCTATAGCCATAGCCGGCAATCGTTAGTGAGTAAAATCTGCAGCCTCTTTGGCGGACGAATTGCCGAAGAGCTGACCTTGGGCTCTGACGGTGTAACTACCGGCGCGTCCAATGATATACAGCGCGCAACCGAGTTGGCGAGAAACATGGTCACCAAGTGGGGGTTATCAGAGAAGCTTGGTCCGTTGATGTATGACGAAGACAATGAAGAAGTTTTTCTGGGGCGTAGTGCCGGGCATTCTCAGAAGGTCTACTCCCCGGAGACCGCGCAACGGATTGACGATGAAATCAGGACGATCATTGATGATTGTTATGATAAGGCTAAGGAGTTGTTGGTCGAAAATATGGAAAAACTTCATATGATGGCGGACGCTTTGATGAAATACGAAACCATCGATGCGGAACAGATTGACGCCATTATGGCGGGTAAAGAGCCGTCTCCGCCAAAAGGCTGGGGTGACTCCGGACCTACCGGGGGCGCTAACGCCAATGTAGAGCCGGAAAAAGAAAAACCTGCCAAAGATGCCGCCGCCAAAGGCGGTGAAGTTGGAGGACCGGCAGGCTCCCATTAGTTTCCATAAAAAAATTCGAAACCCGGCCTTTCGCCGGGTTTTGTCTTTCATAACATTCCTATTCTTTGATTAAACACAAACTTCATTCTGTATCTCGCATTCCTCGGTTTTGCGACTAATCTACCAATATGAAAACCTTATTGTCAGATCTGCTAGATCTTTCCCGTCCAGTCGTCATGGGGGTGCTGAACAGCACGCCTGATTCCTTTTCTGACGGAGGTCGTTTTTTAAATCTCGATGCCGCTCTAAAGCATGCTGAGAAAATGCATCGGGAGGGGGCGAAGATTATTGATGTCGGCGGAGAGTCGACGCGTCCCGGTGCCGAACCTGTGACCGAGATTGAAGAACTGGAACGCGTGGTGCCGATCGTCGAGGGTATCGCCAAGCGATTTGACCTTGTGGTTTCCTTAGACTCCAGTACCCCTGCCGTGATGCGCGAAGCCGTAGGTGTTGGGGCGAAGTTGATAAACGACGTTAGGGCTCTTACCCGGCCAGGTGCGTTGCAGCAGGCTGCTGAATTAGACGTGCCAGTGTGTATTATGCATATGCAAGGAAAACCGCAGACCATGCAGGCACGGCCCATCTATCATGATGTAGTCAATGAAGTTCTCGGTTTTCTCAGGCAGCGCGTTGCGGAGCTGAACGCGGCAGGCATAGCAAACGAGCAGATCCTGATTGATCCGGGATTTGGATTTGGTAAATCGTTACAACACAATTTGCAGTTGCTCAAGCATCTGACGCGTTTCAAGGTGCTAACTTTGCCAATACTTGTCGGTATTTCACGCAAAAGCATGCTTGGCGCTATTACCGGGCGAGCCGTTGATGAACGTTTGCCCGCCAGTCTGGCGGCAGCAACATTGGCAGTGTTTCAAGGCGCCAATATTGTTCGGGCGCACGATGTTGCCGAAACTGTTGACGCTATAAAGATAGCCGTAGAAGTGAGCGGAGTGGATTAAATGAAAAAGCAGTTTTTCGGGACGGACGGTATCCGTGGAAAAGTCGGGGAAGGGCCGATAACACCTGAGTTTATGTTAAAACTGGGCTGGGCAACCGGTAAGGTTTTCCGTCAAAGCGGTAAACGCAACCGTGTGCTTATCGGTAAGGACACACGAATTTCCGGCTATATGTTCGAATCTGCGTTGGAGGCGGGATTAGCCGCTGCCGGTGTGGATGTTGCGTTGCTCGGGCCGATGCCTACGCCAGCAATTGCATACTTGACCAGAACCTTTCGGGCTCGGGCCGGCATCGTTATCAGCGCCTCGCATAACCCTTATTACGATAATGGTATCAAGTTCTTCTCGGCAGAAGGGGTTAAGCTCCCGGACAGCGTTGAGCTGGCCATAGAAAGCCACCTTGCGAATGCAATGGATGTACTGCCATCGAATGAGCTGGGGAAAGCGGCCAGATTTGAGGATGCGAAAGGCAGGTATATCGAATTCTGTAAAAGCACGATTCCTTTTAACATGAGCTTTAATGGGTTGCGAATTGTATTGGATTGTGCTGAAGGGGCGACCTATCAAGTCGCTCCCAGCGTTTTTAAAGAACTGGGCGCGAAAATTGAAGTGATCGGCGCGAATCCCGATGGCCTTAATATCAACAAGGAAATCGGCTCAACTTCCCCGGAGAAATTAATTGCCAAGGTAAAGGAAACCGGCGCTGACCTTGGTATTGCGTTTGATGGTGATGGTGACCGGGTAGTCATGGTCGACCATACTGGCGCCCTGGTCGATGGCGATGAACTGCTCTATATCATCGCCTGCGATAAACAGCGTCAGCAACGACTGAAGGGCGGCGTTGTGGGAACCCTTATGACAAATTTTGGCGCGGAACTGGCATTTAAGGAGATGAACATCCCCTTTGTCAGGGCCAAAGTCGGCGATCGCTATGTCATGGAGATCCTTACCAATAATAACTGGCAACTAGGTGGAGAAGGTTCCGGTCATATTGTGTGTTTGGATTGCACCACAACAGGGGACGGTATTATATCTGCCCTACAAGTTCTAGCAGCGATGAGCGCACAGGAGAAAAGTCTGGCAGACTTGAAAAAAGGCATGCGCAAACTGCCGCAACAGCTCATCAACGTTCGTGTCGCGCAGCGAGTCGATCTAGGGAAGCACAGTGGCATTCAAGACGCCGTGGCAAGAGCCGAACAACAGCTGGCCGGAAAGGGGCGTGTTTTACTGAGGTCTTCCGGTACCGAGCCGGTTATCCGGGTAATGGCGGAAGGTGAAGATGAGCAGTTAGTGAAAGTCGTAACCCAAAACCTGGCCCAGGTTGTTGAAGAGTCAGTTTAAGAGCGAAAACCTAAAGAAATTCAACCGCAATAATAGCCGCAAATCAGCTTGTAACTTTACATAAGTTTGGGTAGTATTTGCGCCTCGCTGCGAACAGGAGGACAGTATGCGTCAATATTTGGTAGCTGGTAACTGGAAGTCAAATGGCAACACAGAGTCCAATGCTGCGTTGATTGGTGGTCTTAAATCAACGGCGATTGGGGATAATGTCGAAGTATTAGTGTGTCCTCCGATACTGTATATCTCGGCTGTCCAAGCTGAGACGGCAGACACTGCAATTGAAGTCGGCGCGCAAAACTGTTCAGCCACCCAGGAAGGCGCCTATACCGGAGAAGTTACCTCAGCAATGCTTGCTGATGCCGGATTGAAATGGGTGATTATCGGACATTCCGAACGGCGAACCCTGTTCGGTGAAACTGATGAAGTGGTCGCTGCCAAGGTGAAGGAAGCTGTAGCTGCAGGAGTGAAACCAATTATTTGTATCGGTGAAACGCTGGAAGAACGGGAAACCGGACAGGCTGAAGCAGTATGCTTACGGCAAATGGATGCGGTGTTGGCGACCAATGCACCTTCCGCAGATTGGGTTATTGCCTATGAGCCGGTATGGGCGATAGGTACCGGTAAAACTGCCTCCTCCGCTGACGCCCAGGAAATGCATGGTGCATTGCGTCGTTATCTGCGGGAAAAAGCAGGTGATGTCGCCGAAGACATGCGGATTCTCTACGGCGGTAGCGTCAAGCCTGGCAATGCGGCAGAACTGTTCGGGCAGGAAGATATCGATGGTGCTCTGGTTGGCGGAGCATCTTTAAAAGCAGAAGATTTTGCAGGCATTATCGCCGCTGCAAACGCATAAAGTGGTATAAGTAATATGGAGCTGATCGAAACCCTGGTAGTTGTAGTACACGTTATCGTTGCTGCAGGTCTGGTTGGTTTAGTGTTGTTGCAACAGGGCAAGGGCGCGGATATCGGTGCATCGTTCGGCGCTGGAGCTTCGCAAACCTTGTTCGGCTCCGAAGGTAGTGGATCGTTTCTGACCAGAATGACCTCGATTCTGGCATTGGTATTTTTCATCAGCAGCTTTGCTTTGGCAGTGTTTGCTAAGCAGAAAGCTGACGTGATTGCCGCACAAGACTTTGTCCCGGTGGTCGAAGAAAGTTCGCCGACTCTCGATGATACAACTGTTGACGATGCCGCACCAGATTTAGAAGAAGGCACTCCTCTGGACGAAACGCCGGAATTGGAGTGATCAAGCAGTATTGTCAACACGGAGTGTTGGCAACGAAGGTTTTCGTAATTGCCGAAGTGGTGAAATTGGTAGACACGCTATCTTGAGGGGGTAGTGACCTACGGTCGTGCCGGTTCAAGTCCGGCCTTCGGCACCATATTCCTGGTTGGTCGTTGACCAGCTTTCGATGCGCGCCTATAATGCTGCCGCATTCGGGAAATATGTTGTAGAACCCCTCATTGAAGGGGTTTTTTATTACTTGCGATAAGCAAAACTAGGATGGGCGTTGAGCCCATTTTTTGTTTGCGCTTTCTGAAGCGTCGATCCCGGCAGACTAAAATGGCGTGAACTGATATCTCAGAAAGTTTGTTATGCAGTTGATATGTGGTTACGCAGCTAGTAGGCAGTTACTCCTGTAAAAGCTAGCCGCAGTATAAGAGAGGAAGCCTATTTGGCGCGTACAGAAGAACTGGTCAAGCTATTACAGCCGATTGTCGAAGGACTGGGCTGTGTGTTTTGGGGCTTGGAATTTCACGGTCAGGGCAAACGCTCGATTTTACGGGTCTTTATCGATAGTGAATCCGGTGTGACTGTTGAGGACTGCGAAAAAGTCAGTCGCCAGATCAGTGCCGTGATGGATGTGGAAGACCCGGTGCGAGACGAGTATACGCTCGAAGTATCGTCTCCCGGTTGGGACCGCCCTCTTTTTACCGAGGAACAATACATCGCCTATATCGGTTCTGTTATTGAGCTGAAGTTACAGGTTCCCTTTGATGGGCGGCGTAAGTTTAAGGGCCTGTTAAAGTCGGTTGAAGATGCTGAAGTCGTCATTATCGTCGACGATAACGAGTTTACGTTTCCGCTGGAAGCGATCGATAAAGCAAATGTAGTACCGCAGTATTAAAGGAATACGGGGTAGAAATGAGCAAAGAGATTTTGTTAGTAGTTGAAGCCGTTTCGAATGAAAAAGGCGTTGATAAAGATGTCATCTTCGAAGCTATTGAGTTGGCATTGGCTACTGCAACCAAAAAGCGCTTTGAAGAGGAAGAGGCGGATATCCGCGTTGATATCGATCGCAAGTCCGGCGAGTACCGGGCCTTTCGCAGATGGCTGGTGGTCGACAACGATGCCGTTCCGGCACTGGGTACCGAATTGACCATGCAGGAAGCAGAAGAAATCGACACAAAATTGCAACCTGGCGACATTCACGAAGAGGAAGTTGAAGCTGCATCCTTCGGGCGCATCGGCGCTCAGGCGGCCAAGCAAATTATTGTCCAGAAGGTTCGCGAAGCGGAGCGCACCAAAATCGTCGATAGTTACCGCGAACATGTTGGCGATCTGGTCAACGGCTCGGTTAAGAAAGTTACCCGCGACAATATTATTGTCGATCTGGGGAATAATGCAGAAGCACTGTTGCCAAAAGATCAAATCATCGCCCGCGAGAATTTTCGCATTGGTGACCGGGTACGCGCTTTACTTCTGGAGATTCGCGCGGACAACCGTGGCCCGCAATTGATTCTAAGCCGATCTTCGCCGAAGTTCCTGATTGAACTCTTCAGGCTCGAAGTGCCGGAGATCGCGGAAGAAGTGATAGAAATTAAAGCGGCAGCCAGAGACCCCGGGTCGCGCGCGAAAATTGCGGTCAAAACCAACGACGGCCGGATCGATCCTGTCGGCGCTTGTGTCGGCATGCGCGGTGCGCGGGTCCAGGCGGTGTCCGGCGAGTTGGCAAATGAGCGCATCGATATCGTGTTATGGGATGACAATCCCGCGCAGTTGGTTATAAACGCAATGGCGCCTGCCGAAGTCGCATCCATTATTGTCGATGAAGACACCAATACCATGGATGTGGCGGTATCCGAGGATAATCTCGCCATGGCCATAGGCCGCAGCGGTCAGAACGTGAAGCTGGCGTCGGAGTTGACCGGCTGGATCATCAATGTAATGACGGAGGAAGAAGCCGGCAAACAGCAAGAAGAAGAATTCGGTCGCTACGTAACGGGCTTTGTCGACTCCCTCGATGTCGATGAAGAGCTTGCTGAAGTGCTGGTGGAAGAGGGCTTTACCACGTTGGAAGAGATTGCCTACGTGCCCATGGAGGAAATGCTTGCGATTGAAGATTTCGATGAAGAATTGGTGACCGAGCTACGTAAGCGTGCCAAGGACGTGTTGGTTAATCAGGCATTGGCCTCTGAAGAGCAGCTCGACAAGACCGAACCGGCCGAGGACTTGCTCAATATGGAAGGCATAGATCGTCATTTGGCTTATGTGTTGGCGAGCAAGGGCATTATCACAATGGAAGATTTGGCGGAGCAAGCGGTTGATGATCTGCTGGATATTGAAGAAATAGACGAAGCAAAGGCTGCTGAACTAATCATGACTGCACGCAAGCCTTGGTTCGAGGAAGAGTAGTAATCGGGAGACAGGAGACAAGCATGGCAGAAGTTACCGTTAAGCAGCTTGCCGAAGACATAGGAGCTCCCGTAGACCGTCTGTTACAGCAGATGGAGGATGCGGGACTGAAGAGCCGCCAGTTAGGCGATGTGGTGACAGATGAAGAGAAGCACGAACTGCTGGCCTATTTGAAAAAGAGCCACGGAGAATCTGCGGCCGAGCCGAAACGCATCACCCTGAAGCGTAAGACAACCACGACATTGCGCGCCTCCGGCCAGCGTTCCGTTAACGTCGAAGTGCGGAAAAAGCGCACCTATGTGAAACGCAGTGAAGTACTGCCGGAAGCCGAGCCGGAAGCGGAAGTGACACCGGCTGTGAAACCTGAAGCCGCCGCGGAAGAGCAAAAACCAGCAGCGGTCGTTGAAAAAGCAGAAGCCGTGGCGGAAACGGAAGCCGGTACCCCGGCCGATCTGGAAACGCCGGAATCAACCGCTGTATCGGAAGAACAATCCGTAGCCACACAAGCGCCGGATGGGCAGGAAGTAACTTCCGCACAAGAGCCCGTTGTCGAGCAGTCAGGCGAAGCTGCGCCGGCCGAAGCCGCGGAGAAAAGGACTGACCACAAGAAGAGTAAACATCGTCGTCATAAGGAAGAGTCCGCAGGCAAGGAACTGGATGCCGAAGAAATTAAACGGCGCGAGAAACATAAACCGAAGCCAGCGCCATCCAAGCCGGCAACCTTGGTAGATATCGAAGATGATTTCGTTGCCGAGGATGAAGACAAGCCTTCGATCACCCATCGCAAAGCCCGGGTGAAGAAAAAGAAAGGTAATAGAGGCGGGGCTTTCGACAAGAATGTGAAGCCAATTGTGCGTGAAGTGATTATTCCGGAAAGTATAAGCGTCGGCGACCTGGCGCAGAAGATGTCGGTCAAGGCGACTGAAGTCATTAAGAAGCTGATGGGCATGGGAGTGATGGCTACCATCAATCAGCAAATAGATCAGGATGTAGCGCAACTGGTCGTAGAAGAAATGGGCCACAAGTTCAAGCTGCTGCAGGAAGATGCGGTAGAAACCGAAGTGCTTGACGCCATCACCTATGACAATGCCGAAGAGCAGACGCGCGCGCCGGTTGTAAGCGTCATGGGACATGTTGATCATGGTAAAACGTCACTGTTGGATTATATCCGCCGCACCAAGGTTGCGGCGCATGAATCCGGCGGAATTACCCAGCATATCGGTGCTTACCATGTGGATACGCCAAGGGGTACGATTTCCTTTCTTGATACTCCCGGCCATGCCGCATTTACCGCCATGCGAGCTCGCGGTGCCCAGTGTACGGATATCGTCATTCTGGTGGTCGCTGCGGACGATGGTGTCATGCCGCAGACCGAAGAAGCCGTACAACATGCGAAAAGTGCCGGTGTGCCTCTGGTCGTCGCCGTCAATAAAATCGATAAAGAAGAATCCGATCCCGATAGAGTCAAAAGCGAACTTGCGGCAATTGATGTGATTCCCGAAGATTGGGGCGGCGATATTCAGTTTGTGCCGGTATCGGCACATACCGGCGAAGGTATCGATGAACTGCTTGAGAGCGTGATTCTACAAGCGGAGTTACTGGAACTTACCGCCGTGGCGGACGGGCCTGCAAAAGGCGTGGTCATCGAATCCAGCCTGGATCGGGGCAGAGGTTCCGTGGCCACCGTTTTGGTGCAAAACGGTACGTTGAAGCAGGGCGATATTGTCCTGGCAGGCGAACACTATGGCCGCGTGCGTGCAATGATCGATGAAAATGGCCGGATCGTAAAAGAGGCCGGGCCATCCATCCCGGTAGAAATTTTGGGATTGAACGGTACGCCTGATGCCGGTGATGAGTTTCTGGTCACTCCGGATGAGAAGAAGGCCAGAGAGGTCGCCGAATACCGGCACGGCAAAGAACGTAAAGACCGCCTGCAGCGCCAGCAATCGGCGAATCTCGAAAACCTGTTCGAGAGCATGGGTAAAAGCGAAGTCAAAGAGCTTAACCTTATCGTTAAAACCGATGTGCGTGGTTCACTCGAAGCGCTCAGTGCCGCATTACTCGATATTGGTAATGAAGAAGTACAGGTGAAGATCGTCTCTTCCGGCGTAGGCGGTATCGCGGAAACCGACGCAAACCTGGCGCTTTCCACTGGGGCGATCATTATTGGTTTTAATGTCCGTGCCGATGCGGCTGCCCGTCGCATTATTGAAAAGGAGAGCATCGAGCTTCGCTACTACAGTGTTATCTATAACATTATTGACGATGTGAAGAGAGC
The DNA here is from genome assembly GCA_028280065.1 of Hahella sp. Lineage (GTDB taxonomy): Bacteria > Pseudomonadota > Gammaproteobacteria > Pseudomonadales > Oleiphilaceae > Hahella. The sequence continues at coordinate 12,024 of JANQMN010000080.1, forward strand.
CCTGACCGGCATGTTGGCACCGGAATATCGGGAAGACATTCTTGGCATTGCGGAAGTGCGGGATACATTCAAGAGCCCGAAATTTGGCCAGGTTGCAGGCTGTATGGTTGTCGAAGGTACGGTGCATCGAAATAAGCCGGTACGTGTTCTTCGTGACAATATCGTGATCCATGAGGGCGAGCTCGATTCGTTGCGCCGCTTTAAGGACGACGTAGCGGAAGTTCGATCCGGCACGGAGTGTGGGATCGGCGTGCGTAACTATGAAGTGAAGATTGGCGATAAGATTGAAGTATTTGATCGTGTTCGCGTCGAGCGTTCACTCTAGCGCCAGTTCTATAGCAGGAGGAAGTAGTTATGTCCCGCGCCTTTAATCGATTGGACCGTATTGCAGATCAGATTCAAAAGGACTTGTCGCTGATCATTCAACGTGAATTGAAAGACCCCCGCCTTGGCATGGTGACCATCAATGCGGTGAAGGTCAGTAAGGATCTTGGCTATGCCGATATCTATCTGACCGTGTTGAACATACATGACGTGGATGATGATTCTGCGGCGGAACTGACGCTGGAAGTCTTGAAGGAGGCAGCCGGTTTCCTGCGCTCTGAATTGAGTCACGAGATCAACTTAAGAGTCATGCCCCAGCTGCGTTTTCACTATGATCAGACGATTGGGAATGCGCAGCGGATGACCAAGCTTATTAACCAGGCCCGGCAAAAGGATGGCAATGGGCCTGCTGTCGATAAAGATGAGGCGGATAGCCTCTGATTGCATTGGCCCCAGGTCTTTCATCAGATCAAAGTCATGGCTCGACGGCGTAAAGGTAATCCCATTGACGGCATTGTGATTTTGGACAAACCCCAAGGTTTGACCTCCAATGCCGCATTGCAGCGGGTAAAACGAATCCTGAATGCTGCAAAAGCCGGTCATACCGGAGCTCTGGACCCGTTGGCAACCGGCGTATTGCCTTTATGTTTTGGCGAGGCAACCAAGTTCAGCCAGTACTTGCTTGATGCCGATAAGGAATATGTCACCGTTGCTAAGCTCGGAGAAAAAACATCCACCGCAGACGCTGAAGGAGAAATTGTTGCCTCTTCTTCGGTACCGGAAAGTCTGGACAAATTCCTGATCGAAGCTTACCTCCGGCAATTCCGGGGAGAGTTAGATCAAATTCCTTCCATGTATTCCGCTTTGAAGCACCAGGGCACACCGCTTTATAAGCTGGCTCGCCAAGGTAAGACGGTTGAACGGAAACCCAGGAAAGTTACTATTTTTGAGCTGGAAATGCTCGACTGGCAATCACCTTGGTTAACCCTGCGGGTGAAATGCAGCAAGGGAACCTATATCCGTAACCTGGTGGAAGATATTGGCGATGCTATTGGCTGTTATGCTCACGTAACCCTGCTTCGCCGCACCCGCAGTGGTCCCTACAAAATCGAAGACGCGATCAATTTGGCGCAGCAGCAGGATTCTGATGAGGGACAAAATCTTGCTGAAACGGAGTCGGTAAATCTATTGCTAGAAACTAGTTTGTTGCCTGTGGATACCGCAGTCTCCGGTTTCCCTCAAATATTTTTGAATCAAGTGCAATCGGACTCGCTTATCCATGGCCAAACGGTTAAAATGTCGCCTCTCGAAAACCAGGGGCTGCTAAACATTCCGCTTCGCCTTTACAGGGAGGCCGATAATAAGTTTCTGGGATTAGGGCAAATAGTTGATCAATCCCTGTTGAAATCCATCAGATTGATCAGCGTAAGCAGTTCGTAGATTGCGAACGAATGATAGTTGGTGCGGCTGCTAATATGCGCGGTCGTTACCGGATATTTGGCATATTGGAGAAATAACATGGCATTGTCAGCGCTAGAAAAAGCTGAAATTGTAAAAAACTACCAGACGAAAGAAGGCGACACTGGGTCCCCAGAGGTCCAGGTGGCACTGTTGACTGCTAATATCAACAAGCTACAAGGTCACTTTCAGTCCAACAAGCAGGACCACCACTCTCGCCGTGGTTTGATTCGCATGGTTAACCAGCGCCGTAAGTTGCTGGACTATGTGAAAGGTAAAGATACCAGCCGCTATGTTGATCTGATCAATCGCCTTGGTTTGCGTCGCTAAGAAAAATAAGTGGTAGCGCAACATTCAAGTTGAGTGAGAAACGGGGTGCCGGAAGAAAACCGGTGCCCCGTTGCTTTATGAGGAGACTTTGATTTGTTCGAGCTGATGACCGGAAAAGTATAAAAACTCCTTTTTTCGCATTGGCGAGGATGAGCAAATCAAAGTTTCCTTTGCGTGTAACTCGTGTGGCCTGCTTGTTCGAGCAGTTCTTACTTCCACTTGATGCCTACCAATGGAATTTTTAAAAAAATTGAATAAATCGCAATAGGAGTCAAAGTGAATCCAATTCGAAAAACATTTACCTATGGTGGTTCCACGGTCACGTTCGAAACGGGTAAAGTTGCCCGCCAGGCGACCGGGGCAGTCATGGTAACCATGGATGAGACAGTGGTGCTGGTTACCGTTGTCGCGGAAAAAGAAGCCACAGAGGGCCGAGACTTTTTCCCATTATCTGTTCACTACCAGGAAAAAAGTTATGCTGCAGGGCGCATACCCGGTGGTTTTCTAAAACGTGAAGGGCGTCCTTCAGAAAAAGAAACTCTTACCTCGCGTCTAATAGACAGACCAATCCGGCCTTTGTTCGCAAAAGGCTACATGAACGAAGTGCAAGTACTCTGTACCGTATTGTCTGCGAACAAAGATGTCGATCCGGATATCCCCGCCATGCTCGGAACTGCAGCGGCAATTGAAATTGCAGGTTTGCCGTTTAACGGGCCGCTTGCAGCGGCGCGGGTTGGTTATACCGATGAAGAAGGTTATCTGCTTAATCCCGGCTTTGCGCAACTCGCCGATTCCAAACTGGATATGGTTGTCGCCGGTACCGAAGAAGCGGTACTGATGGTGGAGTCTGAAGCCCAGGAGCTTACTGAAGATCAGATGCTGGGTGCGGTGTTGTATGCGCATCAAGAATTCCAGTCCGTTATCCAGGCGATTAAAGAGTTTGCCGCGGAAGTGGGCGTTGAGCACAAGCCCTGGCAGCCTGCCGCCGTCGATGAAGAATTGCTGGGCGGGTTGCAAAGTCGTTTCGGTGCTGGCATCGGCGAAGGCTATAAGATCAGCGACAAAATGGAACGCTACACGCGTTTAGGCCAGTTACGGCAGGAAGCGGTAGAAGCATTCGCCGATCAGGAAGAAACCAATTATTCTGCCGATCATGTTAAAGCCTATTTCAGTAAGATTGAAAAGGACGTTGTAAGAAGCAACATTCTCGCCGGCGAGCCACGGATAGATGGGCGTGATACGAAAACAGTGCGCCCTATTGAAGTGGAAGTGGGTATTCTACCCAGCGCGCATGGCTCCGCTTTGTTTACCCGTGGAGAAACACAGGCATTGGTTTCCACCACGCTCGGGCCGCTGAGAGATGCCGCTCTCATCGACGCATTGGAAGGCGAAAGGAAAGATCCTTTCATGGTTCATTACAACTTCCCACCGTTCTCAGTCGGGGAAATCAGCCGGATAGGCAGTGTCGGTCGCCGTGAAATTGGTCATGGCCGGTTGGCGCGTCGGGGCGTACAGGCCATGATGCCGAATGAAGAAAACTTCCCCTATGTTGTCCGTTTGGTATCGGAAATTACCGAATCCAACGGTTCCAGCTCCATGGCGAGTGTCTGCGGCAGCAGCCTGGCCTTAATGGATGCGGGCGTTCCCGTGAAAGCGCCGGTTGCCGGCATTGCCATGGGACTGATCAAGGAAGACGAACGGTTTGCGGTGTTGACCGATATTCTCGGTGATGAGGATCATCTCGGCGATATGGACTTCAAGGTGGCCGGAACCGACCAGGGCATTACAGCCTTGCAGATGGATATCAAGATCACGGGTATCACCGAAGAAATCATGGAAATTGCCCTGGAACAGGCCCGCGATGCCAGACTCCATATTCTTGGAGAAATGAACAAGGTCATATCCGTTTCCCGGGATAATGTGGCGGATAACGCACCGAAGATGATCTCAATGAAGATTGATCCGGATAAGATTCGTGACGTTATCGGTAAAGGTGGCGCTACTATCCGGTCGATTTGTGACGAAACCGGTGCGGCCATTGATATCGATGATGACGGGACCATTCGTATCTACGGTGAAACCAAAACCTCTACCGATCAGGCCATTTTCCGGATTACTGAAATCACTGCCGAGGTAGAAGTCGGCAAGGTTTACAACGGCAAGGTTGAACGCATTGTAGACTTCGGCGCTTTTGTGAATATCCTGCCTGGCAAGGACGGCTTGGTGCATATTTCCCAGATTGCTCAAGAACGCGTGAACAAGGTAACGGACTTCTTGTCGGAAGGACAAATGGTTGTCGTGAAAGTCCTGGATGTGGATGCACGGGGACGCGTAAAACTTTCGATGAAAGATGTTACGGAAGAAGAGAAAGCGCCTTTCGCGGGCTAGTTAACCGTATTTGGTTTGAGCTATTAAAAAGGGACGGAATGCCGTCCTTTTTTTGCGCTTTGCGCTCGCTGCTTTAACTGTCACATCTGACTTGGATCGAAGATGATCTTCATGCTGTCAGTGACTTGGTCTCTGTCAAGATAGGTGATTTTTCCGGGATTATTCTCCAACACCTCAATGAGATCATCCAGATCTTGATACCTTTTCGGAGGACGTCCTTTTCCAGTGAATACCAGGGTGGTCCAGTATGCACTTAGTTGCTTGGGCGACTTCCCGGTGATGCTGGCGTAGAAGTTGGAGCGAATTTCTTTTTCCCGGAGTTCTATCGGTTCTGTCTTTTGACCATTTGGAAACCGATTGGTTCTTGCTAAAAAGATGTTGGCTATCTCCTGGCTATTCAAAGAATCGATTTCAGATTGCTTGGAGACCACCACCACGAGTTCCGACTTGGCGATCGTACAGAGGGCTATCAATAGGCCGACGAGAAGTATCCGCATTAGAATACTCCCTCGAAGATTAGTGTTGCCGCAAATCCCGACTTGGAATCTTCTGCGAGAACAGCCTGGCCGGCGTCATTTGTCAGATCGATATAGTCAACCTGGAATTTTATGGCGTATTGCTCATCTAAGTCCCAGCGTATTCCGACGGCAAGTTCATAAATGTCAATATCCCCGTCTGGCGGCGGTGCAACTGCCCCTGGTGAATCACCAGGCCGATCCTGCGGGGGTTGCTGCTCTGGTGGCGGTTGTTGGCCAGGAGGCGGCCTTTGGGGCCTTGGGGGATCAAAACTATCGAAATGTTGATTACGATGGGTGGCAAGAATATAAGGAGTGGTCTCGGCTATGTTGACACCGAGGGATAGATAGTAGAGGTTATCGTTCGGTGTGATATCGGCATCCGCGGTGCTGAAGCCGGCATTGATTATGAAGTCTCCAGGAGTGTACTCGATTTCAATGCTGCCCATGACAGCTCGGCCGGCATCGGTGATAACAGCGCCTGTAGGAGTTGAAATCGAATAGGTGGTTTTCAGCACAGCTGTTCGAACCCAGAATTCATCGTGGCTGTATTGAAGAGCCAACAAGGCCAAGCCATCATTATCGATTATCGGAAGGTCGTGCTCAGCTTGCCCGCCGGATACCTGAAACATCCAGAAACCGGAATTCGTCTGAAATCTGCTGATAATGTCGAATCCCTGGAAATCCGAATAACCCCCGGCACCGGATAAGGGTACGAGCGGCCGCGCCCAAAGCCGTGAGTAGCCGACATTACGCATTTCCACGCCGTGCATGATAGGGATCAGAAACTGGCCTATTCGGGCACTGACATCATTTCCCAGATCGGCGCTCAGGTAAGCCCAGTCGACTTTGTTGTCGAGGTCGCCATCGGCATTGAGAAATAGTTTACCTTGCAAATAGGCACTGAAGTTTTCGCTGAGGAGGTATTCCAACTGACCACCAACAAGGGAGTTGTCCAGACTCGCCTCGTTCTTGGCAAACTCGCGGCCCAGCCCGGCATTGCTTAGCAGGGCAAGGTCGCTACTGGTAACACTGGCATCGAGTGTATAAAAGCCATTGAAATGAAGCTTGTCGTCCCACAACCCGGCAGCCAGCGCCGACGGTGCAATGGCATTGCAGCTAAACAGAAAGTATAAAAAGTAACGATATGCTGTAGGCAAATTAAGCGACCCGGTTTATAAATTCGCAACTATCGCTGTTGCCATTAAACATAGTGCTTTTATCCGATTTATCTACTAAATTATCCAGTGAGTCCTGGGAGCCGGATCAATGACAGTTTATCTCCGTAGCTCCTGTGCTTTTATTAGAAAATGCTTTTTTTTCAGCTTTGTACATCAGTTTTATCGGCACTGCAAATATAGGTGTGTGCAGATTTGACCATCTTTCAAAAAATCATTTTCGTCCCGATTTTGAGCCTTGTCATATACAGCGGTTTTGTTATTTACAGCCTAAGAGAACAGCAGCAGATTGGGACGGATATAGAACAACTTCGCCACGACTATGTACCGGTGCTGGTGCTTGTCAAAGACAACTCCCGTAACTTTAAAGAGCTCAGCGATTCACTCAAGGACGCGGTTATTGCCGGAGAACGCCGTTGGATTCTGGATACCTTGACCACCAAGCAAACTATTGAAGAAAGCCTTAATATCCTGAATACCTATCCGCATATTATGGACTCTGAATTTCTTGCTACAGTCAAAAGCGACTTCACTTTATATTACGAAAATGCCAACAAGTTGGCAGAGGAGATTATCAAAAACAGGCAGGAAGGCTGGCATGCCGACGAACGTCTGGTACAGGCTACGGCAAACTATTTTGCCAAGACCAGCGATCACTTTCAAAACATGGAGCAGTTGGCCCAGCAGCGATTTAAAGACTCCATCGATCAGACCTATAAAGGCCTCAAGGGACTGCTGTATTGGGGTGCAATATTGTCTGTATGTACCATGGTGTTTTTATTGGTAGTCACCTTTTATATTTCCGTCTCGACCCGGCGCAACATCAATCAACTGATTTTTCGAACCAAATCTCTGGCCTTGGGTGACGCCAAATTTTCCAGCCGTCTGGAGCGGAGCAGCAAAGATGAGCTTGGTGCGCTGATCTATTGGTTTAATAAACTCTCCGACAAATTGGAGGGCGATTACAAACAGTTGCAGACGCTTTCCATTACCGACAAATTAACCGGTTTGAATAACCGTACCCGCACTGATCAATATTTGCCGAATGCACTGGCAAATGCCATTAAAAAGCAGCAGCCAATGCATCTGATTGTTATCGATATCGATCACTTCAAAGCCATAAATGACGATAGAGGACATTTAACCGGCGACAGGGTATTGCAACAATTTGCCGAAGTACTAAAGAGTCATGCGCAAGAGCATGATTACATCGGTCGCTGGGGTGGCGAGGAGTTTATTCTTATTTGGGCGGGAGTGGACGGCGACGCTGCGTTTCGCAAGGCGGTTGCGCTACGCGAGGCAATCGCACGGTACGATTTTACCGAGGTCACTAAGGTCACCGCCAGTTTCGGAATGACCCAAGCCCATCGAAATGATACTCCCGAAAGCATTATCGCCAGGGCGGATGCTAATCTGTATCAAGCCAAAGAGAAGGGCAGAAATAGGGTTGTCGCTGATGTCGGTCCCGGACTATAACAGGGTATAAATCTGCAGTTCTTTCCGAGTTCGTCGAAGGTCGGCATCTTGCGTGACATCAATCCGGTTGATCTGTGCAACGTAGTATTCCGGAAGCTGGATCTCTAAAGCGCCTTGCATAACATGGAATTTATACCAGTGGAACGGTTTGAGGCCCTGATCTATGCGTGTTGCAATATAGGTGAAGGCTTGAAACGCCGTTCCGGTCAGATCGAAAATACCTATTTCCTGCCGCAGGTACCCCTTTCCCGCACCTTCATATCGGTCAAGGCGCCTTAATTGATCTTTATCGATAAGGTAAACCGCTCCGAACATCCGGTCTGTTTCATTGCCGGTATGATATGCATCGCATTTTCCCGATTGATCCCTGCCGATTTTATGGAAGCGAAGTTGGTATCCCTGTAGTCGCGCCTTCCCTAGAAAACTGCTTTCCCCGATCCGAGCGCGCAGACGCCTTCCGGACATATTGGAACCATAGGCGAAATACAACATGGGCAAGGAAGGTAGGTTAGGTCTCTTCCAGTTTGAGTTTTTTGTTGGCTGAGCTTGCGTGGGACAGTGCCTGTTTGAGCAGCGAAGAAACTTCCTGAAGCTCTCGTTGTACCTGGTCAATCAGCGTTTTCTGATCGGGATCGGCATTTTTCGGGGACGGATGTTTGCTTTCTTCCCGCAAATAATCGAGATTCGCTCCCAGCTCCTCATACAAACTCTCGGCCAGATGCAGGGTTGATTGCAGGCTGGGCGATGACTGAGGCCGCAAGCTGGATTCTTGTGTCGTCAAATGCTCAACCAGGTGCTTATCGACTTTTAAGATATGATTGATCAGCCAGTTAGTCAGATACTTGAGTACCCATTCCGCTTCCTGACGGCTGAGCGTCGACGTGTCGTGATTCAGAGACTGGATTTGCTGCACGAACTGATGGTGTTGTTTCAAGTGCGCGTCGAGTTGGGTAACGTCATATCCACGGGTTTTCATGAGGCGTTCTTCGGTCGAAAAGTGATACTTGGTATAGTCGACCAATTCCGTAAATAGGGCTTTTAATTTGTCTCTAGAGAACTCGTCTTTCAATAGTTCATCTAAGTCGTTGATAATCCTGACCAGAACCTTGTGCTGCTCATCAATTATCTCTATGCCCAGATTGTAATTGTCTTGCCAGACAAAGACCGCCATATTTTACCTCTCGACCATAAGCTATATCGGTAAGTTTAGTTGATGCTGTGGCGAAACAACTTGATTTTCGGCAAGCAAGTCCCTGTCTTGTCGAATTACCATCATAGCCTATTTAGATTGACGACTTTAGTGTTAGTGAAGTTAAATCCGGTCGATTCGGAAATTCGTTAGAACAAAAACTTATCTGCCAAGGCGTATGCCAAGCCTGCCCAGCAAAGAATGCAGATGGCCAGGCTTATACGGGAGCGGGTCTTATTGGGGGTTTTCTCCTTGTTCGCACCCGCCCGGCCGATGTTTCGCGAACCGCATGCCGGACAGGAACCCTGGGGAAAACTCTTTCCTTTGTAACTGCAATCCTTACAAATATACATGGTTGCATGGTCCGCTTAACGGAGTTCCTCAAACATTTTCTACACCCTAGCCGGTAGCTTTCTTCCGGCGGGTCCGTGGTTTGGCTGCTGTCTTGGTTTTTTGCAGATAAAGGGACTCCAGCTCATCTAGGGCTTCACCTGAATAGACGGCGAGATTCTGCATGCTCGGTAAGGTGTCCCGGCAACCTGTGTAACCGAAGTTCAGGGAACCGTTATAACTGAGGCAGGTAATATTAAGCGCGCCTCCGTGGGCGATTAGTGAAAGCGGATACATTGCCTCAAGCCTGGATCCTTCGTAATAAAGCGGCATATCCGGCCCCGGCACATTTGAAATGGTAATGTTGAAGGCCGGTCGCATGCGACCGCCCAACCCGGTCAACAACTGCAGAATGTAAGGCGACATTAATAACATTGTGTACTGGGTCAGGGCATTACGGGGCAGGCTTTGCAAATGTTCTTTCGCTACCCTGGTGGAATCTTTGATTGTTTCCAGACGGATTACCGGATCGGCCACATCCGTCGCCAGGCTGGCGATGATAAAGCTGATCGCGGTTCCGGTGCCATCGTCGTCTTTGGGCCGGATATTGACCGGGATGCCGGCCGTCAAAGGTAATTCGGGCAAACAATCTCTTTCCAGGAGAAACCTGCGCATCGCCGTACCGCATATATACAGGACCACGTCATTCAGCGAAGCCTCTACGGCCTTTGCGATGGTTTTAAGCTTTTCCAGGGAATACTGTTGAGTTGCAAAACGGCGCTGGGCAGTGACCCGTTTGTTGAGCACCGACTGCGGGCCGACGAATGGCGCGGCGAGCGGACCGTGTTCCTGGCTACCGGAATACACCAGTTTGCCAAATGCGGTGGCAAGGCTGGGGACGGTGGAAATCTGTTTACGGATAGCTTCCACGGCTTGTTGGAAAGCGCCCTGGACACTGGGAATGCGTTCATCGCCGACGCCTAGCGGTTTGCGTTTTGGACCGACCGACCAAGGTGCCATCATGTTTTTGGCGCTCGGGTCGCTGGAAAGAATGCGTTGTAGTAAACGTACACCGCTGATGCCGTCAATCAGGGAATGATGCATCTTGGTATAGATCGCAAAACGGTTGTTTTCCAGACCTTCGATTATGTGGCATTCCCAAAGCGGCCGTTTAAAATCCAGGTGGTTGGAATGTAGCCGCGATATCAGGATACCCAGTTCCCGTTCTCCGCCGGGCTTCGGCAAAGCGGAATGCCGCACATGATAATCCAGGTCAATGGCGTGATCTGTCGTCCAGGTGGGCGAGACAAGGCGGCCTATTTGACTTGAGTAAGCCAGTTTTAAGCTCCATGGCGGTACCACTTCGTTGGTGACTTTCATACGGCGGACCATGTCACGTAAAAACGTGCTGGAGGCACCCTTCGGTAAGGAAAAAATTTCCAAATTCCCAACATGCATCGGCGTATCGTCAGATTCGACGGCGAGCCAGGAAGCATCGAGTATGTTTATACGTTTCATGATCTTTCATTCCATGATGGTAGAGGTTTGATCTTAGAGTGTAGTCTTAATTCCAGATGACGCACATCTGCATAACTGACTGCTGGTCATTTGGGCTTATTATAACGGCTGGGAAATTGATTTCTGTGATCCGGCTTAGCTTTAGCGTATTAGTCCGTAGTCTGAAGCGCTGATCGAATAATATTCGCAATACTGTGTGCCTGCACTCGCCAGGCATCTGCCCGGTAGCCGCCGGCCAGGGTCATGATCACCGGTATGTTACGTGCGCGGCAGGCCGAGACAACCATCTGATCTCTATCCTGCAAACCCTGGCCGGTCATCGCCAACGAAGCCAGCGGGTCGCCGACCAGCGTATCGCACCCGGCGACATAGAACACCAGTTCGGGTTGGTTTTGCTCAAGGATCTTGGGTAAGGCGTCGGCCAGAATGTCCAGATAATCCTGATCGCCGGTTCCCGTAGGTAACTCGATATCGAGATCGCTCTCTTCTTTAGGCGATGGATAGATATGCTCCTGATGCATGGAAAACGTGCAGCATTGATCTTCGGGTTCCAGGCAAACCACCGTACCGTTGCCCTGATGAACGTCCAGATCTATCACCAGAGAGCGCCCTAAACGGTTTTCCGCGCGCAGTTGGCGAATTGCAATGGGGATATCGGCAAATAAGCAGAAGCCTTCTCCATAGCGCGGTTTCGCGTGATGAAAGCCGCCGCCGAGATTGATGCCGAGCCCCCATAGCAGAGCCTGCCGGGCTGCCAGCAAGGTTCCTCCGGCAGCGAACCGAAATGGTTCGATGACCGCTTTTAACTGTATCGGGTTCAGGTCCTCGATAAACGGCCATTCCAGGTATTGCGCGACGGCTTTCGGGCAACTCAGTTGTTCGATAAAGTGATCGCTGTGAATCAGCCGGATTTCGTCATTACTGAGTGGTTTTGGCACATAGACCTGATCCGCAGTAATAATCCCTAGTTCGAGCAACGCACGGAAAGTTTTCGTGAGCCGCCAGGTATCAAACGGATGACGCTGGAAAACCGACTCTAGAACCTGATAGTTAAGGCTGAACACAACGGCGACTTTACCGTCCAGCGGACACCCCGCCCGAGGCTGGCGTAATGCCGTTAAATAGGTGTCGGCAAACCAGGCTGGCAGGCGCCTATGAAGCCTTGCCAGGTTACTTGCCAAAGAGAAAGTACGCACGTGAGCTAGACGATGAAGATAGTGGTGATTAACCGCTGGCAGTCATTGGCTGCAATGATCCTAGTGATGATGGCCGCCCGGGCCATGGACATGGCCGTGGCGAATTTCTTCCGGGTCGGCATCTCGAACATCGATCACTTCCAAGGAAAACACCAGGGTTTGTCCGGCATAGGGATGATTGGTGTCAATGTCGACCATCGAATGGCCAATCTTTTTGATGGTAACCAAGCGGACAGCTTCTTTGGTTTGTAAAGGGACAGCATCCCCCACTTTATAGCGCCCGGCATGTTTGAGATATTTCTTGGATATGCGCTGGATTGAATCTGGCTTCGCCAGACCGAAGGTCTTTTCCGGGGGTAAAGTGGCATCCATTTTGTCGCCTTTCTGTTTCCCTTCCAAAGACTCTTCGACACCGGGAAACATGGAGCCATGGCCATGTAAGTAGGCGATGGGATCGTTATCGTAGGTACTTTGCAGTTCCTTGCCGTCGGTGTTTTTGATGATGTAATGGAAGTTGACGACCTTATCTTTTTCTATTTGCATTGTGAGCCTCTACCTGCACAGTTGTATCCAACCACCCTGGATGCCGGCATTGCCTCCAGAAGGCAGAAGTGTACAGCAATTCTTTTGGAATTGTGAGTACAGTTGTTGCCGCCAGGGCAGGGGCAGGACTTTTGTGTGGTGGTCGAGTTCGAGGCGACATTGCCCAAGGCATGCAGTCCATGTCATGGTAGCGGCTGATAGCTTTAAACGAATGTCATGCCGGGATGCGTTTAACATTCTGGCGGACCGGCAGGAATTACCTTCAGGAAACGACCATGTTGACTCTCTCCGTCACCGATACGCTGTTAGCGCTTGTACCGCTGATACCGGTGTTATTGATTTATCTGTATTGGCAGTTGAAGTCCGGCGAGCTGCTTATTGCATCGGCCAGAATGGTTTTGCAATTGGTGGCAATCGGCTTTGTTTTAACCTTTCTGTTTGAGCGGCAGGAAACCTGGTTGGGAATACTCATCCTGCTGTTCATGCTCTGTGTTTCCTCGGTGATTGTGATCAGGCCTTTGAGTCAGCGCGCTACCGGAATTCTGGTGCAGGTATTTATCAGCTTGGGAATCAGTGGCGGGCTGGTATTGATCTGGACGCTGGTAGTGGTGTTAAGGCTTGATCCTTGGTATCAGCCAAACTTTGTCATCCCTATTGCCGGAATGATTTTCGCCAATGGCATGAACGGCCTTTCTCTGTGTGCCGAGCGACTGGAAAAAGAACTGCAAAGGGGCACCCTGTATAAAGAAGCGCGTAGCTTGTCATTCGGTGCGGCGATGATTCCCCAGATTAATGCGTTCCTGGCGGTTGGACTGGTTGCTTTGCCCGGAATGATGACCGGCCAGATTTTATCAGGTGTTTCGCCGCTGATCGCCGTGCGCTATCAGATAATGGTAATGGCCATGATTATGGCGACAACCTGCCTTTCGGTGTGCTTGTATTTATGGTTGCAGGAGCGCGCCGCCGAGCGGAAATCAAGAGTTGAGAGCCGAGTCTGAAGGCAGTGCGGGCTCCCGCTCAGCCAGCCATTGATTCAGTTCCCCCGGAGGCATGGGTCTTGCCAGGAAGTAGCCCTGAATAAAATCGCATCCCATGGCATGCAGCAGATCCAGCGCTTTTTGTGTTTCTACGCCTTCGGCAATTACCTTTAAGTTGAAGCGGTGGCCCAACTCGATCGTGGAACGGACAATAATCCGGTCGCTCTCGGACTCTTCCAGCGGTTGCACAAAACTCTTATCAATTTTTATTTCACTGACCGGCATTTGCTTGAGCTTCGATAGGGAAGACTGGCCAATTCCATAATCGTCTACCGACAGCTGAAAGCCGCGCCGGGTAAAGTTCTCCATTAAGTGCATGGCTTTTTCGGCATCGCTCATCATATCGCGTTCCGTGAGTTCGAAGCTTAATGCATCCGGTGCGAGTGCATGTTTCCCCAGTTCATCCAATACCATTGGCAACAGTTCTTCCCGTTCGAGGTCCTGGGCGGAGATATTGATTGCCGCCTGCAACATTATACCGTCCGCTTGCCAGACGGCGACTTGTTTGATGACGGTAAGAATGACCCAGTCCGTAAGGCGTGCAATCAGACCGGATTGTTCCGCCAGCGCTACGAAAAGGTCGGGGGATACAAATTTTCGTTCAGGATGAATCCAGCGGATCAGCGCTTCGCATTTCTCGATTTCGCCGGTTTTCAGGTTTTGCTTGGGCTGGTAGTACATTCGCAGTTGGCCATCGTCCTTTTCCAAGGCTTTTTTCAGATCTTCCAGTAACGCCAAGCGGTCGAGATGAGCCTCTTCCTCGCCATCCTCATAATAACCAAGCCCGCGTGATTCGCTACGGACCTTATCCAGGGCGATTCCGGCCCGGCGGGACAGCGTATGCGCGTCATTGCCGTTGTCCGGGAAAATGGCCGCGCCAATGCTGAACGTCAGGTTGAGGTTGAGGGAATCGAAGCGAAAAGATTTGCAGAGTGAAATTTCGATGCGTTTGCCCAAATGTTTCATGGTTTCTTCGATCTCGGGGCTGCAAACCAGATGAAATTCATCGGCGCCGGAGCGGGCTGCCAACACCTCATCGCCGAGATCCAATAATCGGTTCGCCACGGCGATCAGGCACTTGTCGCCCACTGCAGGACCAAAGGTGTCGTTGACATGACGGAAGCCGTTGATGTTAATGCTCAGTAGCAGGAATGGCTTAGTGCTATGGTGAATAAGGTCCTCGAGCTGCCGAATCATTTCCGCGCGGTTGAGCAGACCTGTCAGGGGGTCGTGCGTGGCTTGAAAAAGAATGCGTTCTTCCCGCTCCTTGATTTCATCTCCCATAGAGCGAAACGCACTGAAAAGGGCGTCGATTTCGCGTGTCCGCGTCTTCACCTTGGGTAGTGGCTGATAATCGCCCTGGGCCATACGCCGGGCAATGCCTTCAAGTTCGGCGAGGGGCCCCGCGAGGTTATTGGATAAGAAGGCGCTGCCGATCGCGGCGAGGCCGATAATGATGATGGTGATAACCAATATTGCATCGCGAAGTTGGTCGAAGTCGGCGAAGGCTTCACTGAGCGATGCGGTTAATATCGCTTCAATCGGGCCGTTCGGGTTGTCACTGATAGGCCGCGAGCTTGAAGAGAATTGTTGATTCTTTAACAAGGGAATTCGGAAGGATTGGTCAATAGTGGTATGTGCCTCAATGGCTTCCGCAAGGTTTTCGTCTTCCAGAGTCGAGGCAAAAATCCGGGTTTCAGAAGCGTTCTTTTGCACAAATGACACGTTAAGGTTTGTGATGTTTAAGAGTTGCTGAGCCAGGTCTGCATCCATGCGGAACCCTATTCCCGCCCAGGCTATGATGTTGGGAGCACGAACCGGGATGACAATAACCTGATAAAGCCGCTTATCGTGAATTACAAAGGACGCATTCGAAGCGCCTTCTTGTTGCGAAGACGCTAACAGATAGGCTGAGTCGAATTTGTCCATGGCATCAATCTCTGCCTGAGAATCTTCGTTGGCGACGATGGATGTGACGAGTTCTCCATTGGGATTTAGCAATACCAGAAAATTGGCGCTTATCCTGTCACCCTGGTTTAACAAGGCACTCTTTATCGTTGGAATATCCCAGGTGGCCACGGCTTGCCTGAAGCCGAAATCCAACGTAAGAATCCGGGCTGAAGCGGTAAGCTGGCTTTGACGTTCTTCCAATATCTGATCAAAAACCCGCTCCGCCAGCGCAATATCGCCGGTGATCTGCTTTTGCGTATACTTTGCCGTGCTAATCCACACGCTAATCAAAATAGTCAGCGATACTGCAGACACTAGAACGATGGCAAGCAGCAATATTTGATGGCGAAGTCTGTTCATGAATTTGATATTAATCGGTGTTTGTCGGAATGAGGGTAAACGGCATCGTTAAGGAGATAGTGCCATCAGGGCTCTGCTGTAAATCTTCAAACTTAAAGCTTAGGGTGTCCTGGGCATTCAGCGAAAGTTGCGGATGCCAAAGAATCAATGCCTGAAAGGCTTGCATGTTTGGCTGATCTACCGTGTTTTCAATACTGGTAAAGCCCTGATCGTCGGTGAGACCGGCAAAAGGCGAGGCGGCGACGTAGATAAATCCGATCATACTGTCGTGAATATTGCAGCCGATGACGACGACGCCGGACTTGTCAAAAAGTTCCGGGGTACCGGGAGTTCCCGCATAAAGCGGTATTTCAAATCGCTTTGCCGGGGAGAACGAATAGACATGATGGCGAATATTGTCACTGTTCGGAAAAGCGACACTATCGCCGCGGGTTATGAGCAATGTCCTGGGGGTAAACTGCTTGTCTAATTGGTCCATCACTTGCCGGGTATTCGGCATGCTGAGGTCAGTCGCCAAGGTCGGAATCAACTCGACAACAGCTTCTTTTACCGGCGTACCATTTTGGTCTACTACATTGAAAGTGACTTTCTCGGCCGCAAGGGACATGTACGGTATTGCAATCAACAGATGAATCGCAGCGATTACTACGCGCAGGATTATCGGAACTAGCATATTTCCTTCTCTGGGTGGGGAATCAGTTCCAGTATAGCAAAGGGTCTTGCGCCGGCAGTCAATATAGCGTTTTTAGTTCCACAGGAACGCTCAAAGCATTGCCCTGGGATTCTGGTTGGCCGATCATCTCGTCATAAGCGGATCTATGGTAGAGACTTGCACTTCGCAATGGCAGATGCCGGAAACAGTCTTTAATGCTGGTGATGTTTTGAAATATCCGAGCTTGTACGCCATCTTCCGAGTAGAGCTTCTGCTGGCCGTTCCAGGTAAATTCGACAGAATATACACAGTACCCGCTGGAGCGAATGTTCATTGAAACATCTGTTGGAAGCCTAACTAAATCTTCTGGAGTGATGTACATGATTTTGCCCGTTAACCGTCGGATTTTCAGGTTTTACGCCTAGGTCGCGCGCCTGGATTTAATTTGCCGAGGCAATCCTCTTCACGGCCCTTGCGGCAGCAATAAAGCCGAATGTCCCGGTGACCATTGTTGCCGCCCCAAAACCGGATGCACAGTCCAGGCGGCTGCTGTCACCGGGTGCGGGCTTGCCGGCACATACGCCGCCCTCGGGGGTTGGGTACACCAACTGCTCCGTTGAAAACACGGCTTCTATGCCAAATCTGCGCTTTGGGTTCGAGGAAAAACGGTAATCTTGCCGGAGTTTCTTTCGGACCTTAGCAAGCAATGGGTCATGGTAGGTTTTGCTTAAGTCGGTAACGGTTGCGCTGCAAGGGTCAGTCTGCCCGCCAGCGCCACCGACGGTGATGAGTCTTATTTTATGTCGTTGGCAGTGGGCGATGATGGCGCATTTGTGCCTGACGCTGTCAATGGCGTCGATGACATAGGCGTATTGTTTGGTCAGCAGGTTTTCCACCGATTTTTCGGTGACAAATTTTGCGATTGGACTAACCTGACATTCCGGATTGATTTCACTGAGACGTTTTGCCATCTCCTCAACCTTCAGTTCGCCGATGCTCGACTGATGGGTATGGATCTGGCGATTGGTATTACTGATACAGATATCATCCAAATCCAGGAGATCCAGGTTCCCGACCCCGGAACGGACAAGCGCTTCGGCTGACCAGGAGCCCACACCGCCGATCCCGATGACGGCGACCTTGGCTTGGGCCAGTTGTTCCAACCCGGTAACGCCATAAAGCCGTGCAATGCCGGAAAATCGGCTGTAATACTCTTGTGAAGGCACTGGAAAACCATTCCTGTTGGTTGCAAGTTGGGCGGATTATAAAGTGTTTTAGATGTGAGTAAATGTTTACTTTCAAACACTGCTTGAGAAGGCGTCAGCGCAACCCGGTCAACGGGCTCGGCAATCGGGTTGCCGCTATGGTTGTACGGCATCAGCCTAATTAAGTTAAGATTTTGCCATTGCACATGCTTTAGGCTTTACTTATAGCATTGTCAGGAGTGCAGATTATTTCATCGGCACACAGCTTGAGCTCCCGGGAAAATTACATGACCTTACCGGTTTTAATTTGCGACGATTCAGGCGTCGCCAGAAAGCAAATGGCGAGATCTCTTCCGGAAGGCTGGGATGTCGAGATTTCCTTTGCCAAGCATGGCGGCGAAGCGGTGGAAATGATCGGGCAAGGCAAGGGCGATGTCTTGTTTCTCGATCTGAACATGCCGGTCATGGATGGCTATGAAACACTTGAGGCTATCGCGAAGAATGCATTACAGTCGATCGTAATCGTTGTCTCCGGCGACATTCAACCGGATGCGAAAAAGCGTGTCATGGATCTTGGCGCGTTTGACTTCATCAAAAAGCCCATCTCCAACGAAGAATTAATTGCAGTTTTAACCCGCGCCGGTATTTATTCCGACCAGGAGCCAGCGGCGGCGCAGAGCGAATCCGCCGTTGAAGAAGCCCGTGAAGTCGCCCTCACCAGTGTCGGCAAGCTTTCCGAACTGGAAGCCTATCAAGAGATAACGAATGTCGCGATGGGGCAGGCCGCGGATCTTTTAGCCCGGCTGTTGAAAGTATTCGTGCTTCTGCCGATTCCAAAAGTAAATCTGCTTGAACTGGGCGAACTGCAAATGGCGCTTCAGGCAACTAAGGAACAGGATACTATTTCCGCGGTTTGCCAGGGCTTTATCGGTTCGGGAATTGCCGGTGAGGCGTTATTGTTGTTCCACGACTCCAGTTTTACCGATATGGCCAAGCTGATGCACTACAAGGGCAAGCTTAACGAAATGGTGGAACAGGAATTGTTGATGGATGTCGCTTCGGTGTTGATCGGGGCCTGTATCAAGGGCGTTGCCGATCAGTTGGATATCGACTTCAGCCAGGGGCATCCGGTGGTGTTAGGGCAACATGTGGATATCAATAAGCTGCTCAAGGATAACTTGTGGAATTGGGATCGCACCCTGGCGATAGAGATCTGCTATTCCATTGAAAATCACAATATTCAATGTGATCTATTGCTGCTTTTTACAGAAGATTCCTTACCGGTAATGCGTAATAAGGTTGCCTATTTACTTAAATAACAGTTGAAACCCTCATTATGTCCCATGATTTAGACATTACAGAATTCCACTGGCTGATGGACATGTTGCAAACCATCGATGTCGGACTGGTGGTGCTGGATCGGCGCTATAAGATAAAGGCGTGGAACAGTTTCATGGAAAATCATAGCGGACTGCGGCCTGACAAAGTCAGGGATAAGATGATTTTCGATGTGTTCGATGAAATCCCCAAAGAATGGTTTTTACACAAGACCCGGCCGGTATTTCTGTTAAAAAACCGTTCGTTCACCACTTGGGAGCAGCGTCCATACCTGTTCAAGTTTAAAAACTATCGGCCTATCACGGGTACCGAAAAGTTTATGTATCAGAACATCACGATCTCCCCGCTAATGTCGACTACCGGCGAAGTGCAGAATATCTGCGTGATTGTTTACGATGTGACGGACATTGCCAGCAATAGAAAGCAATTGGAAACCGCGAACGCCAAACTGCAAATGTTGAGCCGTACCGATGGTTTGACAGGTTTGAACAATCGGCGTTTCTGGCAGGAACAGTTTGAAGCCGAGTACCGGCGCTATAAACGGACTGGGGAAGCAAGTTCGCTGGTGATGTTTGATATCGATCACTTCAAGAAAGTTAATGACAACTACGGTCATCCGGCCGGCGACGATGTGATTAGGGCGACTGCCGATATGTTGAAGGAAACCATGCGGATAACCGATGTTGCGGGACGCTACGGAGGCGAGGAGTTTGCCGTCATTTTGGTGAAAACCGAAAGTGATTCGGCAACCATTTTTGCCGAAAGGTTACGGGAGAATATCGCCAATTTACTGGTCACCCATGAAGACCACGAAATACGCTATACCATCAGTTTGGGAATTGCTGAATTAAATCCCGGAATTAAGTCGGCGGCCGAATGGATGGAAAAGGCTGATTCGGCCTTATACAGATCGAAGGAAGGCGGCCGTAACCGCGTGACAGTTGCGTCCTGATCCGCCGGAAATTCACCTCCATTAGAAAACTTCCATTGTTCACCTTGGTCAATCCGCCCTATACTTAAGTTTGATGGGGCCTGGATTCGTAGTAATCATTTTTTCAAAAGGCTGCGTACTAACCACATGTTTGTTGTAAGAGACATCGTATGAAACCCAGCCTTCGTGGCTCAGATAAAAATCCTGTAGAACACCTTGATGTGAAATTAAAAATCAAGCGCGGATTGATGTCATCTGAATGGGTGAAGGTGCAGGTTCTTAAATTCAGTGCTTCGGGTATGACAGTAAGGACGGATGAAGATTTGCAGATCGGCGGCAAATGCTTGTTTTCAATTCATCTGGCAATGGATTTTGGCGACATTACTATTGCCAAAGTCGAGGCGATACCGCAGAGTCGAGCTAAAGTTTGCAGTTGTTTTGACTACCCTCTGCAGTTTTCGCTGCCCGGCGGTTTGTTCAGCGAAACCAGCGTGACGAAAAGCTTGGAACGGATCGATGCTTTACTTTCCAGCTACGACTCGCTGGTGAATAAGATTAAGTCGGGGCCCTTCGCTGCAAAGTAACCTTCAACTCCATTGCGTTCTGTGTTGACCTGTATGGAATTAGGAGTTTAGCGTGGCCGGTTCTTCATCGGATTCGTCCAAGAAAAAGCAAATCACCACGCCGGCATCGCGCAGTAAACGGTTTTTCAAGCTGGCGGGCATGACCGCTTCGGTAGCGACAAATTACGCTGCCGATAAGTTGCGGAGAAGTTTTACCAATGCAGAGGATCAGCAGGACAGAACCCGGCAAACCTACGACAAAATGGCCAATGAAATTGCCGACACCCTGGGGGAACTCAAAGGTGCGGTAATGAAGGTTGGGCAGATCGCCTCCCAAACCCAGGATTTTCTCCCCAAAGAGTTTTCCGAAGCATTACAGAAATTGCAGCGCGAAGCGCCGCCAATGGACTACGAGGTGATTGCCCGGCAGATCACCCGGGAACTGGGCGCCACCCCTGAAGAACTGTTTCGAACCTTCGATCCGCAACCCTATGCGGCAGCATCCATCGGTCAGGTGCATCGTGCAGTCACTGAGGATGGCCGCGACGTGATTGTCAAGGTTCAGTATCCAGGCGTTGACCGTTCGGTGGATTCCGATTTAAAACAGTTGCGCTTGACGCTGAAACTGGGGGGGCTGTTGAAGCTACCGAAAGAAAGCGTCGATCAGCTATTCGAGGAAATTCGGCTTCGCCTTAATGAAGAATTGGATTATGAAAACGAGGCGAACAATATTCTCGATTTTCGACGCTTCCATAAAAACGATCAAGGGTTGATTATTCCCGGCATTGTACAGAGTCTTTGTTCCGGAAGGGTACTGACTTTGGAATGCATCGAAGGCGACCATATTAGCCAGGTATCCAGCGCGAAGTACTCCCAGGACACCATTAATCTTATCGGACAACGGTTATTCCGGACCATGGCGGACCAGCTTTTCAAGTTTCAGGCAATCCATGGCGATCCGCATGCGGGAAATTTCGCATTCCGTCCCGATGGGACGGTGATCATGTACGATTTCGGTTGTGTAAAGAAACTCAAACCGGAGATTGTCGCTTCCTATAAACGTGCGCTTATTGCCGGAATAACCGGAGATTATGCCGCATTGGATAGATACCTGATCGACTTAGGCGTGCGGGTGGAAGGCTTACCCTCCATTGAGGACGATTATTACGCCATGTGGCGGGATATCTTTCTGGTGCCGTTTGCCAGTCCCACCGATCGGTTCAATTTTGCCCAGGCAAACTTGCATCAACAAGTGGCTGCCAAGGCGTCCACCGTGTTTAAGTACCTGGATTATTTCAAACCGCCGGTGGAAACGATTTTCATTGACCGTATGATTGCAGGCCACTACTGGATTATGAAGCGCTTGGGAGTGCAGGCAGCCTTTCGCAGGGAACTGGAACATTACTTGGAAGTCACCTTGCCCAAAGCGGGTTGACGCGTTCTGTAGACATTTGGCATGAACTCAAGCGGTACTGCATACTTGATGACCAACGCTGAATAGACAATTCAAGACCTTGAGAGACTTCTTTACCCCTACCTCGATTCTCATCTGTAACTCCAGAGCGGTGACCGATAGTCAGGCTCAGCGTTATCAAGACTGGTTAAGCGAGGAAGAGCAGTCGCGCCTGACCCGTATCCGGCATCCGGAAGTGCGCTTGTGTTTTCTGTTGGGACGGGCGCTTGTGCGTTATGCGATTGGTGAGTTCGCTGACACCGCGCCTGCGAAGATTCCATTGCAAATTTCCGAGTCGGGAAAACCTGAAATTGATCCCCGCGCAGTTCGGTATCCCTTTCATTTCAGTATTTCCCATAAAGACTGTTGGGTTATAGCCGGGTTGAGCCGCTCGCCAATTGGCGTAGATTTGGAGTCATTGCCGAAAAGAAATTACCTCAAGCTGGCGCAGCGGTTTTTTCATCCGGATGAATATGCCGGTTTGGCGCAATTACCCCATGACCAGGTGGCGCATCGGTTTACCCAATTATGGTGCCTGAAGGAAGCCGAAGTTAAGCGTCTTGGTTTGAGCATGGCCATCCAGATGGCCAAATTGAACTTTGATGTTGACGGCAAACACATTACCTGCCAAGGTGGCCCACGGCCACCCTGTTTTCAGTTGTATGCTTTTGACAAAGTGCACAGCGATAATGGGGTTGTACCTATAAATACGGACCGGTTTGGCTATCTCGGACTTGCTGCCGAGCTTACAGCGAATTCGCCAAAGCTTTTTCAAGGGTTGCCGGATAATTTGGCAGGGACTGAATTAGCCTTGGTTGCAAGCAGTTAAGCACAGACTTCCTGCTTACACCGGTCACGATAATTAAATCATGTCGAGGTTTTCATGTCTGAATTTCAAACGCTGGCATTGCAACAGGAAGGTGCTATTGCAACTCTTACACTCAATCGGCCGGAAAAAGCCAATGCCCTGAACATGCGTATGTGGGAAGAACTGGGCCAAGCGATGGCGCAGGTCGATGCCGAAGAATCTGTCCGGGTGGTTATTATTCAAGGCGCTGGCAAGCATTTTTGCAGTGGCATTGATCTGATGGATTTCAGTGCGGTGTTCAACAGCAAAATCAAATGCGAAGGCCGCAAAAGAGAGCAGTTGCGGCAGATGATCATCAAGTTGCAAAATTGTTTAACGGCTATAGAGACCTGCCGGAAACCGGTCATTGCAGCGATTCAAGGAGGTTGTATCGGCGGCGGAGTCGACTTGGTCGCTTGTTGCGATATGCGCTACATGACCACGGATGCGTACTTCCAAATTAAGGAAATAGACATAGGCATGACCGCTGACGTCGGTACGCTCCAGCGCTTGCCATATATCATTGGCGATGGCTTGATGCGGGAGTTGTCGTACACAGGACGCAAAGTCCAGGCAGAAGAAGCGGTAGCGTCCGGTTTGGCCAATCGTGCTTATAACGACCGGGATCAAATGCAGACGGAAGTTCATGCGCTTGCGGAATCCATTGCCGCCAAGTCCCCGTTGGCCATTCGCGGAACTAAGGAAATGTTGAAATATACCCGCGATCATACGGTTGCGGATAGTCTAAACTATGTAGCTACCTGGAACGCGGCAATGCTGATCAGTGAAGATATTCAAGAAGCCATGATGGCGCAAATGCAAAAGCGGGCGCCGGTGTTCAAGGATTAGTCTATTGGCATATTCTGATCTCTGTCAGTTATTTGGCATCTTCCTCGGCAAATTTGCCCTATGGCAGAACTGGGATCGAAAATGTGACCCAGTAATACTGTGTTAAATGCTGGCGAAGAGTAGAATATGCCGTGCTTCACAATTACTAAAAATCTTTAATATTAAGAATAACAGGTGCAAAACAGCCTACTAAGGTAATCGCTATGAGTGAAACGTTTGATTTATCAAAACATAGAATAACCGTTGAAACCATTGTTCGTAATGCCTGCCCGGCAAACCTCTATGCAGAAGCAGTCAAATACGAAAAGCGCCGTACTGAAATAGCAGACACCGGTGCCATCATGGTGCTATCAGGCAAAAAGACCGGCCGTAGCCCAACCGATAAGAGGGTGGTCAGAAACCCCGAAAGTGAAAACGATATTTGGTGGGGAAAAATCAATATCGAACTGGACCGCCACACGTTCCGGATCAATCGTGAACGCGCCATCGACTATTTAAATACCCGTGACCGTCTCTATGTCATGGACGGTTTTGCAGGTTGGGATCCTGAAAACCGGATAAAAGTAAGAATCATTTGTACCCGCCCCTACCATGCATTGTTCATGAACAACATGCTGATTCGTCCTTCCCAGGAAGAGCTCGCAAACTTTGGCGAACCCGATTATGTAGTAATCAATGCCGGTGAATTCCCTGCCAACCGCCTGACTTCTCACATGACCTCCACCACCAGTGTGGACGTCGACTTTGACGATGGCGAGTTTGTCATTCTGGGTACCGAATACGCCGGCGAGATGAAGAAGGGTGTATTCACCATCATGAACTACATCATGCCGAAGCGCGGTATTCTCTCCATGCACTGTTCGGCGAACGAATCCGATAAGGGCGACGTGTCTCTGTTCTTCGGATTGTCCGGTACCGGTAAGACTACCCTGTCCGCTGACCCACACCGGAAATTGATCGGTGACGACGAGCACTGCTGGAGTGATAACGGCATCTTTAACGTTGAAGGCGGTTGCTATGCGAAGTGTATTGATCTGACTGAAGAAAGTGAGCCGGAAATATTCCGGGCGATTCGCTTTGGCGCGGTATTGGAAAACGTGGTCTTTGACGAAGTTACCCATGGGGTGGACTATACAAACTGCTCAATTACGGAAAACACGCGTGCATCCTATCCGCTCGAGCATATCGATAATGCCAAGATTCCATGTGTTGGCGGGCATCCGAATAACGTAATCTTCCTTACCTGTGATGCATTCGGTGTCTTGCCTCCGGTCAGTAAGCTTACTCCGGCCCAGGCGATGTATCACTTTATCAGTGGTTACACGGCAAAAGTCGCCGGTACCGAAATGGGCGTCACCGAGCCCCAGGCGACTTTCTCGGCCTGTTTCGGCGCGGCTTTCATGGTATGGCATCCAAGCAAGTATGCTGAACTGCTTGCCGAACGTATTCGCCAGAACAATACTGCGGTTTGGCTGGTGAATACCGGCTGGTCCGGTGGTCCTTACGGTACTGGTTCGCGAATGAAGTTGAAGTATACCCGGGCTATTATTGACGCCATTCATGACGGTTCACTGGAAAAAGCGCCAACCGCGATTGATGAAACATTTGGCTTCGAAATTCCCACTAAGTGTGCGGAAGTTCCCGATGAAATGCTGATGCCGAAAAACACTTGGGAAGATAAGTCTGCCTATGAAGTGAAGGCAACCCATCTTGCCGAATTGTTCCAGGAAAACTTCAAGCAGTTTGAAGACGGCTGCAGCCAGGAAATTATCGACGCAGGTCCACGGACTTAGCGACATCGAACATCTACAAGGCTCCAGATCGGAGCCTTTTTTTGGCCGCACTTTTAAGGCCGTGACTTTAATTTCTGAAACCTGTCTATTGCACGTTGCCGGCTTTGTTTGAGATCAACAATGGGCGGTGGATAGTCGATACCGGTAACCGGGCTGCTAAGCGGCTGGTGAATTTTCTTATCGGGAAGTTTTGCCAGTTCAGGGACCCACTGGCGAATGAATTCCCCGTGGGGGTCAAACTTTTCACTTTGCGCAATCGGGTTAAATATTCTGAAATAGGGCGCTGCGTCGGTCCCGGTGGAAGCACTCCATTGCCAACCGCCATTGTTCGCGGGTAAATATCCGTCCACCAGGTTCCGCATAAAGTAACGCTCGCCTCGCCGCCAATCTAACAGAAGATTCTTGCTGAGAAACATTGCCGTAACCATACGGAGCCGATTGTGCATCCAGCCTGTGCTGTTTAGTTGGCGCATCGCCGCGTCCACCAGTGGGATGCCGGTATTGGCGGTTTGCCAAGCATTGAAGTCCTGATCCGATGCACGCCATTCCAGAGCCTCGGTTTCTGACCGGAACGCACGGTGCATGCTTACCCTGGGAAAGTCGTAGACAATATTGATGTAGAAATCACGCCATATCAGTTCATTAATCCAGCTTTCCAAGCCGGTCCTGGATGTTGCCTGTGGTAGCGCCTGAAGCGCCGCCCAAAGACATTGCCGCCCCGACAAAACTCCCTGCGCCAGATAGGGCGACAGCTTGCTCGTTCCGGCAATCGCAGGAAAATCCCGGTGTCCTTTATAGTCTTCAACACGGCTGGCAATGAAGCTTTGCAATTGACAGTGCGCGGCAGTCTCTCCCGCCGGAAATTCCGAGGAATCTTTTAAGCGGGGAAGGGAGGCGGATTGCTCGATTCGGGGCCTCTTTTCAGCGGCGAGTTTGGTGCTTTTACCCCGCAGGGCTGGCCATAAGTGCAGCTCTCCGCTGGCGTCGAAGACCTGCCACCAACGCCTTTTAAATGGGCTGAATACGGTAAAAGGCGAATCCTTTTGGGTTCGGATGGAACCAACGGGAAGGATGCTTTGGTCACGATATACCTTTGGTCCGACACCGGCTTGCTTGAATAGATCAACTACCTCGTGGTCTCGACGCCGCTCGTTTACGGCATACTCCTCATTGAAAAAGAGTCTTTGGCATTGATTTTCCTTAGCCAGTGCAAGTAAAGTCTTAGGCGTTGCCGCAAAATCATCTATCTGACTCACTAGCAAGGGAATACCCTTGGTCGCCAGGCTCGCTTCCAGCTGTACCAGATTCTTTAGCAGAAAATCGATTTTAATACTGGCCAAATCATGCACTTTCCATTGCCCCGGTGTCAGTAAGTAGCAGCACACGACATCTTGTTCAGCCCATTCCGCGGCAGCGAATAGGGCAGGATTATCATGCAAGCGAAGGTCATTTCTAAACCAATGTAAGGCGCGTGGCATACCTTTTTCCACCAAGCTAATCTACAGGCCAGTGTTTACGAAACCGGCATGAGAATAGATGTAACCGGGGAGGCATGCTGAATGTCAAAGTAAAAAATATAGCAGAAGGGTAACGGCCATTATGCACATGCAATTGAGGCGCAGACCTACCCGCATCATTTGCCGGATAGGTACTCTTCCGGTGCCGTGGACGATTGCGTTCGGCGGTGTCGCAACCGGCAGCATGAATGCACAGGAAGCCGAAATGCCGATCGCCATGGCCGTCTGGTAACCGGTTAGATCGACTAGGGGCAAGGCGGTAAAAATAGGAACAAGCAGAGCCGTTGTGGCGGTGTTGCTGGAGAGTTCCGTGAGAAAGACAACAAAGGCGATAATCGCTAGCAAAATGAGGATGCTGGGCCAGCTACTTATCAAGCCGCCAAGTTTTTCTCCCAATACGGCGCTGGCCCCTGAAACTGCAAGTACTTTACTCAAGGTAAGGCCTCCGCCAAATAGTAACAGCACCCCCCAGTCCGTGTCCTTGGCAAGGTTCTTCCATTCCACCACCCTGTTTGCCACGAGAGCTATTAAGGCTGACAACGCAATCCAGCTGTCGATACCCGAATCGATGCCGAGCAGACCCGCTAGCGGCTTGCTGAACAACCAGCCGGCAACGGTGGTAAGAAAGATGGCGGCTAGGCGGATGCGAGCGGGCGTCCAACGAAATTCGAACTGATCATTAAGCGTTACTTTATTGTGCAGCCTTGGTCGAAAAGTTAGGTAGGTGACGATCAGCATGAGGGGCCACAACAACAGGCTGATCGGCAGGCCAATGTGCATCCAGTCGCTAAAACTCAAGCCAAGGTGGGCCGCGACAATGGCATTGGGCGGACTGCCCACCAAGGTTGCTATGCCACCGATACTGGCGGAGTAGGCTATTACCAACAGGGCAAAAACGGCACTTCTGCTATTTGTGTCCTGGTGCTTCAATAATCCGATTACCAAGGGCATCATTATCGCGGTCGAGGCGGTATTACTTATCCACATTGAAAGAAAAGCGGCAGTTCCAGCCAGTAGCAGTACTGCGGCATCGACCCGGCCCCGGCTGATTTTGAGAATTTTGTGCGCCAGCATTTCGTCCACTTGCTGCCGGTGCAGTGCGGAGGCAAGGGCAAACCCGCCCAGGAATAGAAAGATTATCGGATGTGAAAACTGGCTCAGCGATTCTCGTAAGGTCAGCAATCCCAACAATGTCGCCAGCACCGGAATCAACAATGCCGTCACCGTGACATGGAGTATTTCCAGGACCCACATGCCTGCAATCAGAGTCAGCAAAGCAAGTCCGAGCCGGGCAGGTTCCGTGGTGTCAACCGACCAATAGCACAGGCATGCGGCAAACACTACAGCGCTAAACCACCAAGCCTTGCGCGGGCCGTCCGTCATCTTACCTCCAATCTCAAATTAGGCGTTCGGATGTGACTAAAAGTTAGCTTTTTACTCGCTGCCACCTCTGCATTGCTGATCATATACAAATATCAAACGGACCGGCTTGATGTTGCGCTAGTCGTCAATCAACTGTTTGCGGCATTGAGCATTGAGCATTGAGCATTGAGCATTGAGCATTGAGCATTGAGCATTGGGCATTGGGCATTGGGCATTGGGCATTGAATGAGCATTAGCCTTCGATGGTCTATCCTGAAAAAACAGATTTTAGGTTTTGGTGGTGGCATGAAAGGCCTGCTTTTTATAATCGCCGGATTAATCTGCTCATGGTATTTCATTGATCTTGAAGCAAGCAGCAGTTTTAATCGTATTTTTGCTCCCTTGTTGCTCGTCGTATTTCTAATTGCACTAGCTGTTTGGCTGGTCATGAGAGCCGGGTTTGGCCGTAAAACAGGTAGGCGTGGCGGCCTTGGCGGTGATTTAGGTGGATTTGACGGCGGGGGCGAATAGTTTACTGCTATATCGATTGGCGCAATTCGCCATTTTGAACCATAGACTCTCCACATCCTGGTTAGCTAACTCCGCTATAGTTTCTTCTGTCTTGATCGCCGGAGGGATGCCGGTGTGATCCGGTAGCCTGCTTTTGTGACATAAATGCGTCTGCATGTGACATTTTGTAAAGGTTTTTTGGAAGGTCTGGCGCTTTATTAAGTATGCAACGATACAAACATTCAAACTGATACTGAGGTAAAACCATGAAATCTGAAATCCTTTCCCTACTCGCTCTCGGCGCTAAAAGTGATATCGAACTGGAAGCCTGTTTCGCCCAATACAGTACCACCGAAATTATTGAAACTATCGAAGAGTTAAAGACTTGGGGTGTGATCGAATCTCACAGCCGGCAAGTTCACGAAGGCAACAATGTCTTCCGTTGGGACCGCGAATACCGTCTATGTAATCCCGCAGTTGTCGCTGCCTAAAACCTAAAAGGATTTCGGACGTCTCAGCGGTTTGTGTTCAGCCTGGCGAGTAGATTGCCAGGCTTGGATGTCACCCCACACTAACAGTTCCCACTCTTCCCCCTTTAAGTATTCCAGCAGACTATTTCTCGTTCCTCTACGTACTTCAACTAGGGAGGAATAGATTGCTAAGACTTCTAACTTGTTCATTGATTGTTTTAGTTTTATCGGCTTGTGGCTCTTCGGCCACAGAAGAACCAATTGTTTTTGACGGTCAAGGAACCAACACCCGCTTATCTTATGGTGAAAGTCAGTATCAATATGCCTGGCTGTCGATTCCCGCCAGTGATCAACCGCTGCCTTTAGCCGTTGTCATACATGGCGGTTGCTGGCGCAGTTCCATTGCCGATAATCGTTTTATGGACGAGTTCGTGGCAGGATTAAACGCGAGTGCCATTGCGACGCTTAATATCGAGTACAGGACGGTTACAGAATCTGGCGGCGGCTGGCCGAATACTTTTTTGGATGTGGCCAGGTTAGTGGATTATCTGCCGGACTTATTGCTGCAATATCCTGAGTTAGACGCCCGGCGGATCACACTGGTCGGGCACAGCGCAGGCGGCCACCTGGCGGTTTGGGCAGCTGCGCGGGAGCAAATCGACCCATCCAGCGATTTGCATAAGGCCGTGCCTTTTACCGAGTTTCGTGTAATTGGTCTCGGAGCTATTACCGACTTATCCAGTTATCGCCTCACAAGTTGCGGTGCAGCGATCGGTACGGGGCTTATGGGCGGAGACCCGGATCAACGGCCGGAACGTTATCGGGCAGGATCACCGATAGAGCTATTACCGGTGATGGCACCCGTCAAACTTTACCAGGGAGCAGACGATACTATCGTGCCCGCGAAGCAAGGTGAGAGCTATCGTACTCAGGCAACGGCTCTCGGTAGCCAGGTTGAGCTAGTCACGATAACCGGTGCGGATCATTTCGATTTAATCGATCCTGATGAAAACATATTTCCTCTGCTCGTGGAAGACATCCGGTCCTTTTAGCGAACGCTTTTACGCCGCAGTGCCAAACGGGCATCGTTCAGCATATGCCGGGTAAAAGCACTAAAAACGCCTAAGTTAAAATCCGGTTGCCGGTCTTTGGCGAGATTGATAATTTGCTGGTAGTACCACCCGGCCTGTCCTTGGTTGTTGATTGCCCGCATGGTGCCGGAAGCACTGTTGGTTCCCCAGAATCCTTTTCCCAATACCAGCTTGTGTTCATTAATCGGCGTTTGCTGCATGACGCCTGTAAACATTTTTGAAGGAAAATCCGGATCAACGCAGAATGGCCTTGCGATGCCAATCATCTGTGTTTGTCCCGAGGCGAGAGCTGCGTTCATTGCCTGCAAACTTCTAAATCCGCCGGTAATCATCAGCGGAACTTGGGCTGCCTGGCTGATTGCTTCGGCATACTCCAGAAAAAAAGCTTCACGCTTTTTGGTGCTATCGCGGACTTCCGTCTCGTCGATATCTAGAAACGCCAGGTGTTCATAAGTGCCGCCGGAAATTTCCAAAAGATCGATGTTTTTCTCACCTAACCAAGCGGCTACCTGCAGACAGTCTTCCAGGGAGAATCCGCCTTTCTGGAAATCGGCAGAGTTGAGCTTCACCGAAACCGGATAATCCGTACCGACCGCCTCTCGAACAGCCTCTACCACAGACAATAAAAACCGTGCCCGGTTTTCCAGACTTCCGCCCCATTCATCGCGGCGTCTATTTGTTATTGGCGAAAGAAACTGGCTGCCCAAGTAGCCATGGGCCGAATGTACCTGCACGCCGCTAAAGCCGCCGAGTTTTGCCAGCCGGGCGGTGGTTGCAAAGCGCTTGATAACATCATGAATTTCATCGACCCGGATGGGACGGGGCTTAGCGAAGTTTCCGGCTAGTTTCAGTTGTACATCCGAAGGCGATAGCGGCTGGGAGTTCACCAGCCTGGAACACTGTCTGCCAGGGTGATTAATTTGCGCCCAGAATTGGTTGCCGGCCCTGGTGCCGGCCTCGGTCCATAACCTCACTTTGTCCAGTGCGGTATCGTCTTCAAGAACCACATTGCCGGCACGTTCAAGGTAGCGTTGATCAACCATTACATTGCCGCTGATCAACAACCCCGCGCCGCCTTCGGACCAGCGTCTGTAAAGGCGGTTAAGCTCCGGCGTCGGATGATCATAGCTATCGGCCAGGCCCTCCGTCATCGCTGCCTTACACAATCGGTTGGGAATAGTAACGCCGCAATTGAGTTTTAACGGAGAGTGAATATCGATAGTGGACGCTGGCATTAAGTTAGTCTCCCTAGTGTCATAAGCCAATGGATTGTTTTGCGTTCTGTACCTGAAATCAATTTGAATCTAAGCGCTTTTTAGGACCAGCGTTTCATTGAGCATTCCGATTAGACTTTGCTTTCGACCTGCTCGGCGCCTTTTAACATCGCCAGAATCAGTTCATTCGCATCGAATTTTGTCAGCGCTTCGTTGGCCCCTACCTGATGCGCCTGACTGACGCTGATTTCACTGGTAAGCGAGGTATGCAGAATGATGTAGGCGGAGTCTATTTCCGGTCGATTACGCACTTCAAAAGCAAGTTCATAGCCGTTTAAACCAGGCATTTCTATATCGCTGACCAGGATATTGATCGGTTTATGTTCCTTAGCTGACTGAATCATTAAGTCCAGTGCGTTCTGCCCGTTATCGGTAACTCTGAAGGGGATATTCATATGGTTCAGGGCATCCGCCAGTTGTTTCCGGGCGACTGCCGAGTCGTCCACTAACAGGATATTCATTGGTCGAATTTTTTCCCGCTGTACATCCGTAAGCGAGGCATAGGCGCTGGATTGAGGCAGGGGAAACATTCGTCCCAACAGCAGTTCTACATCCAGCAGTTGCAGCAATTTACCGTCGACTTCCGTTACGCCGGTAATAAATTTGTTGGATCCTAGCGTTGAGGAGGGCGGTTTGATATTGCGCCAGTTACATTCGACAATTTTCTCAATACCTCTGACCATGAAACCGACTACTTTACGTAGGCAATCGGTCACAATGATATAACAGTTTTTATACTCATCAGGGCTAAGGGGTTGATACCCGATCGCCGCGGCCATATCGATCACCGGCAGTGTCAATCCCCTGACAGTCATGGCACCGAGGGCCGCCGGATGTGAATGGGGGAGGGAGGTCAGAGGCCGATAGGGTACTAACTCCTGAATTTTCAAAGTGCCGATGGCGAATGTCTGCTTTTGGTCTATACGAAATAATAAAAGCCCCTGAAAGTGGTCCGCCTTGTTTGAACTCAAAGCCTTTTCCTCTGCATTTTCAGCTTGCCATTTTTAAAGCATCAATGTATCACATAATCATGCTTAGCTATGATTAAAGCTGACTACGGGATGCACCGCTAGCAGCTTTCAGTTAGTGAAACTACGCAAGGAAACTCGTTACAGTCCATGTTGTCCTGCATGCCTGTTTATCGCAGTTTCTGTCAGGTATCGATAAAGCGCCAGTAATTTCAGGAGAATACCACCATGATGAGCACCCATGGAAAGCATATCGTCTGTTTGACCGGAACCGTATTCAACGGTAGCCCTTTCAGCGCGCCTCGGCACGTGCTGGAAAGGGAAGGATACAAACGCCCATTTTGGTTTACCAGTTTTGACCCGATAAACGACGCTACCTATGAGAAGATATCCGAAGGACGATATCACTTGGAAAAAATGAAGGACGGCATTCTTGCGGACATTCCGTTCGGCAATGGCCATGTGGGAATCTTCAATCAACGGTTTGAACAAGCGATTGAAGCATCGCAGAAAGGCGCCTTGATCGTGGCTCCTCCGCCAATTGCCGTTCAGGTGCTGGACAAGCTGCCACAAACCCAGGTTTTCGCCTTCAAAGCACCGGGAATGGAATTAACCGCTGACTGCGATCAAATCGATCATTTACCGCAGTTTCACCGAATTGATATTAATTTTGCCGATGGCGGCGCATGGTCTCATGCCGTCGATGAGATTCGTAGAGTCTTGGATCAATAGGTACGGTATCCGAATAATTTCGCTCCGCGAAGTAGTTTGCCATGGAAACGCGGAGCGGCAGTTTTTATCCGTTAAACATCGAGGTTCGTCCTCCATCCACCACCAAATCGTGACAGTTGACAAACTTTCCTGCGTCACTGGCGAGGTAGACTGCCGCTTCAGCAATGTCCTCTGCCAGTCCGCATGTCGGCAGCGGTGTTGCGTTTACCAGGTTAGCCTTTAGTTTCTCCATTTTACGGCTATTTTCTTCTTCGCTAAGCGTATTGGCACGGGCTGAGCCACCCCAAAAAATAGGCGTTGCTATGGCACCTGGAGAGATCGAATTGACTCGGATATTCAACGGGCCGAGTTCCAGCCCGGCGAGCTTGGTATAGTGGGTAACTGCTGCTTTCAGCGCGGAATATAGAATATCCCCCTGATGGGTTCGAACTGCGGCAATGCTTGAATTATTAATGATTACGCCACCGCCGTTTGCCTGCATGGGTGCAATCGCGTAACGAATACCGAGGATTACACTGCTAAGTAACAGTCGGACTGCCTGGTCGATCTGGGAGGAAGTTACCGACTGGAGAAGATCTGCGCCGCCGGCAGGGCCGCCCGCATTATTGAAGAGGATGTCGAGCTGACCGAAACGGGAGGTTGTGACTTCGACGGCTTGCGCAATATCTTCTTCGCGGGTGACATCGGCCACGGCAAAGTGGGCATTGTTCCCCAGCCGGCTCGCAATTGCCTCGCCCTTTTCCCGGGATCTGCCGACTATTACCACACGAGCCCCTTCCCGGACAAAAAGTTCGGCAGTAGCCTCCCCGATGCCGCTTGTTCCTCCGGTTATCAATGCAACTTTGTTTGCCAATCGTTGATTCACTTCCATTCTCCTTAAAACTGTGATGACCCGTTAAGGGTCTATCGGAAAAACGTAAAGATGCATGAAGGCTTCAGGATCTTTACCCTTGATTTGATAACTAAAGCCTGGATCGCTAATGGATTTATGCGATAATTGCCGGGCTTTATTCATAAGTTTCTCGGCTACGGTGCTGTCGAACATGAAGTTTCGGTCCGTAGCCTCACTCCAGTTGGATCATAGCGTAGTTCAATAAAGCTGAGTAAATAGGGGTTACAGCTTCTATTTGCAGCAGTCAATAATATAGATAAACAGGGATTGAAGATGAAGACTCGCTCTATTTTCTTTTTAGTACTTACGACTTTACTTGCCCAGGTAGCCTGGGCTTCAGGAACTAACGACGCAGGATGGGACACAATCCAGGTCGATTCAGAAATCAGCATCGTTGACGATGAAGGTAAATCGAGATTGTTACGACCCTCTTGTGCCTTTGATGATTTAGTCGATCCGGTAACCGGTGAGATTCTCGATAATGCATTTCGCTTTTACTTTAAAAAGGGGAAAACGAAGAAACTTGTAGTTTATTTTAATGGTGGAGGCGCATGTTGGGATGATGCCACCTGTGTATCTTCGTTAGCGCTCAATCAAATACCGGGGGCGCGATCGACCTATAATCCCTCTATCCATCAGGACAACTCTCCAGTTGGCGCCGGTGGAATTTTCGATGATCAAAACCGGCGAAATCCGTTCAAACGCTGGAGCAAAGTGTATATTCCATACTGTACTGGTGATATTCATATCGGCTCAAATAATCAAGGTTATGTCGACACCGATGGATCTGTCACAGGTCTACCGGGTGCCGGCGTATCGGTACAGCACCGTGGTTTTGATAACTTTATGGCAGTCAGAGAGTGGTTAAAAAGCAAATATTCCACAGAAAATTGGAGCTTAAAAAAGCTCTTAGTCGCTGGATCCAGTGCTGGAGGATATGGCGCAACCTTTAATTTTCCCTTTATGGCAGCTGCTTTTCCCAATGCGAGAGCGGCGCTAATCGCGGATGGATCAAATGCCATCGTCACTCAAGGATTTGTAGACTCCATATTTGTTAACGGAGGCAATTGGAAGGTTGAAAATAGTCTTCCTCAGATCTTTAAAGGAAACTTGGGTAACTACTATGCCGATAGCTTGAACACCGAGGTCTATACCCTGCTGGCATCTAACTACCCCCATGCCCGAATCGGTAAATACACAACAGCGTTTGATAACGTCCAGGTACAATTTTTAAAAATAATGGATCAGCTCGATCAGGGTAATACCAATCCGCTAACCTGGGGACTTACAGCGGAGGACGGCCAATACTTTTTTGAATGGAATGCTCGGATGGAAGCGACTGAAGATTTGCTTGCCGATATCAACGAGAATTATCAGTTCTATATCGGTGAAGGATCTATTCATACTATTCTGACAGATGCTTTCGCAACCGAGGAGACACCTCATCCGTTTTATCAGGAAAGAAGTGCGGAAAATGTTCGATTTACAAGATGGATCTCCAAACTGAAAAAGAATGGTCGGTTCAGACCGAAAAGCGTTAAGTATTCGAAGTAATAGTTGATCAAAAGGCGCAATTTTGCGCCTTTTTGCGTTTTAAGAGATCCACCTAGCGTTACTGGTTCCATGGAGTATCAGATAATTTGCCGCTTACTTAGTTCTTAGTCGGATGTCTGTCACAGTTTTGTCTAATAATTGCTGAATAATCTATACCAGTCAGCGTTTTCTTCAAAATGGGTTGGTTACTTTGTGCTCGCTCGACTAGGCTGTTCTTCAGCGGTCGGTTTTCACGTAGTTGATTTGAAAGACGCTGCTCACGACTTACTTCAACGGTCGAGTTGCAATGACAGACAGAATAAGAAGCTACTCCAAAATCTGTGCCTTCCTGTTGCTATCCGGTTCGGCGGATAGCCGCGCGGCTCTCGATAAAATGGCGTGTCCTTTGCGCAAGGCAGCCTGCCTGGTTTTCATTTTCCTGAGCGCTTATCTAACCGGATGTGCTTCGGTTCCGGGCCATACGGTTCAAGAACAGATTGCTGCCGGGGATGCGCTGGTGGTTTCAACCTTGAGAGAGCTCATTGCCGGCCAGCCCAACGTATTACAGGAAGTGAGGCAGAGTGCCGGTTATGTTGTGATGAGTAATCAGCTCGTCAAGGTGCCGATATTGGGAGGAGGATCAGGATTTGGGGTGGCAGTGAATAACGTTACCGGCGAAAAAACCTTCTTGCAGATGACCCGTTTGGATATCGGAGGCGGATTGGGTATTCGCAATGTACGTCCAACCATTATTTTTCAGGAGAGCCGGCTGTTTAAGCAATTTATCGACGGGCAATGGTCGTTTGATATCGGCTTAGAGGCGTCTGCGAAAGTCGGCGAAGCCGGCATTGCGGCGGAGAGTGAGGGGGCTGAAAATGCCGGTTTCAAGCTCTATCAGCTCACCGATGGCGGAATTTCCGCAACCTTTACTGCTAACTTAACCCGCGTGTCGCCGGTAGAGTTGGTCAATCCAGGGGCCACAGCTCACTTGGCGAGTTCCAGAGGTCTTTCAAGTGCGGAACTGCTTGCCAGAATCAAAGTCGAGCCGATTCGCAGCCCGGTATTGTTGGCGGATAATCAAGACAAAACCTTCATGGACGTATTTTCCAATTTGCCGAGTCAAAAATTTCCAACCCTGGAATAGCGGCAACATCGCTGCTATCGACTACAAACATTTCCGCCTTCACTCACCGGAGCCTTAGCTGCTAAAGTTAGGGCTGGTTCGATCCAATGCAACCGGCCCGATAAGTCCTGAATCATGCTTAGGTTATTGTTTTTACTTCTGGTAAACCTGTTTTGCACCTCACTGCAGGCAAAGCCGACAATTGCCTGGTTTACCAATCTACCGGAAGAGGTTGAAACGGAAGGAGGTTTCTGGCGTTTCGCCTATTATTTTGCGGTTGCCGCGGCGGAAGATTTAGACGTAGACCTGCAAATTTACTTCTCCGACACCAATCATATTCTTATGAAACGGCAGGTCGATCAGGTGCTTCGAGGGGCAAGCAAGCCTGATGGTGTGATTATGCACAACTATAAGGGCATAGGGAGATATGCCTTGGAAGTGGCGGAGCAGGAGAAGATCTATACACTGATTTTCAATGCCGGATTTGATCCGCGATCAGTGGTTGGCGAACCCCGGCGGCGGCTCAAGTACTGGTTGGGACAGTTATTGCCCGACGATCGCTATGCGGGGCAAATTCTGGCCGAAAAACTCATTGAGGAACATACCAAACTCGCAGGGAAGGAGATCTTGGGGTTGATGGTTGGATTACAGGGAAATCACACTTCTGAAGCCTCCAACTTACGAATGGAAGGGCTGATGCAAGTGCTGGAGGCGGATAAGTCGGTGAAGCTGGCGCAGTTCCTTCCGCTGGACTGGAAACGTTATAAAGCAGCGGAAGCACTGCCGGCACTGCTTGGGCGCTATCCCGACATCAAGATTATCTGGGGCGCGAATGACAGCATGGCCTTAGGCATTCTGGATGCCCTGGGTCAAAGGGCTGGTCCTCCACTTGCGGGCGAGGATTTGGTGATTGGCGGTATCGATTGGTTGCCGGAGGCGTTGGAAAAGGTGAAATCTGGCGAAATTGCGGTTTCCGTCGGCGGTCATTTCTACGAAGGGGCATTGGCGGTCGTACTGATGCACGATTTTTTCAAAGGCTATGATTTTACCGACCTGCATCCGACCACTATTAAGACCCGAATGACAGCGGTCACATCCAGTAATATTCGGGAGTTCGGAAATCTCTCGGAAAAGCTGACATTAAACCGAATCCGCCAAATTGACTTTACCGCCTTGTCTCGCGCTTTTCACCCGGACATGAAAAGCTATAACCTCTCCATCGAAACGTTGTTGACCAACCGTTAAATATGAACCTGCAAGCCTGATAGGCTAATCTGCATACTCAAATATGGTTCCTCCGTGGGGTATGCTGGCAGTCAGCAAACGCTCTACCGTCTCCATAACGGAATAGGTGTAAATGCCGGTTGTGTTGATCGTAGCCAATAGGATGCTATCGCTTGACCATTGCGGGGTTTGCTCCGCATCAGCCGTTGGAACGGGCTCGCTGGCGGTAAGCAACGTCGCTTCCAGGTCGCTGATATACCAGGTGGCTAAGTCATTGCTGATGGTAAGAAACGCCACCCTTTCACTGTTCTCGGCCCACGCCAGCATCGTGCCGATGTCCGCTTCGGCAGACGCGGGCCACAATTCGACAGGGTCTGCGCTGGCAAGGCGGTCTCGCAGGAAAACGCCGCTCCCCGGCTCAGGTTCTTCAGTGCTTGATGCATCAGCAACATCTGTGTCCTCCGTGGTATTGAGAGCATAAAGCAGGCTGCCGGAATCCGGAGACCAGCTAAATGCCTGAACGTCCTGATCAAGGATAAGTTCCTGATTTATTTTGCTGAGAAACTCATCGGCAGAATCCGAGGATTGAAAGTACGAAGCCGCACCGAAAACAAATAGTTCCCGAACCGACTCCGTCAGATGATCGTCGGCGAACGCCAGTAGCGCCCCGGCCGTACTCCATTCGAAGCCGCTAAACTGGCTTGAAGTATGATCGGCGGAGGGCGCGCTGATACGGACGCTGGAGATGTTGCCGGGGTCGGTGACCAAACTGATATCCACAGCTTGCAGACTGCTGTTGTTGCTGGTAAAACCGATGACTTCCTGCGCCAGGTAGGAACCGCCTTCCGACCAGATTACCGAAGCAATGTAAGCCGCTTCGTCCGCTACTGTCGTGTCCAGGTTACCGTTAAGCCGCACCGCATCGGCGGTCGTCATATGGTAGCCCCATATTTCATACTGCAAATCGGTTTTGAAACGGTCGGTGTGAAAGGCCGCATAAGCGCCGTCCGGTGACCAGTGAGGATCTTGGATACGTTTACCGGCGGCAACGGAGAAGATCAGTGAACTGGTCTCGGCTGGGTTGGCCATGTCATGCAGATAGAGTTCCTGTCCATAGGCAACCGAGACGGAACTATCGGCAATGCTGTAGACCGCATGCTCGCCGGACGGCGACCAGGCAAATTGTTCGGAAACGGTTTTATTATCGTTACTGAAGTCGGTCGCCACGCTGACGATGGAGAAATTTTCTCCATCCGCATCCACGACGTAGAGACGAAAATCTCCGTCCACAAAGGAGGTGCTGTCGTTTGAATCCGACGTGGCGGTGCCTAGCCCCCCGTCAGCCCGGTACAACAGCCGGTCACTGTCAGGCGACCAGGCAAAGCCGGTGACATCGCTTTCCGCGTCTTGAAGCTGCGAGACCTTGGTTGATGCGTTAGTGCCGAGATCATGCACGTAAAGTTCATCGACCCCGCTAGTATCGGCATCGGCAATATAAGCGACTTTGGATTTGTCCGGCGCCACCTGAAACTCGGTGATGGCCGTCAATGCCGTATTCGATGCGGCGACAGGGGCAATTGAGTTATCGTCTTCGGTGGCGTAAAGGGTTTGTAGGTCTTCATCGAGATAAACGACGGTTTGGGTCTGTCTTAGTAGCTCCAAGTCCAACTCTAGATAGGCTATTGCCCCTTCTTGATCCTGCGCGGAAATCGCAATCTCGTAAATTCCGTCACCATTCACATCCTCCGGATCTGCCAAAGGTCCGACAAAGGTCGGCGTCAGCTTGAAGCTTAACTGGCCGGTGTCGGCATCAATGCTAAACAGTCTGCGATCCGGACCGCCTGAGATGGCGAAGACGATTGCATCCCCATCGGCATCCGTAGCGCTGGCCCGGTAGTTAGTAGCCGTTTGCCCGAAATATCCGGTTCCTGCCGTCGCAGAGGTGAAGGCGGGCGTTTGGTTATCGGCGTTGTTGCCGCCGCCACTGCTTCCGCCGCAGCCCGCGAGCGAAAATATCAAGGGGAAAAGGATAGCGCTAAGTGTGAGGAGCGGATTTCTTCCCATTCCGAAACATTGCATTCCCAAAATAGTGACTCCCTGTTTGGTGGTTAGAATTGAGTATAGAAAAGATTTCTTGATATATCAGTTGATTAGTGGGTTTTTTTGCAGTGATTTGCCAGTAGTGAAGACTGGTTATTCCTGGGGAGTTTTGCCGGAAGTCGGTCGGCGATTGGAGCGTTTATCTTCCCAGTCGAGTTCCTTGGGGTCGTACCAGCCGATGCGGTTGAGCACATCTTCCTTGGTTGGTTGAGAAAGCGTTTCCCAGAGTTCTTGAAAATTGCTTAATCCTTTCTCCCGGCGTTTGGCAACCTTGCCGGATAGCTGGGCGATGATGGACGGGAGCTTCAGGGCTTCGCCTAGCTGCCCCGGCACCACAATTTCCTGTCCCCAGACCTTTTTTCGATGGATACGAGCAGCAAGCACCCGTTCCAGCGCGCGGGCGGCATCAAGGGCCGTATCGATATCAAAATCTTCACTTTGCATGGTATTGTCGGGGGAGTTTAATTCCGGCCAGGCAAATCAAATCCTTAATCATACGCTCTATGCGGACGATTTTTAACTCTTGCCGGTGGTTTGAATGGTTTTATTTGGTCAGCCATAAGGATCATTCCATTGCCTTACAGGCGCGGCATGCATAGAGCCGGTGGTAGCGTTTTGCCGCCCACACCGCATAACATTTGCGGCTTACGATAGATAAACCTGGAAGTAGAAGCAGCTTGAACAACCCGCCGAAAGCGGTGTGGGACCAGGCTTTAATGTTGGCTTCGATGCCCCTGATCAGTTTTCCGTGCGCGGTTTTGACGTGCAGTATCCGAAGGAGTTCCTCTTGGGGAGGCAACCCCTGTAAATTGATTTCTTTGGAATCCAGCGCGTGGATATCTTGAAAAAGTAACCCGCCCTTTTGCAGCCGCTTTAGCAGGCGGATCTCTTTGCTGCAAAGCGGGCATTGGCCATCGTAGTACAGGGTGTCAGTCATAAGTCGTGCCTTGTCCGCTGATTTTTCAGGTCCGAGTTAAAAATACTCCGTTAACTACGAGTCCCCTCCCTAATTTAGATGAGGTTTAACCTCCTCTCTCGAAAAGGGGGAGGGGAGATTGAAAAAAATACCCCCTCAATTTACCCGGATACGATGGATGGCTGCGGTCAGCACATCTTTTATTCTGTATCGCGAAATACAATAACAACGAGGCTGACAATGATAAATTTTAAATCGTCCATGTTATTAGTGGCATTGACGGCAACTGGAACAGCAAATACCGCTCTTGCGGACTGGTACTTCCGCGGCACTCCCAATGGCTGGGACACGGCCCAAATGCAATGGGTGGGCGGCAATACGATGCAAACCTGCCAGCAATTTCAATCGGGTGACCAGCATGGCGGCCCCCGCTTTAAAGTGGATCGCTGGGGTGAATGGTCGCAGAACTATCCGACGGCTGATTATCAAGTGAGTGGTAATCAGGCCTATCAAATCCAATTCGATACCGTCAGCCATCAGTTCAACCTGACGCCGGTGAGCAGTTGCGGAGGCCAATCCGGTGGCGACACCTATACCACTTTGGGCGCTGTTTACAGTCCGTCTGAAACGACCTTTGCCATCTGGTCACCGGATAGCAACGCCGTCGAACTCTGGCTGGACGGACAGCCTTATACAGTCCAGCGTTCGCCGGATCTTAACGGCTATCAGCAGGTTTATGCGATCTCCATTGCCGGCGATCACCATCTCAAGTCTTATCAGTTCCGCATCAATGGCATTCCGGTTAGGGATCCCTATGGCGTAATGGTTGAACCGAATACCAATACCAACATTGTGATGGATCTTGATCGGACCGATCCTGTGGGCGGATGGGCCGCTAGGCCGGTACTTGAAGAGCGTGAAGATTCCATCATCTATGAAATTCATGTGCGTGATTTCACCATTGATTCCAGTTCAGGAGTCACACCGGATAAGCGCGGTAAATTTCTCGGCATGGTCCAACCCGGAACTACCTATGACGGCGTGAAGACGGGTATCGACCACCTCAAAGAACTCGGTGTGACCCATGTCCAGTTATTGCCTATCTATGACTTTGCGACCTGCGCCGACCTTTCGGATAACAGTTGTTATAACTGGGGATACGATCCTCGGAATTTCAATGTTCCGGAAGAGCGCTACAGCGTTTCACAGGATTACGAGGATCGTGTCCGGGAATTGAAAACCATGATCAATGAATTCCATAAAGCCGGAATTCGCGTGATTATGGATGTTGTCTATAACCATACCTACGGCTACGAAATGTTCGAGAATATTTCCAACCGCTATTACACCGATACCGACCTGTCCGGCACCGGTAATTCCATTGACGCGGATGTGCCGATGGTCAGCCGGATGATTCAGGACTCGCTGGAATATTGGACCCGCGAGTACAACCTGGATGGTTTTCGGTTTGATTTGATCGGCATATTCGATCATGACGAAGTTGGAGCATGGGGACGTCACCTAAACGAACTGTTTCCGGATCGCAACCTGCTGCTATATGGCGAGCCCTGGAACGGCTATGCTTCCGATCCCCGGGAGTTACAACGGGTACGGCTGGGCACCATCGCTCGTGAGCACACCGCCCATGTCGGCGTATTCAATCCCAAGTTCCGGGAAGCCATCAAAGGGCAGAATGACAGTGCCTATGGAGGCGGCTTCGCTTTCAACCAGGGTGATAACTGGCAGATTCGTGTCGGCAGTCGCGGCGGCATACGTTATAACAACGATCCCTATCAGAATATCGATCTCTGGGACTCAATGTTTGCCACCGATCCGGAGCAAAGTATCAATTATGTGTCGGCGCACGATAACTTGTCCTTGCGGGATAAGATTCTCGAATGGGCGGATCTCAACGGAATCAGCAGAAGCAGCGACTATCTGCGAAGGATTCACAATTTTGCCAACGGCATAGTGTTGACCTCCCAGGGTATTCCTTTCCTGCATGGCGGTGTGGAAATGCTGCGGGACAAACAAGGCAATCACAACAGTTATAACGCCTCGGACGAAGTCAATAAGGTTCGTTGGCATTGGAAAAAAGACAATGCCGATATTTTCAACTATTACAAAGACGTGATTGCACTCCGTAAGGCCCACAAAGGCTTTCGCATGAACAGTTGGGACGAAATTACCAACAATGTCCATACTTACGAGTATGCGCCGGATGTGGTCGTCAGCGAGATCAATGCGGCTGCCAATGGAGACACCTGGAATCGCATGATTGTCATCTACCATGCCGGCGGTAACTTTCACTTCCCTTTGCCTTCAGGGAACTGGTATGTCGCCATGGAAAAATCGGACCCCGCGCAGGGCAATGGACGTGCGGTCAGCGGTAGCTTGTTAATTGAAGGCACGGCAGTAACCGTTCTATATCAATAGTTTGGCCAGGCTGGGAGCTCCAGTTACCTGTTGAGTTTCCCAGCCCTTTTTTAGCCGGGTAGAATAGCGGTGCGCGGATCAGCGACTGTTTTTAGCCAACGACCCGGTTTCTCCCTGTGCGTTTTGCCTCGTAGAGCGCCTGGTCTGCGGTAACGAAGAGTTTATGCGGGTTATCCCTCTCGGGCGTCTCCACAGTAGCGACCCCAAGGCTTGCGGTAAGTTGAATCGTGCCGGATAGTTCAGTGCGGCGATGCTCCGCGATCAATTGCCGGCGAATGCTTTCAGCAAGATGTATAGCCTGGCTGTGCTCGACATCTGTCAGCAGAACAGCAAATTCTTCTCCGCCAATTCTGGCAATCAAATCGGTCGTCCGCTTGATGCTGTTGTTGAGTGCGCTGGTCCAGAATCAAAGCTGCAACCAGTTGCCGTAAGCAAAGCGTCTTTATACTGGTGTTTGGAAAAATATCCCCGTTACTTTCCACCAGTAATATGCCCAATAGATCTCCATCCGCAGTTAGTGAAAAAC
The DNA here is from genome assembly GCA_028280065.1 of Hahella sp. Classification (GTDB taxonomy): domain Bacteria; phylum Pseudomonadota; class Gammaproteobacteria; order Pseudomonadales; family Oleiphilaceae; genus Hahella. The sequence goes on from JANQMN010000080.1 coordinate 56,121, forward strand.
AGCCCTTGTCCCTGACTGTCCAACCGATTTCGTGGGCTATCCAGAGTGAAAACTCCCAGGATTCGCGGATTGCCTTGTTTCGTTAATTTAGTCCAACTAAAGGTGCGGTGGCAACCTAAAGAGGTGGGCTGAAGGACAGTTCGTCCAGGTCCGGGGATAGGAGCACAATGTTAACCCGGCGGTTTTTTTGCCGGTTTTCCTTATTGCTGTTTGGTGCCAACGGCTTGGTGTCGGCAAAGCTCACGGCACGCAACCGCGCCCTGTCAACGCCGAGTTTCACCATATGATGCAGTACATTGTTGGCCCTTGCAGACGCCAGTTCCCAATTGGAAGGAAACTCATCGGACTGTATCGGCATCGAGTCCGTATGTCCCTGGATAACGATAATGCCGTCTATTTCTTTCAGGTAGGACGCCAACTCGGCAATGACTGATTTACCTTCGTCCCGCAAATTTGCCTTGGAAACCTCAAATAAAACGGCGCTGCCAATACTGAGTTCGGCATAACCTTTTTCAAAACCGATATCGATGGAGTCGGTAAAGCGGTGACGCTGCAATGCCAGTACGGCGGATTGCTGCCAATCTGTGGCAATGGTGGGAATATAGGCTGTGTATTCGGGTGCGGAGGCGTTTACCGGATAGTGTGTTTCGCTGGTTTCGACTGCCGCCGGGGGTTCTTCAATGGAGGATTTGCCTTCCGAATGGGAAAGCAGTGCCGCGAACATCGCCGCCGTGAGAATAAAAATATCCAGATAGGAAATCACCCAGGCATTGGTCTCGAACAAAGAGCCCGCAGCTTCGGCGGATTCTATTTCTATCAGGGACTCTTCAGCCTGGATGGACAACATGTTAGCGGCTGCCTGCCGTTGCTAATCGGCCGGACTCGGTTTCGGTGGCGAATGGTTCGGCCAGTTCGTTATCGTACTGCCGGATAAAGGCGAGCAAACTCTCCTTGATAAAGGCCGGACCTCGACGCATGCCCATCAGATTAATGCCTTCCAGCATCATGGACATCAGTAACAGGCGTTTTTCCGTGCGGCGCTCCAGTTTTGTTGCCAGCGGTTTGAAAACCAGATTAGCCAAAAGCAAACCATAGAATGTGGTTACCAGCGCGACCGCCCAGTTAAGCCCGAGAGAGCCGTTGTTGACGCCATCCATGACCAACATCATATTGCCCAAGCCGATCAGAGTGCCGAGCATGCCGAAGGCGGGCGCGTAGGCCGCCAGGGAATGAAAAATCCGGGATTCCGCGCGTTCCTTGATTTTCAACCGTTTGATTCGCCAGGCCAGAGTGGTTGCAACGTCCTCCAGCGGTGCTTTGGCAATCAACATTTGGATGCCGGTGTATAGAAAACGATTGTTGGTGCTTTCCAGGCGTTTTTCGATGCCTCGAATATCATTGCGGTGCCAGAGCCGCGCGTATTGCACGATTTCATCGACCATCTTGGTTTCGTCAATGGGTTTGTCGTGCCGTAGGGACTTCACGACATGCCAAGCGCTCTTGATCTCTTTGACAGGATAGCTGGAGATTAATGCGGCACCGCACCCGCCCACGACGATGAGTAGACCGGTGATGTTAAAAAAAAGCGTCGGATCTTGAGACGAAATTGCCACTGACAGAAAGATAAACAAAAAGCCACCAATGTAGCTGGCTGCGATGGTGCGTTTCATAGGAACTCCGGGATGGTCGACTCACTGCGATGAAGCACAAATTGGACCCATTTACGGGGTGATAATTTAATGGCAAGTAAAATCAAATGGTTAAGGTGTTGTTTTGGGTTTTTTTCGAAGTTCTGCACGGCAAACTTTTTCCGGTTTCCCGGGCGGATCGATTGTCCGCCGTTAGATGCGCGGTTGTGTGGTTAAATTACCAGCAAATGAACGAATTTGTGCGGTTTCGTTCTGAGATGTAAGTAATCTTTAATCTGACTAATTCAAACCATTGGACTTGGTTTGGGTTTCTAGTAATAAAATCCGAAAAAACGATGATTTTACCTGCCTGAAGTTTGCCCAACCTCCCCGAATAATGGAAAATAGCGCCTCTTTTTTTCAAGCAAAACTACAGACTCGATAGAGCGGGAGTAGAAATTAATGCCAGCGCGTAAAGAACTCGCCAATGCCATCCGTGCCCTCAGCATGGATGCGGTACAAAAGGCCAACTCCGGGCACCCCGGTGCACCCATGGGGATGGCGGATATTGCTGAAGTATTGTGGCGAGATTATTTGCGGCATAACCCTGCCGACCCCAACTGGCTTAACCGAGACCGGTTTGTTATGTCCAACGGTCACGGTTCCATGTTGCTGTACTCCTTGCTTCACCTCACCGGGTATGCTTTACCTATCGATGAATTGAAAAACTTCCGGCAGCTCCACTCCAAAACACCCGGCCATCCGGAATACGGCTATGCGCCCGGTGTCGAGACAACAACCGGTCCCTTGGGCCAAGGCCTTGCAAACGCTATCGGTATGGCAATTGCCGAGAAGACGTTGGCAGCCCAGTTCAATCGTGACGGCCATCAAATCGTGGACCACTACACCTATGTATTTTTAGGCGATGGCTGCTTGATGGAAGGTATTTCTCACGAAGTCTCTTCTCTGGCGGGTACCTTGGGGCTTGGCAAGCTGATTTGTTTCTATGATGACAACGGCATCTCCATCGATGGTGAAGTGGAAGGCTGGTTTACCGACGATACGGTAAAGCGCTTCGAAGCTTATGGCTGGCAGGTGATTCCGGCGGTTGACGGGCACGACAGCGATGCCGTCACCAAGGCGATTGAGGCTGCACAGGCAGACAACGCTCGTCCGACACTGATATGCTGTAAAACCGTTATTGGTTTCGGTGCGCCGAACAAACAGGGTAAGGAATCCTGTCACGGTTCACCCTTGGGAGCCGATGAAATAACCCTGACCCGTGAGGCGCTTGGTTGGAATCACGCGCCTTTTGAGGTGCCGGACGAGATTTATCAGGCATGGAGCGCCAAGGAAAGCGGCTTGGCGCGCCAGCAAGAGTGGCAAGCCAAGTTTACCGCCTATAGTGAAGCGTATCCGGAACTGGCTGCTGAACTCATGCGCCGTAATGCCGGAGAGTTGCCGGAAGGTTTCGCAGCAAAAGCGGATGCCTATATTGCCGAGTGCCAGGAAAAAGCGGATAAGATAGCCAGTCGTAAAGCCTCCCAAAATACCATCAATGCGTTTGCCGAAGAGTTGCCGGAGTTGATTGGCGGCTCAGCCGATTTGGCCGGCTCCAACCTGACACTGTGGAAAGGCAGTAAGGGACTTACTGCAGACGATGCCTCGGGTAACTATATCTATTATGGCGTTCGCGAGTTCGGCATGGCGGCGATTATGAATGGCCTGGCTCTGCACGGCGGTTTCATTCCTTATGGCGCGACCTTCCTGGTATTTATGGAGTACGCGCGCAATGCCGTAAGAATGGCGGCGTTGATGAAGCAGCGGGAGATTTTTGTTTTTACCCATGATTCCATCGGACTGGGCGAAGACGGGCCCACCCACCAGCCGATTGAGCAACTGGCAAATCTCCGATGCACACCGAATATGAGTACCTGGCGGCCATGTGATGCGGCGGAGTCTGCCATCGCCTGGAAAGCCGCTATCGAGCGTACCGACGGACCCACTGCCTTGATTTTTTCGCGCCAGGGCCTACCTCACCAGGAACGTACCCAAGCACAGTTAGAAAATGCCCGTAAAGGTGGCTATGTTTTAAAAGATTGCGAGGGTGAAGTTGAACTGATTCTGATTGCGACCGGTTCGGAAGTAGCGCTTGCCATGGCAGCCGCTGACAGCCTGCAACAAGCAGGGCGCCAGGTAAGAGTCGTTTCGATGCCGTCCACGGATCGCTTCGATGCCCAGGACGTTGAGTACAAGCAGTCGGTATTGCCATTGCAGGTTTCTGCAAGGATCGCCGTCGAAGCGGCTCAGGAAGACTACTGGTATAAGTATGTCGGCTTGGACGGACGAATCGTCGGGATGAACAGCTTTGGCGAATCAGCTCCTGCTGGCCAGTTGTTTGAAGAATTCGGATTCACTGTGGACAACGTTGTAAATGTTGCCAATGAACTTCTGGATTCCCTGAGCGAGTAGTCTTGCTTCGATCTGCTTTGACTACATTCATCCGAAGCCTGATACCCAAAGGCCAGGGTATTTAAGCTTATGTATCGATTAGCGATCAACGGCTATGGCCGTATCGGTCAGTGCGTGCTCCGGGCTCTGTACGAGTCCGGCCATCGGGAAAACCTGCAGGTTATCGCCATCAACGAACTTGCCGACGCACAGACCGTCGCCTATCTGACGCAGAATGACACCACCCATGGCCGGTTTCCCGGTGAAGTGCGTTTGCGTACTTCGCCATCGACTTTGCTTCAGGTCAATGGCGATCCGATTCATCTGCTGAAAGAAGCTGACCCAGGGCAATTACCCTGGCGCCGATACGACGTAGACTTGCTCCTCGAATGCACCGGGGCTTTTTCCGACAGGGAAACCGCTGAGCGACATTTGCAAAGCGGCGCGGCAAAGTTGATGTTTTCCCAACCGGCGGAAGCCACTGTTGATTGCACTATCGTGTACGGCGTAAACCATACCGATCTTAGAAGTTCGCATACGATCATCAGTAATGCCTCATGCACTACCAATTGTGTTGTGCCGGTACTGCAACTGCTGGATGAAGCGCTTAAGGTGGAACAGGGATTAATTACCACCATTCATTCCGCGATGAATGATCAGCCGGTAATCGACGCCTATCACCATCATGATTTGCGCCGCACCCGTAGCGCGATGCATTCCATCGTGCCGGTGAATACCGGATTGGCCAAGGGAATTGACAGATTGCTGCCGCATCTGTCGGGGCGGTTTGTTGCCAATGCGGTGCGGGTCCCGGTCATTAATGTGTCACTGATCGACCTTACGCTGCAGGTTGGAACGGATACTTCGGCAGAGGACGTTAATGCGGTGATTAGCGCCGCAGCCGATCAGCAGTTTCACGGTGTATTGGGCTATACCGAAGAGCCATTGACCTCGTGCGATTTTAACCACGACCCCCGCAGTGCCATAGTCGATGGTAGCCAGACCAAAGTCAGCGGTAAGCGTTTAATCAAGCTGATTCTCTGGTTTGACAATGAATGGGGTTTTTCCAACCGGATGCTGGACACCGCGTTGGCCTGGCTGGAGCTGCAATAGTTCTGGATCTATATCAAATCCGGATCGAATAGACGGTTAATTGCGCCAAAGGTCGGATAGGCAAACTATTGTTAGGTTTCACAATACAGATCACCACACTTTCTGATGTGGAAATGGCAACATCACGAAAGTTCGGATTATTCCGCAGTCGGTCTATACTTTGTAGTGGATTTTTAACCCTGGTATGTGAGTGTGTGTAGGTGCCCACAGGAACCGGATGGCTAATATGTGCTTTTACTAAATAATAAAGCAGTTGACTCCTCTCAGGTAAAAATCCGGCTGTGCTAAGGGTGGTCTCCAAATAAGAAAATATTCAAATTGAATCAATCGAAAAGACAACGTTATTAAGCAAATAGGAAACTCATATGTCTGTATTAAAAATGACTGATCTTGACTTGAAAGGTAAGCGCGTCCTTATTCGTGAAGATCTCAACGTGCCGGTTAAAGATGGCCAGGTGACCTCTGACGCCAGAATTCGCGCTGCATTACCCACCATGAAGGCTGCTTTGGAACAAGGTGCTAAAGTCATGGTGATGTCGCATTTGGGTCGCCCGACGGAGGGCGAGTTTTCCGAGGAAAACTCGATGAAGCCAGTAGGCGCTTATATGAGTGAGCTGTTAGGCTTTGAGGTACGCGTTTTAAAAGATTACCTGGACGGTGATTTCGAACTGAACGACGGTGAGTTGGTATTGTTCGAAAATGTCCGTTTCAATGCCGGTGAAAAGAAAGATGCGGAAGATCTTTCCAAGAAATACGCAGCGCTTTGTGACGTTTTTGTGATGGACGCATTTGGTACCGCACACCGCGCCCAGGCTTCTACCCATGGCGCAGCGAAATTCGCTCCTATTGCCTGTGCCGGACCATTGCTGGATGCCGAATTAGAAGCGCTAGGTAAAGCTCTAGGCAATCCCGAACGCCCAATGGTGGCTATCGTCGCCGGTTCAAAAGTTTCGACCAAACTAGATGTGTTGAACTCCCTGGCGGAAATCTGCGACCAGTTGATTGTCGGTGGTGGCATCGCCAATACTTTCCTGGCGGCTGCCGGTAAGGATGTGGGTAATTCCCTGTGTGAAAAAGATCTGCTCGATACCGCCAAAGCCATTGCCGCAAAAGTTGAAATTCCTCTGCCTACCGATGTTGTGGTAGCCCCGGAATTCAATGCGGATGCTCCCGCGACCACTAAATCTGTCGACCAGGTCGGCAGTGAAGAAATGATCCTGGATATCGGTCCGGAAACTGCGGCGCATCTGGCCGGCTTGTTGAAGTCCGCGAAAACAATTTTGTGGAATGGACCGGTAGGTGTTTTTGAATTTGATAGCTTTGCCGGTGGAACCAAAACCATGGCTGAAGCGATTGCGGCATCTGACGCCTTTTCTATCGCAGGTGGCGGAGATACGTTGGCAGCTATCGACAAGTATGGCGTCAAATCTCAAATTTCCTATATTTCCACGGGTGGTGGCGCTTTCCTTGAGTTTGTCGAAGGCAAAAAACTCCCTGCGGTAGCCATGCTGGAAGAGCGGGCTAAAAGTTAAGCGGATTGCATAGGAATTCGCACTCCCGAGGAGGTTAGCGCTATAATCATCCTCACCCGGATTGAGCATACTTATTTTTTAAGCGTGCTCTTCAAGTTTATCAATCGTGTTGCCCGATAGCTTGGGCGGCACGTCTTAACCTTACTGGATCTCCCAGCGGTAAAGAAAGAAGGAAACCAACCATGTCTCAAAAACTTCTCGATGTTGTCAAGCCTGGTGTTGTTACTGGCGATGACGTGCAAAAGCTGTTTGCTGTTGCCAAAGAAAACAAATTTGCCCTGCCCGCGGTCAACTGCGTCGGTACGGATTCCATTAATGCGGTATTGGAAGCGGCGGCCAAGGCCAAGTCTGCCGTGATTGTTCAATTCTCCAATGGTGGTGCTTCGTTTTTTGCCGGTAAGGGGCTGAAGCTGGAAGGCCAGCAGGCGGCGGTAATCGGCGCTGTGGCCGGCGCCCGCCATGTTCACGCGGTGGCGGAAGCCTATGGCGTGCCGGTGATTCTGCATACGGACCATGCCGCCAAGAAACTGCTGCCATGGATCGATGGCCTGTTGGATGCCGGCGAGAAGTTTTTCGAAGAAACCGGCAAGCCGCTTTTCAGCTCACATATGATCGATCTTTCTGAAGAGAGCCTGGAAGAGAATATCGATATTTGCGCCGAATATCTCAAGCGCATGTCCAAGATGAATATGACGCTGGAAATTGAGTTAGGCTGCACCGGTGGTGAAGAAGACGGCGTCGATAACACCGATATGGATAACTCCATGCTTTATACCCAGCCGGAAGACGTTGCTTATTCTTATGAAAAGCTTCGGGAAATTTCCGAGCGTTTCACCATTGCCGCTTCCTTCGGAAACGTGCATGGCGTATACAAGCCGGGCAATGTTCAGTTGACACCGAAGATTTTGGCGAATTCCCAGAAGTACGTAACCGAAAAATTCGGTGTGCCTGAGAATACCTTGAACTTCGTGTTCCACGGTGGTTCCGGTTCCAGCCCCGAGGAAATTGAAGAGTCCATCAGCTATGGTGTCATTAAGATGAATATCGACACCGATACCCAGTGGGCAACCTGGGCAGGTATTAAGAACTACTACCATGACAAGGAAGGCTTTTTGCAAGGCCAGATCGGTAATCCTGAAGGTGACGATAAGCCGAACAAGAAGTACTATGATCCACGCGTTTGGCTGCGCAAGGGTCAGGAAGCCATGGTTGAGCGCTTGATCCAAGCTTTCAAGGACTTGAACGCTCTTGATCGTCAATAGTTGCTCTTGATTGTCTATAATTGTAGCTGACGATAACTAAAGTTCGTAAAAGGCCTCCTATGAGGCCTTTTTTGGTACTAAGCGCCCTTTTTCAACAGTATGCCTATAAAAACGGATTGGGACAAAGAGCAGGTCATTCAACAACTCCAGCCAATGAGCAACTGGTTGGGAAGGAGCCCTGGTACTCAAACCGCTCAACTTTCCAAGATTGAACAACGGTATTGTGATTTCTACGATATCAGCAAAGAGAAGTTGATACCGGACGTTTCTCATCACATGGGTTACTTCGATGCCTATGGATTCAAGCTAGCCACCCACCATTATCGACCGGTTTCCTGCCGTGGTACGGTCTTTATTTTTCACGGTTATTTTGACCATGTAGGTTTATACGGGCACCTGATCGAATTTCTTTTGCATCACGGCTTTGCCGTGATTGCCTATGACCTTCCGGGACATGGGCTTTCCAGTGGTGAGCCGGTAGCAATTGACCATTTCGCTCAATATCGTGCGGTATTGGAAAAATGTCTGACTCTTTGCCGCAACAAACTGACCGAACCCTGGTTTGCCATAGGTCAAAGTACCGGTGCAGCGGTGTTAACGGACTTTTTGTTCGGCAACCGCTTCGACCGGCATAACACGCCTTTTCAGCATTGGGTGTATTTGGCACCGCTGTTACGGCCCTATGGCTGGAACACACTGCAGGTTTTGCATACCTTGTTTGGCCGCGTTCTAAGAACCTGGAAGCGCACATTTATGCCAAACTCACATGATTCTGAATTCCTGCGGTTTTTAAAGGATGATGATCCGTTGCAAACACAATATATATCGGTCAGATGGGTTACTGCTCTGCGGCGTTGGATAGGAGAGATTGAGTCGAGCCAACCGCTGGACGCCTCAATGACAATTATTCAAGGGCCAAACGATACGACGGTGGATTGGCGACATAATATCCCCCATTTTCGGGAATTGTTGCCGCTGGCAGAAATAAAAATTCTGCAAACGGGTCATCATCAATTGGCGAATGAAGCGCCTGCGATTCGTAACAAGGTATTTAACCTGCTGCTGAAGGGGATTGAGCAGTCTTTTGTCGAGTGATGCTTCATTCTTTCCGTTGTTTGATTGTAGGCTGATGCGTAGGCGCAACAAGCGTCCTAAGCTGTAACGATATTCACGTATTTACAATTCGTAAAACAGCGTAAACGAACTGCACTAGTGTTTTAGGCTAAAAAACAGTCAAACTAGATGCTGGTGCAAGTTCAATACGCCATGAACTGGGGAGCCAAGCCATGCAAGACAGTATTGCCACCAGTTTTACCCGGTATTTTCGTTTTATTATCGCTGATACGGAAGAGCGAAGACGCAGCTGTTTTCATATTCGCCATCAGGTATACGCAGAAGAGCTGGGGTGGGAAAATGCGAATTCGGAGGGAGAGGAATGCGATGAGTTCGACGCCTCTGCGATGCACTTCCTGGTTCAGCATAAATCTTCGGAACATTATGCCGGCACCATCCGGCTGGTTTTTCCGATGAGTTCCAGTGCCGATGGCATTCTGCCGGTTGAACAACACACCGGCGCTGGTTTTTATGAAGGATTCGCTAAGCCTTCAACCTATCTGGCTAGTCAAACCGCTGAAGTCTCCCGCCTTGCGGTTTCCAGCCGATTTCGCCGCCGTCTTTTTGAACAAAAGGGGCATTTCGGTATCCAGACTGAAGGTTACCCGGATATTTCCCGCGCCGAAAACTCACGGATATTTCCCAGTATTGCCATTGGCCTGTATCTTGGTGCGCTTAGTGTAGGGTTGCATCTTAGACTTCCCATTATTTTTGCGTTGATGGAAGCCCGACTTCAGCGGCGGTTGGCGCCATTGGGCTTAAACTTCCAGCAGTGCGGCGAATGTATCGAATTCAAAGGTCAGCGTGCGCCATTTCAAATGGAACTTGAAAACTTAACTCAGCAATTACCGGGTCCGATTAAGTCCTTGTATGAACTTATTGATGAAGAGATCAAAGGCCAACTGTTGGGTGGCGTGAATTATCTAAGAAAACTCCGCAGAACGGTTGCCTAGTGTATCTATATAGGACACTACACTAGTAATCGGCAATGGGTTGGCGCATAACTACAATGCCGTTATGCGTCTGAACCACGCCTGGCGTTCAGCTTTTCGCGCGTTTCCAAGCGGCTATTGCGACGTATTTCAGCCTCATCGTATCGGCGTTTTTGTAATGCTGTTTCCGGAAGGACGTCAACCACCGGTACCGGTTTTTTAGCGCCATCCAGCGCAACAAACGTAAGATAAGCTGAAACAATATGGCGAGCTTCCCCGGTATAGCTGTTTTCCGCCATCACTTTTACCCCGATTTCCATAGATGAACGGAAAGTGCGATTCACCGCTGCTTTAAAAATCAATGTATCCCCGTCTTTGGCTGGCGCTAAAAAATGGAATGAATCGACAGACGCCGTGACACATGAATGGCCGCTGTGACGTTCGGCAACAACCAATGCAAGGCGATCACAGGTACTCATGATCAACCCCCCGAACACCGAATAATGAGCATTTAAATCACTGGGAAAAACTTTGTAGACATGCCCTTCAATTGCTGAGGCGCTAACAGGGCGTGGTGCTGAAACTTCCGATATTTGCATTTTTTTTCCGATAAAAAGGTTTTGATGGGGGGTAAGCTAACAAATCAGCAGACTTGAGATTTTAAGGGTATACATCATCCCAGCCAACGATTTGTGCTGATTGTGTGATTTTAACGAAGAGGTAACTTTTTATAGAATGCGGGGAGGATTTTCAAGGTAGATTTGTCTCTTGAAACTTAGATCTGACAAGATACTTTACAGAAAGCCTAGGGCTAGCAATTTGACCAACTACTATGAGGTTCATTTCTTAGTTTGCCCATCACAAGTGTTCAAAGTCTTTTCAGGTCCCAAAGCAGGTAGCTGTATACTGATTCACTTCAACAGGGACTCATAGCTAACGTTGTGACGTAATACCAAAAAGCAACTACTTTACAGAACACAGTAGTCAATCTATAGTGCATAAACTGTAAAATAAAGTGTAAAACGGGCGCAAGGAACAGATGTCGGGACGATTTAAAAAGGCTCCATTAATTTATATGACATCACGCATCAAGACGACTCCCCTGCCTGAGTTGACCAAGGACCAATCTGCGTTGGTTCAACAAGTCATGCTTAAAAATGGACTACCAGAGCAAGTTCAAAGCGAGTTGCGCGGCTTTGAAATGGCGTTACAACCCCAAAGCAATGCAGCAGCACCGATCCCCACTTCCTTGATCCGTACCGCTTATTTTAGCAAAGACAGGATGCATTGCTTACTTTGGGACCAACAGGGATTTGAATGGCGAACGTCCAAATACACTCGGTTTAGCGAATTTTGTGAAAAAATCACCAAGATACTTCACGAGCTTTGCCAGGTAGCAGACGCGCTCGAATACGTTCCAGTGCAAGAAATAGCGTTATCGTATGCAGACTTCATTGCTCCACTCAGCGGAAGAATTTTGGCCGATTATTTTCATAGTGGCAATAAAATCCTGCCGATCAACATGCTTCCCGCCTCCAACGACGACTACCACAACTTGGGATCGGTTGAAGTCGAGCGTATTGTTAAGCCAAATCAACGTATCTATGTCGCATTGGAGCAATTGCCGACGCGGGACAATAAGCCAATACGGTTCCTGCCGCAAAAGATGATTGAGTTCGACGAAAAGCTGACGATGCCTCTCAAGTTACTTGATGCCTGGAGAGAAATCCCCACATCACATTATGCCATTCTCATGACGCAATCCGGTCAGCTCATGGAGGCATCACTTGGCGATTTGGACTTTAATGCCAGTGTTGAGCAGATTCATGTTTTAACCAAAAGTACATTCGAACAATTAATCAACCTGCCGGTCTGTAATGTAGACTGGGAATTTGAGCAAGACTATTAATCATTGGAGCAACTATGTCAGTTGAAGCGTTTGCGCTAATGCATCCAGATCGGTCCGAGATAGACCAACTCGCGACCACGACGGCCAAACTCCCGATAAGTGTTTATGAACAACCGGCACCAGTAGCCTACAATGAGTACACAATGCTGCTGCTCAAGACCGAACATCAAACATTCGTTGCGAAAATTTCCTCTCTGAACAATCAGTATGCGTTTGTTGAGTCACCCGAAAACGGGCAACAGATCACTGATACAGTGAGTGTGGAAACCATGGTGCGTAAAATCGTCGAGGTGTTTGGGGTTAACAAAGTCCAATTGGCGGATATCCTCCATATTTCACGCCCAACGCTCTACAATCATATTCAAGAGCGGGAAATACCGAATTCTTTGGATCAGTATCAGTTCTTTTATACACTGGCGCTAGACATCGAGAAAACTATTACCCCCTCTTTAAAGCCTGGTCTGAAATCAGTGCTAGTCGCCGGAAAGACCTTACTCGCCCATTTAAAATCAGCAAAACCAAATGCCGATTCTATAATGTCTTATGCGAAAGTCATCGCAGAGCGCATAGAAAATAGGCCTCTTACAAGCCGATCAAGCACGGAACAGCAACGACGAAATACAAGGCGCTATACCAAGGTGGGTTAACCGATGGCCAATGGAAGCCAAACTCTGATTGCAAAAGGGGTTACACAGGGATGCTTATTGAGCTGCCATTCAGATCATCTTACCGATTACGTAAAAATGATTATTATGAATGGTAGAGCCATAGAAGATAAGCGCACTAAACCAATTTTGGAGGATCATCGCCTCCTGGTATTAACCCAAAACTGCGATATTAATAATCCCCAGGATCCGTACATTGAAGTGCTGGTTGTTAAACCTCTGAACCAAAAACGCGTTTCATCATTGCAACAAAGTAACCGAAACTACCGGAAGCTCCAGTTACTAGTAGATAACCAGTACTGGCTACTGGAAGCGGACCTCATCAGTATCATTCCCAAAGACAGCCTGCAATCGAATGCGTTGAAGGTAGTTACTCAACTGGATGAACGCTCCCATACCATAGTCATTGACTGGCGCGTGGGTCGCTACCAGCGAAAACCGTTTCCTCATCAGTTTAATCTTGATTTTATAGCAGGCTATCTCAGAAACCCGGAACACACTTTAAGTGAATTTTTGGAGTCCCACAGAGATAGTATCTTGGATCTCTATGTCTATGTAGATCCATTGAATGAAGAGCATGCGGAAGAATACCGTGTATCACTGACGGCACCGCTATCTGAAGACTGTCCGGAAGAGCTAGAAGCGCAAATAGAAAGAGAACTTCACCATCATTTAACGGTTTTACATCAGCAGGAAAATACGCTCAAGATGATGCAGGTAGATCCAAACTACGCACCAGACAATTTAGAAATTAACCAAGCGATCACCCTAAAAACCAGCGATTTTACCTTTTTGGATGCGGTCTACTTAACCCGGATTACACTCGATTTCCTGTGCTATAACTGAATAGCTGTAGCTTCTCGCTTTTATAAATCTAAATTCTCGCATTCATCCGTTTTTCTATCAGGCAATATTTGGAAAGTCAGCATTACTGTTAATCCATAGATTGCCTGCATCACATTCTCTCGCTTTGGTGACTAGCTATAAAAGCCGAACTGACTCTTTAGTGCGGCTACTACTATCGCCCAAAAAAATGACCCTCATTGAAAGGGCCAAAAAAATGTATCTACGGAGGAAAAACGATGGCAACTTCGGCGTCCCGAGGAAGTTGACCTTAGGTTATCTTATACGCAGAAACACCTACTTGACAACAACCAATCTATACTCCGATTTGACACTTTTTTTCTATAGCAGAATATTTGGTTACAAAAAAGCGTCATAGAGTTCGCTCTAATCCACATTAAATCTTGAAGAATCCGCTATTTCGGTCGATGCTAGATATCAAGACGATATGGGTTTCTGGTGTTGTTTATGGAAATATCTGGCGGGCTGGTGAACTACTCCACTCAAGTCGCTGCGTCCCGCACGCAGGAAACGGCAGAGCTGGCTGTCCTAAAGAAAGCAATTGACTTGCAGGCGGAAGGGGCATTAGCCCTTATTGAAGCACTCCCGGAGATACCCACCCTGAACTCGGTATCCGTCAATATCGGTCAGAATATTGATATTTTCGTTTAAGTTTTTCGAAATCGCAGAGTTTTACACTGTCGATTCAGATATACAGCCGATCTTGTTATTTCTTGCCAAATAGATTGATCAAGGCTCCCGTCAGTATGAATCCGGCTCCTAAGTAGGTCCAAAGTTCGGGTATCTCATCAAAGAAAACCCATCCTAAAACGGCCGCAAATATGACTTGTACATAAGAATAAGCAGTCGCTTTTCCTGCTGTTTCGGTTTGCATGGCTTTGGTAATTCCAATCTGACCCACCTGAGTAAACACACCGACAAGAATTAAAGCAATCCAGGCACTGCCGCTCGGCCAAACAAATTTATCTCCCAATAGAATCAAGGAAAGCGGCAGAGCAAATAATGGGAAATAGAAAATAATGACCGATGAGTCGTCGGTTGAACTTAGTTTTCGAACCATTACGTAGGCAACCGCTGCCCCGAACGCGCCACCGATTGCCGCACCCAAGGCAAATAGCGAAATGTCATTTTGCATGGTACCGAAGAGAAAACCGGGGCGGGCAATGACGATTAACCCCAATAAGCTCAGGACGATGCAGCAAGCGGTAGAAAAGTGTATTCGCTCCTTCAATATGACCAAGGCGATAACCGCCGTAAACATCGGATGCAGGTACATCAGCACAGTCGCGTCCGCCAGCGGCATGGCGGTCACGGAATAGTATGCACACATCAATGCCAAGGTGCCGACGATGGCTCTGCCGACTAACAGGCGTTTTTGATTGCCCCAAATGGAAATGCGTTTGCGTCGTACGTCGGCATAGCTGAGCAATAAGGACACCAGTGCTCTTGCGGCGACGATTTCAAACAAGGGTATTCCTTGTTCGCTGGCAAGCTTTACGCAAACCGCCATCAGCGAAAAGCCGAGACCGCTAAGTAGCATGTACCGGGCACTCAGGGGGATGTAGGACATTAGGGATGTCATAAGTATTATTTAGATGAGCATGATGAGGCCGACATCAGCCTGCGAATAAAACAGTGAGTAAGCGTCTTGTCCGAAGCGATTGTTAGAGCGCTTAGCGTTTGCTTATTTGGCTTAATTTACATTTTTTCCGGTTAATCCGCAGATTCAGTGACAACGGATTCAGGGGTTCGTTCCGGGTTTTCTTCTAACTGCCGCATGGACAGCCACACCAGAGCCGGACAAATCAGGGACCAGACGAGTCCATATAATAGAGCTATAGACAGCCAGCCATTCGGCATTCCAACAACGCCGAGCCGATTAGCCGCCGTAATCGAAGCGATGCCGCCAGCGGTTCCAAGCAGACTCCCCCATAGGAGTCTGTTTCTCAACCAGGCAAGGCTGTGATTACAGCTCATGGCGAATCCTGCCCAGAGTAGTACGATCCATATCGGCGGAGCACTGCCATCCGGTTGGAGAGGATATTCAACCAAGTGTAATCCTATCCATATTGGCTCAACGCTATAAGCCACCAATACGCCGATCAAGGCCATTCGCAAGTCTGCCCGAAGCGGATTTCGAAATAAGAGGCTCCAGAGAAACAAGGCGGCTAAGCATGCTAATCCTGGCCAAATAACGCCGTTGCCTGCCCCCAGTATCGCAGCCAGCCAGAGCAGCTGGAATAGCACGGCATTGCCAACAATGCTCAAGGTTTGTCGCTGCATAGACAAGTCTCTTTTTCCCGGGTTAGGTTGAAGGTTACGTATCGGCACTATAATTGGCTCATCCTGTCTAACTTTGTATCGAAGGGCTGCCTGAAATGCAACCGAAAATTCTCCTGCTATCGGCCTACGATGCGGACAGCCATCGCCGCTGGCGAGCAGGTTTGGAGGAAAACCTGCCGGAGTTTTCCTGGACGGTACTGGCTCTTCCCGCCCGGCATTTTCGCTGGCGTATTCGGGGCAATCCGATTAGTTGGCAAATGCAGAGTGACGCCGTTTTACGCCAGCATTATGACCTGGTGGTTTGTACCTCCATGGTGGACATAGCCACGGTCCGGGGGCTATACCCCAACTTGGCAGCCACTCCGCTCGTGGTGTATTTCCATGAAAATCAGTTTGCTTTTCCGCGTTCGAATCAACAGCATCACAGCATCGATCCGGCGATGGTCAATATTTACAGCGCAATGGCGGCCGATATTGTGCTATTCAATTCCGCATTTAACCAAGACACTTTCTTCGATGGATTGAGGAAGCTGATAGCCAAGTTGCCGGAACCAGTTAAACCGGCGTTCATTGAAGAGATGCGTGCCAAATGCCAGGTGATTTGCGTTCCCCTGGAACAGGCATTGTTCGTTCAGGCTAAAACGGCTCCGAAACCGAAAAACCGGCAACTGACATTGGTTTGGAATCATCGGGTAGAGTATGACAAGGGAATAGAGGAACTAAAGGTTTTGCTGACCTGTTGTATGGAATCGAAACTCGATTTTCGACTGATTCTGCTTGGTCAGCGATTTCGCCGTCAACCCGGAGCTTGGGCGGAACTGGTGAAAAAATTTCAGCAGCACATCATGCATGATGGATATGCGAATTCAAGAGAATCGTATTACCGCCTGCTATCGGCGTCGGATGTGGTGCTGTCGACGGCGTTGCATGAATTTCAAGGACTGGCAGTGATGGAGGCCTGTGTATTCGGCTGTATTCCGCTGGTGCCCAAGCGTTTAAGTTATCCCGAGTATCTTCCTGCGGCTAATTGCTATCAAACTCCGCAAGAAGCCGTTGAACGTCTCCAGGCAATCGCAGTGCAAGATGCCTCAGCACCTCGCGCGCCAGCGATGGAATCCTTCGGCTGGCCGCAAATGGCTGGTAGTTACCGGCATGTTTTTAAGGAGCTGTTAGCGTACTAGCATTCGCCGGTCCGGCGCAGCTCCTAAAAGGCGTTCGGCAGAGTCAGTCCAGCGTGAAAAATACCGCCTGATACGCCGGCAGGTGCACCTGATTTCCATGCATGGCAACGTCAAAGCCAGACTCCGTGCAGGTGTGCAGAGCTTCCCAAGGCAGCCTGGTTTGTCGTGTCTGTCCGGTCAAATTGACCAGAACCAGTAGACTCTGCTCCGCATGACGGCGCACCAGGCCAATCAGCTCTCCGGTCCCTTCCAGAACTTCAATGCTGCCGTCCAATAGTGCCGGTTGCTGTTGGCGCCAGTGGATCAGGCGTCGCATCCGCTCTAAGGTTGATGCATTGCCAGTCTGGCGAGAAACCGCCAGGGGTAAGTGTTCGGGTGACACCATCAGCCAGGACTCGTGTTCTGAGAATCCTGCATGAGGCGCGTCACTGTCCCAGGGAAAAGGCGTGCGGCAGCCATCCCGCCCTTTGAACTTGGGCCACATGGTTTTCCCATAGGGATCCTGCAAAGCCTCGAAAGGTACGTCGGCTTCCGGAAGGCCCAGCTCTTCACCCTGGTAAATACAGACGCTGCCGCGCAGAGACAGCAACAGCGCCATCGCCGCCAGGGCGAAATCCGCGCCATGCCGCTCATCTCCCCAGCGACTCACGACCCGTTTCACATCATGGTTACTGAAGGCCCAACAAGGCCAGCCTTCTGCAATGATGGTTTCGGTGGTGTTGATGATCTGACGAATATCCTCGGCTCGGTGCTCATCACGCAGGAAGTCGAACGAGTAGGCCATGTGCAAGCGCTGGTCTCTGGTGTATTGAGCCATGATTTTCAACGGTTCGTCATCGAAGATTTCGCCGATTGAAGTAGTCGCGCCGTATTCATCCAGCAATTGCCGGATCTGGGCCAGGTACTCCAGATTCTCCGGCTGGCTGCATTCGTACAGATGACGCTGAAGTGAATGAGGATTGTCTGCGGGAATGCCTGGATTCACCGGGTCGTCGTCGGTTCTTGCAGGGTTATCCTTGAGGCTCGGATGATGATAATAAAGGCTTACCACATCGAATCTGAAGCCATCCACGCCTATCTCCAGCCAAAAACGCATATTGTCCAGGTGCGCCTGCCGAACCTCCGGACAGTGGAAGTTAAGATCCGGCTGGGAGACCAGAAAATTATGCAGATAAAACTGCTGTCGTTGCGGCTCCCACTGCCAGGCCGAGCCGCCGAAGATCGATAACCAGTTGTTGGGCGGCCGACCCTCTTTGCCATCCGCCCAGACAAACCAGTCCGCCTTGGGGTTGTCCCGGCTGGTGCGGCTTTCCTGAAACCAGGCATGCTGATCCGAGCAATGGCTGAGGACCTGATCAATCACTACTTTCAAATCGAGTTGATGGGCGCGCTCTACTAAACCTTTGAAGTCGTCGAGGTTGCCGAACATGGGGTCCACGTCACAATAGTCGGCCACATCGTAGCCGAAGTCTTGCATCGGCGAGGTGAAAAACGGTGACAACCAAATACCGTCAACTCCCAAGGAGGCGACATAATCAAGCTTGCTGGTTATTCCGCGCAGATCGCCGATTCCGTCACCGTTGGAATCCATGAAACTACGCGGGTAAATCTGATAGATTATCCCGCCCTTCCACCAGGGTCGTGATGTGGTCATGCTCTGCTCCTTACTACTCGGCTTGCTGAGTTATTGCCTTTTTTAAAGGCTCTTGACGATTTTAGTCGGGTCTACGGTTCTAGGGTACAGAAGCTTACTATAAGAAAATGTCTCTTTGATATTTAGTTTTTGTACTTCGACAAGAAAGTTTCCGTAAACATTTCAGATTGGGTCAGACGGTGCTCAATTGTTAAGTTTTGGTTGCAGCTTGAACTGGGTCTCTACTCCAACCGAATAACCCGGTCCGCCAACTGTTCGACATCTTCGTTGTGATGCGTGACGGCCATAAGAGTCTTGTTGCGTTGTTGCGCCATTTGACGGCTCCAGGATGCGGCTGTCGCCCGCGTTGCCGGGTCGAGTTCGGAAAAGGGTTCATCCAAAAGGATCAAAGGTTCAGGGCGAAGTAGGGTTCGAAGCAAAGCAACACGTTGCCTTTGTCCGCCGGACAACGCATTCGGCTGTTTTGTCAGTTGTTCGCCAACGCCCAGCGTTAGCGCGTGTTTTTCAACTTCGCTCCAAGCAACTTCAGTATCAATGAAGCGCAGGTTTTGCTTTATCGATAAATGTTCAAATAGGTTGTTATCTTGAAACAGCATGCTCACAGGACGTTGTTCCGGAATCAGATCGACGAAAGATTTTCCAAGCCATCGGATATCGCCGGAGGTTATTTGTGCAAAACCTGCAATCGCCTCTAATAGGGTGGATTTACCGATTCCACTGACACCCTGAATAGCGACAATCTCTCCTTCCTGAATTTGCTGGTGATACTGAAAGGACAGACGGTCCCTTCGAACAATTAGTTGGTCAACGATTAACATACTTTTTTGCTCCTGGGACGCCGTTGATATTCCAGAAATGCAACCACGGTGCTACAGATTATGAGCAACAGAATTGCCGCCATAGCCGCCTCGGTCATCCGATAGGTGCTGGCATAGCTGTAAATTAACCAGGGCAGTGTGACAAAGTCTTGATGACCGAATATTGAATAAATGGCAACATCGCCTAGGGTCAATACCGCCACAAAAGCCGTGGCTGAGCGAATAGCCGGTTTCATGAATTGCCACTCCACAGTAAATCTCTGCCAACGGGAGAGTTTCAATGTACTCAGTAGATGGCGATAACTTTGATCATAATTCAACAGTGGCCCCTTAAGTTGGCTAAGAGCAAAGGGTACGCTGACCAACGCATTGATGATGCAGACAAACACCATCCCGTAAATGTCTAAATCGATCTTTCGAATAAAGAATACAAAGATGCCGACGGATAAAACCATTGCCGGGATAACCAGGGCATGAGATGCCAGGCCGTCGATCCAAATATAGGTGGTCGTGCCTAAGCGGCGCGCGATGCGGTAAGGTTGTAAAACTAGATAAGCTAACCCCAGAGCGATGGTAGTCGCCAATGCTGCAAGGACTAATGAAGTCATGGTTGGTGTAACTATCGCCTGCCAGAAATTTTCTGTCAGTGGTTGGCTGAAAATCTTGGGTAACAATGCAATTAGCGGGGCAACCATCACACACCAGGCTATACCGTAGAATAGGTTGTATAAAAGACGCTCGAATTTACCGCTGCTCGGCAGCGGCTTGCGTTCTTGAGAAAGATTGCCTAGCCACTGGAGTTGGCCTAATGTCGTGACTAGCAAATACAGACTGCCTGCCAGAATTAACTGTAGCCAGGCGAGAATCAACGCCTCAGGAATGTTGAAGTCGTATTTCAATGCCTGATAGATGGCAACTTCCAGAGTGGTCGCCTGAGGCCCGCCACCAAGGGCTAGGACGACGGCAAAACTATTGAAACAAAGCACTAGGATAAAACCGGTAGCAAGCCAACTGACGAGCTGCGCCGAAGGCCATTCAAGGTAACGAAAACGTTGCCACCGGCTTAACTTAAGCTGCCTGGCCAGTTTCCAACGCGAAGCGGGAATTGCCTGCAACTGCAAATAGATACAACGCACGGCGAATGGAAAATTCAGGTAAACATGGGCGATTAAAATACCTGTTAGACCATATAGGTTCCAACCTTCCCACATCCAGCGTCCAACCAATCCTTGATGGCCTAATAAGGCAACCAATCCTGTTATAACGATTAGCGTCGGCATCACAAAGCAAAGTATGCAGAAACTTAAGAAAATTCTTTTATGCCAGCTGTCTCGCTTGTGCAGCAAGGCTAAAGCCACTGGCCAAGCAAAGAGCAAGCTGAGACCAGCGCTGAAGATCGCTTGAATAAAGGTAAATTCGATAATTTGCCAAAGATAGGGGTCTTGTAAGAAACCAAAATCAAAACCCTGTCCGCTAAAGTTTAACAGACCAAAGAAGGCCAGCAGGGTAGTGCCTGACATAAAAGCCAGGCTACACCAGCCTAAGACTTGACCGAGACGCATAAATTTATTTGGTCGCGCTTTGCCGCCATTCTCTGATCCAGGTTTTACGCTGTTCGGCAATTTGCTCCGGAGTAAAACCAATCGTTTTGGGATTGATCAATCTGTTAAAAGCATCTGGCAGCGCCACATTGTCAACGACAGGCAACATCCAATTTGTCACGGGAATCACCTCTTGGGCTTCCTGTGAAATCAGAAATTGGAGGAATTTGTTTGCCAACGCCTGTTGCTTGGAAAACTTGGATATTCCGGCAATTTCAATCTGCATCACATGGCCATGGTTAAAGTGTGCGGCCCTAAATTGCGACTTGTTTTCGACGACAAGATGATAGGCGGGACTGGTGCTATAACTTAGAACATAATCGGCGGCGCCTTCCAAAAACATACTATAAGCCTCCCACCAGCCTTTGGTCACGGTGACAGTATTATTCGCCATGGCTTGCCAGGCTTTTCCTGCATCCTTGCCATACACGGCTTTCATCCACATCAGCAGGCCTTGGCCCGGCGTGCTGGTGCGTGGATCCTGGTAGATCAGTGTCTTGTTCGACGACAAAAGGCTTTGCAGGGAGTCGGCTGGATCTGCTACCCGCTCCGCATTATAGACGAACGCAAAATAGCCATAATCAAAGGGTACAAAAGTATTGCTTTGCCAGTTCAGTTTGCTCAAAAGGGAACTGGTATCCACGGTATGTGGCTGAAACAATCCTGCGTTTTCAGCCTCTACCATCAGGCCATTATCCAAGCCGACTATTACGTCTGCCTTGGTGGTTTCGCCTTCGATTTTCAGACGATTTAGAATGCTGACACCATCTTCGGCAGCAATAAAGTTCACTTCGCAGGCACAGCGTTTGGCAAAAAGTTCTTGTAGTTTAGGGCCTGGCCCCCACTCACTGACAAATGAATCATAGGTATAAACGGCCAAGGTTTGTGCCTGCGTGCCCAGACTTGTCAGACCGAAAAACAGCAGTGTCAAAACCTGACGGAAAACGCACTTGGCTAGACGGAATTGTTGATTTGAAGAAGGAAATGTAGTTCGCATATTGGTTTATGTATGCCCTGATGGCTATGTTTATGTTTGAGGGCTTGGTTAACGGCTACCACCCTCAACAAGTGGCCGGTTCTATTCGATATTGAGCGTTTGTTCGCTCAAATAGAAGCCTGGCAAAGTGTAGTCAAAAATAAACCCTGGTAAAAGGACCACGTTTGGCTGATACCGAAGACCGAAAACTAGTTGCTGTATTCCAACAAGTGGCAGACTTTGTGGGGGAGTCTTTGCTGTGGCGACCTCTGCATCAACAACACACTAATCGAATATGGCGTAGCGTGTTCCGACATCCAAAGCTGGTACTTCGAGTAAATGCCAATACTGGCAGAGCGTTTGGGGTCTCAAGAAGTTTGGAGAGACAGGTACTGGAGGCGGTGCAACCTTATCCATGGGGGCCTAAGGTACTGCATAATGATGTCGAGAATGGCTGGTGCCTGTTGCAGGATCATGGCCCGACACTGGCGGATCTGGATGATGGGACAGCGCAAGCACAGGCGAAGGCTATTCGTCGCGAACTGCTTGGTGCGTTATCAGACATGCAGTGCTGTCGAAATATTCCGGCATTTAACTATGCCAATTTACTTGAGTTATATGCAGCACGTCTGTTGCAAGTAAATAAGCGGGCTCAATGGTCTCAATTTGCCCGGTTAAAGCAGCTGATTGAAACTTTTGGTCAGGACCGGCTTGCTTTGGTCCATCATGATCTGCATCCGGGGAATATTTGTTGGGATGCTGAAAAAAGCAAACTGACAATTATCGACTGGGAGTATGCCGGCGTCGGTAACGGCTGGCTGGACCTCGCCCAGTTAATCAAGAGTCAGTTGCTGGAAATAAGGGATATAGTCGAGTTGCCTTTGCTCCAATCGCTCCAGGAATCTATTATCCAGGACCGACTGGAATTAGCGGATGAGGTAAATGGCTTGCTCGAATCCTTGTGGATTGCCGTGCGCGACAACAATTGATTGAGCTATCGTTTGACCTATGAACCACCGCAGAAAGCACTGCGGCAGCCCGGTTACCCTATCCGATGCTGCCTATGGCCTGTTGCAGCATGCCCATTAGCTGCTCGCCGCCCTGAGTTTGAACATATTGCAGAATGATGGGCACAAACTGCGACACCATTGAAGAGTCCATGCCCAAACTTTGAAAGACCGGCCCCAACATGCTGGTGATGGAATTGTTGCCTCCGCCAAGCATGTTGGTGGCAGCGCCTAACAGGCCGGAATTGCCTCCCAGGGCCGGTGCTGCGTTCAGTAGTTGTTCCATGCCGGGAACCGCCTCTTTAAGCAAGCCGAAGTTTTCGGGTTTCATCGCATCCTTGGCGACAGAAAAGATAGCGCCGGCCCCACCTGCGGCCTGCTCGTTGTTTACCCCTAGCTGACCGGTTAGCATTGAGACCAAGCCTGTTGTACTTAGTTCGTTGCCGGCCGCCTTTTCGCTTGTGTCAGATGTCTGTACGACTTCCTTAAGACCTTTTAGCAAATTATCGCCTGCGTAAAGGTAGGAAGAAAGTAAACAACATAGCATGGTGATAATTAGTTTCTGCATGGTTGGTAATCTCCTAATGAACTGAGATCATCCTAACAGGTTCGGCGTGCTCAAGATGTAAATTGCTGTTGCAACTGTTACCACTAAAATTAGCGACATCACCAGCCACTTAGAAGGCTTTTTTCTCCCTTTTGGCGGCGGTGCGGGCAACTCGGGTTCGAGTTCTTTCAACAGGTATTGTTCGAGTAGTTCGATATTCTTAATGTTGGATTTCCAGTAAATGTCGAAAGCGTCGCCGATTACCGGGATCGAGCCGCCCACTAGCTCAATTCCAAGGTTACCTAGCATTTCAACGATGAGAAACCGTGGCGCACCGGCGCGGATAGCCTGCTGAACCAACCAGGCGGAAAGTGCGAAACCCACCACATCGCCCGCAATCGGCACCAGACCAAGTATCGCATCCCAGCCAAAGCGTATCGGCGTTCCCGGTATTCGATACTGGTTGTCGAGCAATTTTGACAGTTTTTGCAGGCGTTCGAGCTGCTTGGCAGTCGCTTCGGAATCCTGCATAGTATTTGCCGTAAGTTCGGAATCGATCCGTTCCCTGGCGGTTTCTATAGGGAGCTTATCCTTGTTTTCTGTCATGGCCACACATATTCAATAAAAAAGTCGGAAATCCAGCGTTGCAAAATTCAGAATCAAAAGTCAGTCAGGAACAGAATGGACGTTGTTCATGGTGTGGAAACGATCCTCTCTACGTCGCCTACCATGATCAGGTGTGGGGGCGGCCGGTGTCAAACTCTCAGGAGCTTTTTGAAAAGCTGTGCCTGGATGGCCAACAGGCCGGCCTTTCCTGGATAACCATACTTCGCAAACAAGAAAACTATCGGGCGGCTTTTGCCGACTTCGATCCGGCGATCATCGCCGGATGGGGAGATGTCGAAGTGGAAGCGCTGCTTGGTAATGCCGGTATCGTTCGGAATCGTCTGAAAATAAATTCCATACTGAAAAATGCGCGGGCGTTTTTGCGGATTGAGGAAAGCGGTATCGAGTTCAATGAGTTCTTATGGCGGTTTCTGGATGGCCGCCCGATTGTCAACGAATTCAAGACTATGCAGGATATTCCAGCCAATACCAGTTTGTCTGATGTCATTTCAAAAGAACTGAAAAAACGCGGATTTAGTTTCGTCGGCACCACCATCGTCTATGCTTTTATGCAAGCCGTGGGCATGGTAAACGATCATCTCGTAACCTGCCCGCAACACTCAGTCTGCCGTGAGCTGGCTGCCGACTTCGAATTGGTTGGAGGACGCTAGTGTAGTGTCCCATATAGATAGCACATTAAGCGAGTCGCTAAAGGGTCAGATACTAGGCGCGTTTGCGAAGGAATATTGGGCATCTTTCGAGCAAT
>JANQMN010000109.1 GCA_028280065.1 Hahella sp.
GGAGTTAAAGAAGCCAGGCTAGACAATCAGACTTATCGTTACGATGCTTCGCATTACTTACTGGGTTCCGTTCAGCTTCCGGTGTTCGGGTCCGTGATAGAAGCAACAGAACACCAACCCTATCTTTGTTTAAGGCTGGATTTAGAACCGAATCTGATATCGGAATTACTGGCACTATCCATCGAAAAATCTTCTGAAGAAAAGGACAGCAACATCCTTCCTTCTGGATTAAAGCTAGGAATGATGGACGAGCAGCTTGTAGACACAGTGGTAAGGCTTGCCGAGACAATACACTGTCCGGCGAGTCGTGCTGTCCTAGCACCTCTGGCTGAGAAAGAGTTACTATGGAGGCTTCTGCAATCACCGCATGCGTATTCCGTACTCGCTCAGATGGTGACATCGGGCAGCCGGCTGCGTTTGATAAGAAAAGCCATAGAATGGATTGAGGCAAACTACACCGAATCGATGTCCACAGGCGAACTTGCAGAAATTTCCTGTATGGGACAATCATCTTTCCACAAGTATTTTAAATCAGTCACCGGAACAAGCCCTATTCACTTCCGAAGCCGTTTACGTTTGATGGCGGCAAGACGTTTTATGGTTGCGGATGGGTACAGTGCTGCGGAAGCAGGATTTAAAGTGGGCTATAAAGAACCGGCACAATTCAGCCGAGAATATTCCAGATTGTTTGGCTATGCGCCCAAGCAGGACGCCAGGCGTCTCAATGGTGTTTGACAGGCGGTTTGCATCCTAGCTCTAAGCCAACGCATAAATGGCTCCGATCTGTTATTACGCGACATCGCTAACGGTCGATCACTTGGCGGAGGATGCCGCCATTTCAGCACCTTAATATTACTCCGACCACGTTTATTGAAACCGATAGCACAAGCTATTGATTTTGCTAGAAACTGGAAATTGAAATTTTCAGTTTCGACTCCGCGAAACGGCATGGATGCCGTTTCAGGATGAAAATCAGTTAGACTTTACGGGTACGATACTCCTGGAACAACGCCGCCCCTTGATGTAGGAGTGGCTGAAGGGAGCTAGCTTTTGGTCTTTTTTATCACAGTAAATTCGGACACCAAGTCTCAATTTTATCGGGTCTGAATCCTGAACAGTGGGCTATACGCGATTTTTCTGCTTTCAGATACGACTCTCCAGGTGCACCGGTAAAATGGTAGAAGTATCGGGAATCTTCTCCATACAGCCACCATTCTCCTGAGCCTTCATTCATCTTTGTGACATGAAAGGTGAAAACCGAAGATTCTTCTGGAACGATGTATGAGCTACTGGTAACCAAATGCCAACTATTTGCCCCCACTGGAAAGTAAAAAAATCCAACTAGGACAACGACAATTGCCAGAAAAGTAAATAGCTTTTTCATTCTTCGTAAAAATACAATGTGGCAGTTCCTGCGATTGCATCCTGTAGAGTTCTCATTGCATCGTCAGCATATTTTTCAGCTAAGGATCCACTCCCGTTATAACTCTTGATCACTTCTCTAAGCTGAGACATAGTAATCACGCCGTTATGACACCGGGAACCCGTGACACGGTCTATAAGTTGACGGAGATGGGAGGCGCAATAATATAAATCGGCCTTCCAATCATCACCTGACACTCTAGTATCTTGATCAATACCAAAAACCCGATATCTTGCCTCACTCGACAATGGATTCTTTCCGTAGGTGCTCTCGGTATATTCTGCTGCATCAATAAGCGCGGCTCTAGACATGTTGGCAAAACCCGACGAGCCCTTTGATATTGCATCAGGGAATATTCCCCAAAGATGTTTGTCTACAAGCGCTCCAAATGTTGTGATACTGCGTTCTGCAAACTGACCGACCTTTTGAAAAGTTGTAGCATTTGGTCCATTTTCCTGTTGCAGAATAATGGCAAGTAGTACCTGGGGAATACCATGGTACGCGGCAGCTTTTTTTATCCATCGACGTATTTCAGTATCGCTGATTTCCAGTTTAAATACTTCGCTTCTCTCTGGAACATACCACATGTACTGGAGAGGTGAGGGAAATTCACCTTCGTAACTTGGTATCTTGGGCAGCCCTGCGATTACTGTCTTTTCATTTCCGGAGCATTTTATTCCTTGTGGCATTTTAAGCTTGTCCTTTATTGAGTTCTGGCTTCGCGATTAAAACTATAAGAAAAGATTCTCTCTTTAATTCCATTAAATCTTGAAGTCCATCGAAACGGCGGCGATCAG
The DNA here is from genome assembly GCA_028280065.1 of Hahella sp. Classification (GTDB taxonomy): domain Bacteria; phylum Pseudomonadota; class Gammaproteobacteria; order Pseudomonadales; family Oleiphilaceae; genus Hahella. Next base: position 2,221 of record JANQMN010000109.1, read on the forward strand.
CTTTAGACTAATGAGGACTAGGCGTGCAAAGACAAATTTAAGGCGAATTATTAAAAAACTGGTACCAGGAAATTACGATAACTGCTTCAAGACCAGTGTTTGCCAATGTCCCTATAGGGTATGCCGATCATAAGGCATCAATGCTAGTACAAATCTTAAGCTGCATCATCGGCAAAATGGCCTAAATTATTTAATTCTTCTATTGCCAAATGAAGCGAGCTCAATCTGCACCTGTAGTGGTCTAATAGCCCCGAAAAGGGACCAAAATAACCCTAGGTTTGAGGCCTAAAATGAAGGGTCTAAAGTGGCCCCATTAAGGCGATCATGGGTGGCTTCATTAGGGTGATCAACGACACCCAAGGAGTTAAAGAAGCCAGGCTAGACAATCAGACTTATCGTTACGATGCTTCGCATTACTTACTGGGTTCCGTTCAGCTTCCGGTGTTCGGGTCCGTGATA
>JANQMN010000111.1 GCA_028280065.1 Hahella sp.
GGTGCGAAGCTATTTATCGACTTGTCGAAAACAGGGTGTTGGTATTGGCGAAGCCCTAGAGAAACTATTCCGGGGTGATTGGCCAGACTTTATTCGTGATGGTCTTAATCAGCTGAAGGAATGTGCTGAATAGTTACAAGCTGTCTTGACTAAAGGGTCCACTTCACTGCCTTTATATTTGCGCCAATGCCTGCGGCTCTATAGCTGGTTCCGAAGACATGGCTGGTAATCCCGGTTACAGTTCTATGAAATTCTGCTGGTTCTTCGAGCTCATCATTCGTTTGTGACCATAGCCCCCAATCCTTTTGGACAATTACATCAGTTATTTTTGTAACCAAAAATGCCCCAAGTTTTTTATTGGGGTAGACAAAGCCCCCACCCATCTTCTTTAAACAAAAGATTGCATTAAGCCGTAAACTCAAACTTAATAGTGCTCTAACAGGCTTACTACTTCAATCAATGCCAGCTCACCTCCAAATCGGCTAATAAAGGGAGACAAGAAGTGCAAAAGCGAACCGAAGATCATCCAGGCAATAACGGACAAATTTCACCCTTGGACAAAGACGAGTTAGCCGCTTTGAATCAGCAGTTTCATCAGGAGACGTTGCAGGCCGGCGAAACGCTTTTCCGGGAAAACGACCTTGGGGATCGGATGTATATCGTTGTGGAAGGGAAACTGGAAGTGCTCAAGAAGGGCAAAGACGGTAAGGATGTTAAAGTAGGCGAACGTGGGGAAGGCAGTTTGATCGGTGTCATGAACTTGTTTTATGAAGACAAGTTGCGACCGATGACCCTCAGAGCCACGGAAGACTCGGAAGTCTGGTCGCTGGATAAGGATCATTTCTTGGCGGTTTTAGCCTGCCGTGAAGATCTTGCCTTTAAGTTCTTCGCCTATGTCAGTAATGAACTTCGGGAAGAGTTGACAAAGCGGGCGGCGATGCTGACTGATCAGGCGGATGGCCGATTCAAGCTATACGTCTTTGATGCGAAGAAATATGAACAAGATCCGTTGCTACAATACACGCCTGAGGATATCGATATCCACTTTATTGAGTCGCGCCTCACTCCCGAGTCGGTTTCCATGGCCAGTGGGGCGACGGCGGTCTGTGTTTTCGTGAACGATGAAGTGGACCGATCGGTTATCGAACAGCTGGCATCCTTCGGCATTGAACTTGTCGCCTTGCGCTGTGCGGGATTTAACAATGTCGACTTACAGGCTGCGGAAGAATTCGGCGTGAGTGTTACGCGCGTCCCCGCCTACTCGCCGCATGCGGTGGCGGAACATGCCTTGGCCTTGATGATGACGCTCAATCGTAAGACCCACCGGGCCTATAACAGGGTGCGGGAGGGCAACTTCTACCTCAATCGATTGGTCGGCTTCGACATGTATGGCCGGACCGCCGGTATCATTGGTACCGGTAAAATCGGCAAATGCATGGCCGAGATTCTGCGCGGAATCGGTATGAAAGTTCTCAGTTGGGATGCCTATCCCGACGAGGCTTTCGCCGAGAAAATCGGGATGCGCTATGTCGACTTGGATACGCTGTTTGCCGAATCCGATATCGTTAGCCTGCATGTACCCTTACTTCCCGAAACCCACCATATCATCAATGAAGACGCCATTCGGAAGATGAAAAAGGGAGTGATGCTGATCAATACCAGCCGTGGCGGATTGGTGCACACCAAAGCCTTGATTCAAGCCTTAAAGACCAATCACGTCGGTTCTGCCGGTCTGGATGTCTACGAAGAAGAAGTCGGCTACTTTTTTAAAGACTACTCGGGATTGATTATCGACGACGATACCCTGGCCCGGCTGATATCCTTTCCCAATGTCCTCATCACCAGCCACCAGGCGTTTTTAACCGAGGATGCATTGAACAATATCGCGGAGACGACGCTGGCGTCGGTAGTAGAGTTTAAAGAGGGCATTCGGAAAGAAAAACTGACTTACGCGGTTTTACCAAGCTAAACCTCGACTGCAAGGAATCCCGCTATGCAACTGGCCATCTCGCTATTCCCGATCCTGCTGTTGATTTGGCTCATGGTCAAAAAGAACAGCATGCCGTCCTCCCAGGCGCTTCCCCTGGTAGCGGTTATTCTGTACTTCATCAAGCTGATCTATTTCGGCGCTAATCCTAACGACGTTCACGCCAATGTGATCGCCGGATTGCTTACGGCATTAACCCCGATTCTGATCGTGTTCGGCGCGATATTTCTATTCCGCACTATGGAGCACTCCGGCGCGATGGATGTCGTCCGGCAATGGCTCAACGGGTTGACCAGCAATCGGGTTGCGCAGTTGATGATTGTCGGCTGGGCCTTTCCGTTTTTAATTGAAGGAGCGAGCGGATTCGGCACGCCCGCCGCGTTGGCAGCGCCTATTCTGGTTGGGCTGGGATTTCGAACCGTTCCGGTCGCCATTTTGTGCCTTGTCATGAACAGTATTCCGGTGTCGTTCGGTGCCGTCGGCACACCTACCTGGTTCGGTTTTAACGAACTGGGGTTGGCTAATTCAGAACTGCTGGAGGTAGGATACAAATCCGCAGTAGTGCATACCGTTGCCGCGCTCTTCATACCCGTCATCGCGCTTTCGTTTGTTATCCCTTTCGGTGAAATTAAACGCAATATCTTCTTTGTCTATCTCAGCATTCTTAGCTGTGTCATTCCGATGCTGGCATTGTCGTTTTTTACTATTGAGTTTCCCTCATTGATCGGCGGCCTGATAGGATTGGTGATCTCCGTTTTACTGGCGATGTACAAAGTCGGTTTAGCGAAGCCCGAACAGGAAAAGTCCGAGGCTGATTCGAGCAAAACAGAAAGCGTTGCACCGGTCAGTGCTTCGGCCCTGATAAAGGCGTCTTTCCCGCTTTGGGGAACTGTTCTGATACTCGTCGTGACCCGTATTCAGCAGTTGGGGTTGAAAGGTATACTCAATGATCCGACACCCATTGTCGAAGCGCAGTTAGGTGCATTGGGTCATATCAGTGTCAGTCCCTCTTTGGTGGTCGGACTACACGATATTTTTCAAACCTCCGTGTCCTGGGTGCACAACTTTTTATATGTACCTTCCATTGTGCCCTTTCTCCTTATTTCGGTGATTTCCTTTTTCCTGTTCAAAATGCCTATGGAACGGATGAACCGGGTGGTACAGGAATCCATGATCCAGATGTACGCGCCGGTATTGGCATTATTAGGAGCCCTGGTGATGGTGAAGCTTCTTATGATGGACGGCGAAAACGCCAATACCATGATCATCGGGAAACATCTGGCGGATATGGTCGGCACCAACTGGCAATTTGGCGCGGCATTTTTGGGGGCGCTGGGTTCTTTCTTTTCCGGGTCCGCCACCATTGCCAATTTGACCTTTGGCGGTATTCAGGACTCTATTGCCACAAGTTTAGGATTGAACCGAACCACGATTTTAGCGCTGCAATCCGTCGGCGGCGCGATGGGCAATATGGTGTGCATCAATAATATCGTCGCTGTTTGCTCGGTTCTGGCCATCGCCAATCGTGAGGGACAGATCCTCACCAAAACCGTTTGGCCAATGCTGGTTTACGGCGCATGTGCAGCCGTAGTGGGGTTGTTCCTTTCTTAACTGTTTTCACATATTTAAGATCAACAGCGCCGCACCAATCCATTGGATTCGGTACTGAAAGCTTTCTGTTAGCGTAAAAGTGCGGACATCTTATGATTTGGTTGAGGGCTGTGATTTAGAAAGGCCTGAAAAATAATACCCATGCCCCTAAATCGGTCTATTTTTAGACTATAATTAGACTTCCTATGAAGTGTGTGGAAATATCATGCGAATTGAAACCATTAGTTATTTGAAGCAAAACGCCGCCAAATTAGATCTAAAAGAACCAATGGTCATTACTCAAAGCGGTAAGCCTGTATACAGAATTGAATCGGAATACCAGGCACAACGAAAGGACGAAGCTATTGCGCTCTTGAAATTGATGAATATAGCTGAACGTGATATTCGATCTGGGAACACTTTTGCTCCTGAGGAGGCCAAAGAAGCGTTAAGGAATCGACGGCTTAAAGGAAAAGTGAACCTTGGCGAAAGTTGAGATTACTAATGTTGGATTTGAAACACTATTTCTGCTTGAGCAATACATGGCAGAGTTTATTTCAAATCCAGAATCGTTAAGTGAACAACTTATTGATATAGCTGCAGACAAATTAGCCAGCCATCCCGAAAGTTGCCCTGTTTGCCCGGAACTAGAATACATTGGCGTCTTTGATTATCTTCAATTGACAATCGATAACCATTACAAAATTCTCTACCGCTATGACAAGCAAATAGATACAGTTTTTATTACTGCATTTATGCGAACCAAGCAAAGTGCGGAGAAATTGCTGGTTCAATATGCGTTATTGACTTGAGAGGAGATTGGAAAGAAATAACTCCTCCGTTCTCTAGAGGGCAGAGCTGATTTTCCTAAATGACATGCAATCAGATGGATTCGGTACTAAATGCTTCATGCTTGCGCAATAGTGCTGACACCTTTTGCGCCGGTTGCGGGCGATGAAACAGATAACCCTGAAATATATCGCAGCCCAGGTCCAGTAAAACATTCTTTTGCTCTTCGGTTTCCACTCCTTCGGCAATGGTGACGATGCCCAAGTTCTTGGCCAGACTTATAATTGCCGAGCAAATTTGCCGGTCTTCGGTTTTGGTGGCGCAGTCTTCCACAAATGAACGGTCGATTTTCAGGATATCGATGGGCAGACGTTTCAGGTAGTTAAGCGACGAATAGCCGGTTCCGAAATCGTCCACCGCGATTTTAATATCCAACTCCTTGAGCTGTGAAAACACCTCAATGGTCTTCTCGATATCCTTGATTAATACGCCTTCGGTAATTTCTATCTCCAGATAAGAGCCGGGTATGCCATGTCGTTGTAGCTCTTTTTTCAGGAATGGAATCAATTCGTCGGACAGGAGATGTTTACCGGAGATATTGATCGCCATCCGCAATAACTCCCGGTTCTCTGCACGCCAATTGGCGAGCTGCGCCAGTGCCTCGCTGATAACTTTTTCGCCGATGGCGATAATAAGGTTGGAGTCTTCCGCCATGGGAATGAAGTCTGCAGGTGAAATGTTCCCCTTTTCGGGGTGTTCCCAGCGAATCAGCGCTTCGATACCGATAAGCTTTTCCCTGCTTCCTTGCACCTTGGGTTGGTACTGTAAATACAACTGCGAGGTCGAAATAGATTGTCTTAAGTCCCGCTCGTAACTGAAAAACTTTTCTGCGTTGCTGGCCATCTCCTGAGAAAACAACTGAAAATTATCCCGCCCATGTTCCTTGGCTGCATACATCGCCATATCCGCCTGCTGAATCAGACGGTCTGCATCTGGGCGGCCATCGACCGATAGCGCAACGCCAATACTGGTCGGTATATTCACCATAGAGTCATTGATATTGATTGGCTGGCGCATCACCACCAAAACATCGTTTGCCTTGCGGCAGGCGACGGATTCATTGATTTGCCCGGAGAGCAAGATTACAAACTCGTCGCCACCCCAGCGGGCGATGATGTCCGTATCGCGGGTAACGCTGGTCAGCCGATTGGCAACTTCTCTCAATAATTCGTCACCCGCTTTGTGTCCGAGCGTGTCATTGATTTTTTTGAAGCGGTCCAGATCCAGGAACAGCAATGCCAAGGTCGCCTGATTCTTTTTTGCTTGGGAAAGGGCAAAGGACAGCTTTTCCATCAGATAGGTGCGGTTATACAGGCTCGTCACCGGATCGCTGTAGGCGAGGAACCGCAGTTTATCCTGGAGTTTCTTGGCTTTGGTGATATCCCGGATATGCAGGGTAAACTCGTTAAATTTGATGTTGTTCACCCTGGCAACCGTGATGGTCAGCTCGGCCGGAAATCGATGCCCTGAGCTGCGTTGCAGATTTATTTGATTGCGCTGGCCAAGCAGTAAACCGGGAGATTCCGAGAAGCCGAGGGCTAAGTCGGAATGGACCCGTTTGCGATCTTTCGGCAGTACGAAACTATCAATAAAATTGCTGCCGCAAGTCTGATTCTTAGTGCAGCCGAAGGTCCTTTCCGAGGCGGGGTTAAACTCGATGATGGTGCCGTCGGTATCGATGGAAATGATACTGTCCATGGCGGAATTGAGGATTGCCGTTTTGCGGCTCTCACTGGATTGAAAGCTGGCGATGGCCGTATCCTTCGCCGCCATTTCATCGCCCACCCGGCGAATCACCTGATTATACTGTTTGGCAATCTGTCCCACCTCGGTAAAAGGCTCTTCAGGCACGGATTTCGAATAATCGCGACTCGATTGCTGTATTTTCATGGAGGACAACAGATCGATCAGCTCGGTCGAAGCGCGGTGTTCGGAAACGTTCAAGCCGATATCTTCGTCGTGTTCGGACACCCGCAATCGGACAAATCGTTTCAGTAGCAGAATCAAAGAGAAACTTACGAGGAAACTATAAGTACCTATGGCAACAATGCCGAGCAGTTGAGTCCCCAGTTGTTCCAGGGACGTTAAGCCGTTAGCTAAATCCTCCTGGGAGACAAACAAAGGCACCGCCAGCGTACCCCAGATACCGGCAAACAGATGGGTGGGCACCACATCGATGGCATCGTCTATCTTTAGCGCTATCAGCCAATAGGAACCGAAGAAACCGATTGCACCGGCAACAATGCCAATCAGTGCCGCCTGGCCGGGGCTGACCAGATGGCAGGATGCGGTGATGCCGACTAATCCGGCGATAATTCCGTTCAACACCTGGCGCACTTCGAAATAGCTCAGGCGAATATAGGAAAGCAGGGTAGCGGCGATTGCGCCCCAAGCCGCGGCTAAACTGGTATTCAGAATAATCAGCGGCACTCTTTCCGAAAACGCCAGCGCACTTCCGCCGTTAAAACCAAACCAGCCCAGCCAGATCAGGATAACCCCCAGTGCCGCCACAGGCAGATTGCTGCCCGGCGGCAGGTCCGCCCCGGAATCGAACCGTCCCTTTCTTGGGCCGAGAATAATGATTGCTGCCAACGCCACCCAACCGCCGACTGAATGCACTATGGTCGAACCGGCAAAATCGATAAACCCGAGCTGTTCCAGCCAGCCTTGCGAGCTGCTGTCTCCCAGCCCCGCCCACGCCCAATGACCGGCGATAGGGTAAATCAGCGCACTGGTAACCACCGCCAGGCAAAGGTAGCCGGAAAAACCCATGCGCTCTGCGACTGCGCCGGCCACCAAAGTGGTCGCCGTTCCGCAAAACATCATCTGAAAAAGGAAAAAACTGATCTCGTAAGCCGATTTGTCGGCACCGAAAGCAAAACTACTGCCACCGAACAGTCCCCAGTGACTGTCGCCAAACATTATTCCAAACCCGAACAGCCAAAACAGGGTGGAGGAAACGGCGAAATCGGAGATATTTTTTGCCGCGACATTGATACTGTTCTTACTTCTTACCCGGCCGCTTTCCAGGCATAGGAATCCTGCTTGCATGACGAATACCAGCAGGGCCGACAACAATATCCAGGCGTAGTTGGCCATAGTAGAAATCTAGGTGTTAAGGTTTAATTCGGCTAACGTAGCTCAATGCTCTAGGGTAGAAAAACTAACTTATTCTCGGGTTTGACTGCCTGGTTGAACAGCCCCACTATCCGGCAGGATAACCCCCCCCCGTCGAGCAAACGGCGATAATGCTTATACGCGCGTTAGGCCGATTTGCGATCATCAAGACTACGTTAGAGCACCGCGAAAGCGATAAAGTTCACGGCAAATCGAACCGGTTGAGCTGTGAACTCTTGCCGCGATGTTTAGGCGTGCATAGGCAATTGGACAGCAAGCTAGTGCAAACGGGACAGCACCAGCCAGACCCTGTGATAGATACCGAGACGGTCTAATTGCCCTTCGTTTTCAAGGGCCTGCCCAAAGTGGGGATAGGTGACGGAATCCCCGAACACTTGCATAATCTTCGGAAAATCTTCGGCGGGTACCAGAAGCCGCCAGCGATAGTCAGAATCCTCTTTTCCGATTATCGGTAGTTCCAAATTAGCGGCTTTGCGCAGCCGTTCGATATCCTCTTTCACCCTGGAACGCAGGTGATAACACATCGCGCCGGCATCGTTTTCTTTGAATACACAACTAAAATTACCATGAATGGAAAATATCCACATAAACCCCACCTATGATCGGTTTTGACCGGATAGACATATCATAGTCCAAGTGGCATTTTGTGTAGATGGCAGCGGAATCTGCTTTGCTCATTTAAGAAGTCCCAAGCTAATGAATCTCTTGCATATGTAAATAAACTTGTTGACTCAATTATTCGTTTGGAACCCTTGTCCTGTGAGAGATATCTCACAGAGATTTGCGTCTTTTCCTCTACTCGGATTGAAAATTTCAATTTAGTATTCCGGCATGTATTTGTTAGAACGAAAGCTTGAGACGAATTTTTCTGTGATGAGTTTGTTAGGATTCTCCACCTTCTCTTCTTAGCATGCAATTCGAGTTCTACTGAAACGTTTCTTGAGTCATTTTTCATTGCAAAGAAACTCTATGGAAATAGCTAACCAAATAAGGGAAATGGTTTATGCGTAATAATCAGGAGTGGCCAGTCTCAGTGCTGGAAATAATAGATGATGTTACATTTTTGAATGCACCTTTAAGAACGATTTCTGTAATCATACCCATTGATTCTGTGAGGTTTGGGAAAGATTGTATTGAACTTCACAACGCAATAATCAGAAGTCTATATAAGAATGACAAAATGAAGTTAGGAGACAGAATTGTTGGAACGAAAACCTCAACGCATCAGATATTGAAAAATCAAGGATTGGCAGGTGAGCTTAAAACTTTTGGGTTTTTAACAAAAAAAGGAACCAAGGCACACGGCAATGCTACAGCATACGAGTTAAAGGATAGTGTTGGTGCTTATATTATGAGTTTATATCGCGGAAAGGGTGTGTCCATTTTTGGTGTGAGCGCTATGGACGGTTACCATTCTATGCTTCTGACATATCAATTTCGAGACGGTAAGCCGGAGTTTACACTTATCGATCAAGGACCAGCGACATCACATTTAACAGGAAAGTCTGTTTTTCATTTTAAGCAAGGTTTGGATGCGAGCTTATCCGAGTATGTAAGGGATCGTCAGGATAAGCGTGTGGGTAAGGGTGGGAAATACCAATATCCAGCAGATATTGAGGTGTACAAGATATATCCCGGCGCATCAAAATGACCATGAAAAAACTTTATCCGGTAATTTCGATTATTTTTGGCAGTGTTGCCTGGTTACTTTTATTTGGGCTTTTGCGGTTACTCTGTGTGGTCAATATCCCACTCTTTCTTGATAGCCTATGGGTTGAAGAAGTAGAGGAGGGATTAGTCAGAAACATTGTTGGGGAAATTGCGTTTCAAGCCGATGGCTATGGCTGTGAAGACCGCCTCATATTTAACGCGCCTTTCTATCCCGATGGTATGAATGGCGATTCGGAATCCAGGAGCCTAACTCAAATGATTGATCTTTCCAGTTGGCAAAGGATTGGCTCTGATTCCCTCTCCACAACCTATGCCGATAATTCTTATCGATATGTTCTGTACCATACGTCAGATGAAATAAATATGCGGATATTTCTCAAGTGATAACTTCAAATTTCCTAAGCAGCAATAATTTACTGAGTATCTTTTTCTTTTTTCTTAAGACACTCGCACTGGCGCTTGCAGTAATGGGAGTGTTGAAATTTCTTTTTAGTGGGGGTAGTTGGGTTAACTACTTTATTATTGTCGCCGGACTGTTAGTTATTTTAGCGCTGGCGAAATTGATGATAAAAAGATGAAACTGGGCCTAATGCCTATCTGTAACTTCTCGACATTATCGGAGAAATAGAGGAGTAAGATGGTCAGAAATTCATTACCGTTAGCCCGTGAATAACCAAGGCATCAACTCTTTTCGATTAACTAAAACGATCTGTTGCGCACATGGATCTTCCTCCAGCATGGGCCGGTCTAACTTCAGGTGCTGCAACACGTAAGTGGTCAAGGCGGCACGCGTGGAAATCTCCAGGCGGCCGTTTTCCATTAAATAATCTCTGCGGACAATATCCTGTTGTTCGGGAGTGAGTCTGGAATCCGGTTCGATGACAATCTCCACCTGGGCATTCCAAGCCTCATCCTTGTCCGCCGGATGGTCGGTTATATCCTCGATAATGTCAGGAACCCCGCGAAACCGATTCAACACGAAATCCCGAAATTCCTTATTAAACTCACACCAAGCCCGCACGTGCCAACGATTGCCGTCGAACACCAAGGTATGTGGTGCAATCACCCGTATTTCAGGATCTGGATGATTAAAGGACACATATTCCGCCTCGAACCGAAACTGATTGCGGGCTGCCTGCACAATCTTACGCAATACATCCGGAACCACCTCCCGCGCCGGAGCATCCACCCAAGCGATATTGGGCGTGTGCAGAAAGCTTAGGTTAAAGGTGCTGATCAATTCACTATTGTGGGTTAGCCACTGCAGATACTCGTTAGCGTTGCCCTGCGTAAAGCGGGGCTGAAAGTTCCGAGAAGGTTTGTATCCTTTCAAGTGTTTATCGTAGATCAAATTGCCGGGCGCGAAGTCTGTTAAATAAGTATTAATGCATCGGGATGCGCTGTTGCGTTGAATGCCAAATGCCTGGGTCAGATGATTGGTTGTCAGGCGACCCTCCCAATAGGCGATGGTTTCGATAAGGCGATAACGAAGCAGCAAGTCCCAGCGCACCGGCCATTCGTCGTGCATGACAACCTCCATGTGGATGTGCTTGAAAATGATACGTGAGGATTTGGACAGTATAGACGGTAATTCAACTCCGGCTTATTTTGTAAAAAACCTCAACTCGAATAGGAATGTGTAATGAGCATGACGTTATCCCGAATCGTTCGCACACGGAAAGATACTGATGAAGAGTCTTTTGCCATTTACCAGGTAATCCCTAGTTATCAAACACCGAGACTTGAACGGCATCTTTGAAAAAGCGATGGAAGTGTTGGGAGAGCTTTATCAAAAGTCTGGAGATTATTTACCCAAGGCTAATTCGAAGAGTTATGTGATTTAGCCGAATGGCGGTGGTTGATGTTTAGCCTGGAACGAGAAGCAATACCGATTGTTGTAGATATTGGTCAGTCATTTGACAGGCCGATGAAATGTGCTAAACAAATGAGTAGCACGGCAACGGAAGTATGGAACGCCGATAGAGGAGACTGCAATGGAGAACTTTTCCCCCAGCGACCTTAAAGCAATTCTGCACTCAAAACGCGCCAATCTATATTACTTGGAACATTGCCGGGTGATGCAGAAAGATGGCCGGGTGCTCTATCTCACAGAAGCCAGTAAAGAGAACCAATACTGGAACATCCCCATTGCAAACACCACTGTGATTCTATTGGGAACAGGCACATCCATTACGCAGGCAGCGGTTCGAATGCTGGCGTCTGCGGGGGTGCTGATCGGATTTTGTGGCGGCGGTGGCACGCCCTTGTTAATGGCCACGGAAATTGAATGGCTTTCTCCCCAAAGTGAATATCGGCCTACCGAATATATACAGGGTTGGATGGGTTTCTGGTTCGATGACACGAAACGCCTGCAGGCGGCCAAATACTTTCAAACCCAACGCATGGCATACCTGCAAAGCATTTGGGGCAAGGATAGAGATCTTCAGCAATATGGATTTGATGCATCATCCCCCTTTGTTCAGCAGGCAATCGACCGTTGCCAAGCCAGAATTGACTCTGCCAATCAAGTCAGCCATTTGCTTCAGGCTGAAGCGGAACTGACCAAAAAACTTTACAAACACGCCCTTACCTGCACGGAATATGGCGATTTTACGCGTAGCCACGAAGCCGAAGACCTTGCCAATGCCTTTCTGAATCATGGCAATTACCTAGCCTATGGCCTGGCTGCAACCACGTTGTGGGTGCTGGGTATTCCCCATGGCTTTGCCGTGATGCACGGTAAAACCCGGAGAGGGGCCTTAGTATTTGACGTTGCCGATTTGATTAAAGACACCTTGATTTTACCCTGGGCATTTATCTGTGCCAAAGAAGGCGCAACGGAACAGGAATTTCGCCAACAATGCCTGCAGAATTTTACCGACCACAAAGCGCTCGATTTTATGTTTAACCAAGTTAAACGCATTGCTCTTAAAACGGACTGGAAAGATAAAGATGATGGAACAACAGATTGAGATATTTGAAACTAAGGATGGCCAGGCGCGCATTGAAGTACGCTTTGAAAACGAAACCTTATGGTTATCGCAAGCGCAGATGGCGCAGCTTTTTGATAAAGATAGCGACACCATCGGCCTACACCTTAAAAATATCTATAAAAGCAAGGAGTTGGAAGCGTCGTTAACTACCGAGGAATCCTCGGTAGTTCGACAAGAAGGTAAGAGGCAGGTCAGACGGAAGATCAAATTTTATAACTTAGATGCGATCATCTCTGTAGGTTATCGAGTGAATTCTATCAAAGGTACGCAATTCCGTATCTGGGCAACCCAACGCCTAAAAGACTATCTCACACAAGGCTACGCCATTGACCAACGCCGCTTCGACCAAAATGCTGCTGAACTTAAACAAGCGTTAGCACTGATAGAAAAAGCGGCGACTTCTCCGGAATTAACCACCGACGTAGGCCGAGGGTTAGTTGATATCGTCAGCCGCTACACGCAGTCCTTTCTTTGGTTACAGCGATATGACGAAGGTTTGCTAGAAGCACCAAAGGGGCAAGCGGGTGGAGACCTACCCTCTGAACAGGAAGCAAAAGCAGCGCTGGCCGAGCTAAAACAAAACTTAATTCAACGAGGGGAAGCGACGGAATTATTTGCCCGTGAGCGGGGCGACGGCTTGGGTGCACTGTTAGGCAACTTAAATCAAAGTGTCTTTGGTGAACCTGCCTACCCCAGCATTGAAAGCAAAGCCGCGCACCTGCTGTATTTTGTCGTCAAAAACCATCCCTTTACCGACGGCAACAAACGTAGCGGCGCATTTTTATTTGTTGATTTTCTGCATCGTAATAATCGTTTGTATGACGACCAAGATAACCCGACCATTAACGATACCGGACTGGCCGCCCTCACGCTACTGGTTGCAGAATCAAAACCCGATCAAAAAGAAACACTCATTCGACTCATTATGAATATGCTTGCCGGAGAGGAAAGCGAGCGATGATGGTCACCTTTGTCAGTCAATGCGAGAAAAAAGCGCTTAGCCGCACCCGCCGTGTGTTGGATGCCTTCGCGGACCGCATTGGCGATAACACCTGGCAAACGGTGATCACTCAGGAAGGCTTGCTAGCAGTTAAAAAACTCCTTCGAAAAACGGCCACCAAGAATACTGCGGTGAGTTGCCATTGGATTCGTTCGCGGAGTCGGAGTGAATTGGTTTGGGTGGTGGGTCAACAGCATAAATTTGATTTGCAGGGTCGGGTACCGGTCAACTACACCGAGGCAAACATGCAGCCGGAAGAAAGCACATGGCTTTATATTGAAGCGATGAGCATTTTATCCGGTATAGCAGGGTTGTTCCATGACGTAGGTAAAGCCAATGTTCTTTTTCAACGAAAATTAGACCGAAACTATATTGGAAAAGCCTTTGAGCCCTATAGACACGAGTGGGTTTCTCTCAAAATTTTTCAGGCTTTTGTAGGTCAGGATTCAGATAAAAACTGGATTAGTAGACTTAGTCGAATCAATTCTGCGGATGAACGAGATGTAGTTGAACGATTATCAAAACTTCCAAGCAAATCTGCCGCCGGTTGGAAAGATTTGCCTTCCATCGCAACGGTGGTGTCATGGTTAGTGGTTTCACACCATCGTTTGCCCATCTCAAGCAAAGAAAATCGTGCGCCAATTGAAGCCATTGATGACTGGTTTAAATATGTTGATTCGAGCTGGAATGCCAATCGTGATATTGACACTTTTGAAAAACAAGCGCTTGAAGACAATTGGACATTTGAACTTGGTACGCCGATATCCAGCGTATGTTGGCAAATTAAAGCGAGGTCTTTGGCTAAAAGAGCACAAAACTGCTTGGTTTTGCTTGAGAAGGATAACTGGCTTGAGCAGCGCTTTTCCGCACATCTTTCCCGATTATCCCTGATGTTAGCCGATCACTTTTATTCTTCTTTACCTCGGAGAAAGTCGGAAGATGATTGGAGAGACCCTAACTATCTTTGTTATGCCAACACCGATGGACACAAGCACAAGAAGCAAAAGCTGGACGAACATAATATCGCGGTAGCCTCTTACGCTTCTCGTATCATGGGTTCATTACCGTCGCTTAGGCGCAGGCTTCCGGAAATCAATAGTTCTGAAAGCCGTAAAGCACTCAGCAAGCCAGTTGAAGCAAAGTTCAAAGACAATTTTGGCTGGCAGGACAAGGCAACAAAACTTGCTTCGGATGTGGCTCAGACAAGTAATAAGCATGGATTTTTTGGAATCAATATGGCTTCCACGGGCTGTGGTAAAACCCTTGCTAATGCCAAAATTATGTATGCCTTGTCGGGGCAGAAACCCTGTAGATTCAGTATCGCACTCGGCTTAAGGACATTGACCTTGCAAACAGGAGACGCATTAAAGGACCTGTTAAAGCTGAACGCTGGTGAAATAGCCGTGTTGATTGGTTCGCAAGCTGTGACACAGTTACATAAGCTTCGGCAGGGAGAGCTGGTAGAAGGCTCAAACAATCATGAGAAGTCCGGCAGCGAGTCTGCGACGCCGCTGTTTGATGAAAATATAAAACTCGAGCATCAAGAGGACATAGATTTCAGCGCCTACCCTGACTGGCTTACCGAAGATCCAAGATTACTTACGTTGCTGCATGCTCCTGTTTTGGTAAGTACGATTGATTATCTGATACCTGCAACGGAAGGAGTGCGTGGAGGAAGGCAAATCGCTCCCATGCTTAGGCTACTTACTTCAGATTTAATTTTGGATGAGCCTGACGATTTTGGACTGGAAGATATGCCCGCGCTTTGCCGCTTGGTAAATTGGGCAGGAATGCTGGGTTCGCGGGTACTACTTTCAACGGCCTCACTTCCACCTTCCTTAGCGTATGCACTTTTTGATGCATATCGTGAAGGGCGAAATCATTTCTTACAAGCGACAGAGGGTGCAACCGAGGCAAATAGTGTTTGTTGTGCTTGGTTTGATGAATCAATCAAACCCGTCTATGAAGAAGTGATTGATCTTGAGACCTACCAGGATTTTCATTGTACATTCGTCAATAAGCGTGTTCAGGAACTCCAGAAGCGGCAAAAACCTGTCGTGAAAGGAAAATTGCAAAATCTGTATCACTTAGTTCAGGAGACTAAGAGTAGCCAGGTGGTATACATGGCTGATGCAATCCATCGATATGCTCATGAGTTGCATCGTAAACATGCTAATCTGAATCATTCAGGTAAGCAGGTTTCAATCGGATTAATTCGAGTTGCCAACATAATACCGTTGGTAGCGATGGCAAAACACTTATTTGCTATGAATGCGGAGCCTGATTACCGCCTTCATATTTGCGTTTACCACAGCCAATACCCACTCATTATCCGATCTTATATTGAAAAAAAGCTCGATCAGGCATTGCAAAGAAAGGACGAAACGACCTGGTGGGAAGCAAGCGGTATTGAATCCCATATAGCGGAAAGTAGCGAACGACAGCATATATTTATAGTTTTAGCAACGCCCGTTGCAGAAGTGGGTAGAGATCATGATTATGACTGGGCGATAGCGGAACCAAGTTCCATGCGTTCTCTTATTCAGTTAGCGGGCCGGATTCAACGGCATCGAAAACAGATTCCTCAATCAGAAAATTTTTACATTTTTGATACCAATTATCGAGGTCTCAAGAGAGAAGCGATTGCCTATTGTCGTCCTGGTTTTGAGTCCAAAGATATTGCTTATTCGACTCATGATTTAAGCGATCTTCTCGAACAAAATGAATACGAAACAATTTCAGCCATTCCAAGAATTCAACAGCCGAAGCTGGCGGGATTGACGAAGGAGAGTAAGTTTTCAAGTTTCAACAGTCTCGAACATATGGCGCAACAGCTTAAGCTATTTGGTAATCCCAAGAATTCAGAAGTTGTAAAACGTTTGCTGGGTGGTAGGCAGTATCCCAGTTATGCAAAGCTATGGTGGCAACACTCGCCGACTTGGAGTGCCGAAATGCAGGCAATGCAACCGTTCAGAAAATCACAAGTTAATGACTATTTTTGTCTTGCCTATAGCGAACGAGTAAATGAGTTACTCTGGCAAGAAAAAGACATGACGAGCTGGCCCGTCGAAGTGAGTAATACTAATAAAATCAAAACGGATCACTTTGACGTTTCGAAGGGAAAAGGAATTCAACCATGGTTGAATATTGATATTCGACAGCTTCTAAATGAACTTGCTGAACAATTGGAAATGTCGGATAAAGCGCTTTGGCAGACTTATACCGAAGTCCAGCTCAGGCAACCGAAAAACAGAGAAGAGATTAACTGGTTTTTTAATGAATATTTAGGAATCTATCAAGAAATCAAGGAGTCATAATGGATAAACATGAAGAAAGTGGCCCCGCTGGCACTGACCAGGCGTTATCCGCAGCAATCGTCGATTTTCTTAATGAGCGTGCGGATAAGAAAGAAGAGACTTTGTTAAAAGGCGATAAAAAGAATCCGGGGTTTTTAATTCAATTACAATCTTTGATTGAGACCAACCTAGATTCATTGACCGAGGAAGATAAAGAAAGTTTCAAGAATATAAAAAAGGCAAAAAAGACGAAGGAGCAATCAACTGTTCAGTTTCAAAGGGAACAGTACCAACGGTTAGTTGAACTCGCTGATAAAGCGGCTATTCCAGAGCGCGATGCGAATTACAGAAAATGGGATGTTGCAAGAGCTGAAAACCAAGAAAAACATTGCCCATCTGTTTGGTTAACGGAGCATTGCAAGAATGCACATGGGGTGAGTTTCGCGACACATGTTGCTAAATTGACCCACTCTAGCATCAGTAAGGCAACAAATATCTATGATCATGGAGATGTTCTTTCTGAAAGGTATTTGGTGACCGCATCTTTAATCGAAAAGCCAAGGGACGATGCACTCGATGACGCAAAATATTCACCTGTCGCTAAATTGCTAAAGCTTGTAGTGGATGGAGTAACCCTTGCTGAAAAGGTGCTGGAAAATGATGTAGCGCCATTTGTGTTATTTTCAGACAACAAAGTTGAAATTCAAGAATGGATGTCAAACTTAAAACAGGCCTTTCTTGGTCAACGGAAAAGCAGTCATACATTGGCAAAGCAAATATACTGGCCGGTAGATATCAATGACTACCATTTGCTGTTGCCACTAAAATCTTCTTCGATGGCCCATCGACTACACCTACACTTTTCAAGTTTCTTTGATGAACCAAGTCAAAAAGCAAGAGAGCAAAGAAGCAAGGGAAAATATTCATCGGAAAACTGCGTATATTATCCCAATAAAGCTGTAGTCATGGTAACGTCAAGCCCGAAAGCGCATGTCAACGTCTCGCCTTTAAATGTTGAACGAAAAGGTAGATTAGGTCTCCTATCATGTGCGCCACCAGAATGGAAAAATGGGGTTAGTCTTCCTATAGGTAGAAATTCTCTATTTGGCTATGAAATAGAAAAAAGTGCTCAAGAGTTCATTAATCAATTACAAAAATACCTTCTAGCTCTAAAAATAAATCAAGCGGGTATTAAAAGAACGCGGGTGTTTCGTCATATTCAACAATTGGTGAAATCGATTGCTGTAGAAGTGTTTGATTATGTCTTATTAATTCAAGAATTAAGGCATGATGAAGAGTGGTTGAATAACACCAAGTTGAAACCGTCTCATCTATCACTGTTGAATATTTTCTGCGATGAAAAAGAACCTGTGAACTCAGACTTAATGATAGATTGGCAAAAAGAAGTTGCCCAAGATTTTGGCGAGTGGCTCAACAAGCAACTAAGGCATAAACACCTAAGGTTGAACTTGATTCATGCAGGCTTATGGCGTGATATTTTTTTGCCGCAACTAAGAAGTTTTGTTGCCGATATGGAGGTTGAACGATGAGCCAGTATTTACTGTTAAACCGTCTGCAGGTCCAAAATGCAAACTGCATTTCGGGGTTTACTTGGGGCTTTCCTGCTATTACTCACTTTTTGGGTTTTATGCACAATATCCAACGTAAACTCGGTAAGTCGACCGGGCTAGCGTTCGAGGGTTGCGCAGTTGTTTGCCATGAATTTCATACGCATACTCATCAACCTTTACCAGGGCGCGATATCGAATTTGTTCAAAGTAAAAATCCACCTTATATAAAAAAACATAAGAAAGACGAGACTCCACCCATTATTGAAGAAGGCCGCATGAATATGACGGTGTCGCTAGTGATCAAACTGGAAAATATGTGGATGGGGACAAATGAAGATAAAGTCGCCCTTGAGCAAAGGATTTATAAACTTTGCCAGTTCGGGCGACTTGCAGGTGGAACAGTCTTACACATTGATAAAGTAGGTCTTTTGGGTGCTCGCTCCGACGAAGAAGAAGCTACGTTGCTAAAACAGCTCAAGCGTCGCCTTGTACCAGGTTACGTTTTGATGGATCGCTCTCATTATCTTGAAGCACACTATCAGAATTTAAAAAAGCAACAACCCAATGCTGAATTGCTTGATGCTTGGTTGGATTTCAGTGCCTTGAAATATCAGGCTGTGTTAAAGGTAGAAGATAGCCAAAACTCGCCAACAGAAAAAGACGATGCTAATTGGGTTATGTGTGAAAAGCCCGTGCCCACGGGATGGCTTGTACCTATGATGGTCGGATATCGAGCGATCTCGCCAGTATACGAGGCTGGCGAAGTGAAGCACGCGCGAGATGAAACGATACCCGCCTGTTTTGTCGAGAGCGTTCATAGCATCGGTGAGTGGTTATCATGCCATCGTATTCGCGATATCGACTCTATGATTTGGCGTTATGCCACCAAAGATGCGTGGTACCTCTGCCAGCAGCAATCCAAATCAAGTGAAAGTGATTTAGACGAATTGAGTTCTGAAAACCTTGCATTTGAAGAATTATTTGCCATTTAAATAAGGAGATAGTCATGGTCAAAGATAAACCACAGATTGAAATGCCATCCGTTTTAGCATTTGACAGGAAGCTCGAGCCTTCTGATGCCTTAATGTACTCAGGTTGCTGGGAATCGACTGGCAAAAATGAGGGCTGGCAAGCAATCAAATTGATTGATCGACGCAACCGAGGTGTTAAAAGCAATTTCAAGAAGGAAGTACTCGAAAACGAAGAAGAGTTACAAAAACAAATTGAAGAACCCAACCCTGTTTGGGGTGACGATGCGGCCTTACCTCATCAGCATGATACTTTGAAAGTCAGTTTTACGTTACGTGTGGTCGGAGGTGTTGGTACGGCTTCAACATGCAATAAAACTTCCTTTCAAGATAGTTTGATCAATGTTACTGAAGAATATACAAAGCGAGATGGTTTCAACGAGTTAGCAAAGCGTTACGCTAACAATATCGCAAATGGACGTTTCTTATGGCGTAATCGAGTCGGCGCTGAGAGCGTTAAGATCTCTGTGGCCCATACGGACCTGGATACTCCCTGTGTATTTGACAACTATTCTATTCGAGATATTGAACATACCGACACGTCTTTGGGAAATCTTACTGAGATCATTGCGAAGGGCTTAAGAGGGGATGCTTACGCGTTATTACATGTGGATGCGTATGTAAAGCTAGGTGAAGCACAGCGAGTTTGGCCATCACAAGAAATGATAATGAATATCCCTAAGGGAGAAAAAAGCCGCCATTTGTTCAGTCTCAATGGCTGTGCTGCGATTCACTCTCAGAAAATTGGTAACGCGCTTAGAACCATTGATAACTGGTATGGGGAAGACGTGTCACCCATCGCTGTAGAACCCTATGGCTCTGTGACTCATAAAGGGATTGCTATGCGTAAATCGAAGAACGACTTCAATACATTGATCAATAAATGGGTCATTAAGGGCGAAGAAATTTTGGAAAATGAGCAGCACTTTGTTATGGCCGTTCTTATTCGAGGCGGTGTATTTGGCGAAAGTGATTAATTGTGGAGATTTGTCATGAATCACTATCAAGAGATTACTTTACTACCCGATGCAGAAAGCTCCTTGAGCTTTCTCTGGCAAAAAATCTACCAACAGGTCCATATCGCTTTGGTCGAACACAAAGTTGACAAGCAGCATAGTGATATCGCAGTAAGCTTTCCTGATTATGGTAATAAGCGTTTCCCTTTTGGTGCGAAACTGCGTTTGTTTGCTGAAACGGATACGCGTCTTCAGCAGCTTGATATCGAGCGCTTTTTACTTCGCTTTAGCGATTACGTGCATATTAAGTCTATTCAAATGGTACCCTCAAAGATCCAGCATGTAAGTTTTATACGCCAACATGTTAAGGGTGCTGCGCGTATTGAGAAGGATATGCAAGCCAAAGCTGAGCTTTGGGCTCAGAAGTCTGGTAAATCACTTAGTACCTGTTTGGCTGAACTGGAAAAAACAAAACCAAGTTCTAAAAGAGAGCTGCCTTTTATTTGGATGGAAAGCCAGGAAACCAAGCAAAAGCAACCTGACGCAAACCCGCGATTTCCGCTTTTTGTTAAAAAGATCGAGGCGACGGAAGCGCAAGCCGGGTACTACAGTTGCTACGGTTTTAGTGTTCTAGGGAAGACAAACCTAGCGACAGTACCTTGGTTTAGTTAGTCGGTACCTTTATTTTTACAGCTCATTAACAATTAAGTAAAATCAACAGGTTACAACAGCCGTAAAAATTTGGGCTATTTTGCACAAATATGGCTAACTGATTGTTGTAAATATTTTTTTACGTTCTATTCTTCACTTCACTGCCATGTAGGCAGCTTAGAAAAACTGAAGGATGCCAATTTGCCCGAGCACGGCCTTCACTGCCATGTAGGCAGCTTAGAAAAGCTATCGAAAAGCTTGCCCGGGAATTTAACCCTTCACTGCCATGTAGGCAGCTTAGAAAAGCAAGCATTGGATCGTCGCAACGATCTACAACTTCACTGCCATGTAGGCAGCTTAGAAAGTTTCTTCTCGGAGAAAATGATCGTTCCTGGCCTTCACTGCCATGTAGGCAGCTTAGAAATCTCGCGTCGGCAACATCCTGCAAACGCCAAACTTCACTGCCATGTAGGCAGCTTAGAAATTGCTGGTTTTCTTGATCTCCAGAGGCTTCAGCTTCACTGCCATGTAGGCAGCTTAGAAAATTTTCCAAGGGTCAGGCGTGGATAGATTTAACTTCACTGCCATGTAGGCAGCTTAGAAAAGTGGTAACGTAACTGTTGGGACCAAGACCTTCTTCACTGCCATGTAGGCAGCTTAGAAAGGATCTTGCCTGGTTTTCCGAATTTTCGCGTTGCTTCACTGCCATGTAGGCAGCTTAGAAAAACTACTAAGAAAAGGCTGTCAGCTAACACAGCTTCACTGCCATGTAGGCAGCTTAGAAAATAACGGTACCGGGTACACCACTGAGCATTTCCTTCACTGCCATGTAGGCAGCTTAGAAAAAAACTATCAGAAGCCAGCAGCGCATCACCCTCTTCACTGCCATGTAGGCAGCTTAGAAATTTGCTGGTTGTGTTTATCTCTTCCATGCTGCCTTCACTGCCATGTAGGCAGCTTAGAAAATGCCAAAACCCATGACGGACAGCCGTTTTAACTTCACTGCCATGTAGGCAGCTTAGAAATAACCAAGACGTTCGTTGGCTCTGAGCGCCATCTTCACTGCCATGTAGGCAGCTTAGAAAACCGATGCAACAGCAGCAACAAACGCCACCGACTTCACTGCCATGTAGGCAGCTTAGAAACTGGTGTGGTAACTCATGCCGGTTCAGGACCACTTCACTGCCATGTAGGCAGCTTAGAAATAAACAAGTGGTGGAACAACTGCAAATTAAATCTTCACTGCCATGTAGGCAGCTTAGAAAGTCTTCATCAATCAAATATTTTGACCATATTCCTTCACTGCCATGTAGGCAGCTTAGAAAGCGTAAACGTTGAGCAGTATTTCCCACTCAGCCTTCACTGCCATGTAGGCAGCTTAGAAATTCTTGTGTTTGGCTAGACGGATGCCCTCCATCTTCACTGCCATGTAGGCAGCTTAGAAAGGAATAATCCGTGGCAGTTTATTACTGACTGGCTTCACTGCCATGTAGGCAGCTTAGAAAACGTTGACTTCATGACTGAAGCAGACCTGGAACTTCACTGCCATGTAGGCAGCTTAGAAAAACGGCCAAACAAATTAAAGACGCATCAGGAACTTCACTGCCATGTAGGCAGCTTAGAAAAGTTTAAAGGGGAAGTTTGATGAATGAGTGGTCTTCACTGCCATGTAGGCAGCTTAGAAAGTGTTGACACCACATGTCGGCACCCGAGTCTCCTTCACTGCCATGTAGGCAGCTTAGAAAAAGGCGAGGTAATACAAGAGCCGGTTGCAAAGCTTCACTGCCATGTAGGCAGCTTAGAAAAAGGGCCTTTCCCTTAGCTCTTGATTCTATTACTTCACTGCCATGTAGGCAGCTTAGAAAACAGAGAAGTTCGACGAGTAATTGAGGATGCACTTCACTGCCATGTAGGCAGCTTAGAACTCAAGTTTCGGAGTTCAAAAACAGAGGTAAAGATAACATAATTCATTGATTCATATAGAAAAGGCAGTCGCTGACTTGGTAAAATTTCGTTGCACT
>JANQMN010000123.1 GCA_028280065.1 Hahella sp.
CATTCCACCAATCGAAAAAGAAAAGCAGTACTACGAGTCTGCCATGGTGGTATGACTCAAACTAAACACCCTCCGATTTTTCCGGGGCGATTCAGGATAGGAAACCTTAAAGGCCTTTTCCAAACAAAGTCGATATACCCGGTGGGCAAAAAACGCAGCAAGAATTCATCATTTTTCACCCAATGACACTTTTTTGCTGTCAGGTTTTGGAGTTTGTGTCGGCTAAATTGTTTCTTCTGCAGGTTTCAATATCGATGTTGAAGACTCGTTTCAGTCGCTGAGCCCAAGTCATGGAAGTTAGGCGTTCAGTTGGCGATCTGATGTCCTGCTGCTGCGGTGTGCCCAAATCCCGCTTCCTTTTGCGTGGCGTTACTTTGTCCCGGAACTTGCTCCTGGGTGCCAAGACTCCGTGAAAACGAGTGAGATTTACTCTTGGTTTTGGAACTAAAGCCGCAATTTTAGCAATGAAATCTAGTGACTCGAAGATAACGTGAGTATTACCAATTCGATAAGGCGTCTTCAAAGATTCATTGGTTTACGGTGGTTATGGTGGTAACGAGAAGGTTCAGTAGTAGCGAAGACCCGCTTTCCGTCGGAGCCAGAAAAGCTGTAATCAGAAATTTATGGTCCGGTTTAAAACCATTCCCGAATCTGAAATGAGTGGTTCAAAGAGTCAGGATTTCACCGAAAGCGGTTTGTCAGATCGGTTTTCGTGAATTTCAGCAATAGCAACAAATCTGATCTAGCTAAGTCCTATTCAATTAAAAAAAAGAGCGATAGGTTAATCGCTCTTCTATCCAATCTCAGTTGGCACGCAAAAATTGAAGTTCGTCTATTTATTCTACCGTGACCGATTTGGCTAAATTGCGAGGTTGATCAACATCATGCCCTTTACCAAGAGCCACGTAATAAGCAAGTAGTTGGAGCGGCAGAGTGTACATGATGGGTATAAACTGCTTGGCGATTTCAGGCATTTCAATTTCAGCATGCACATAGTCGCGGGCGAGGTCTAGGCCTTTTCTTGTACTAACTAGAATAATCTTTGCCCCACGTGATGCGACTTCGCGCAAGTTTGAAAGGGTTTTAGCAAACAAATCATCGGGTGGTGCTATTACCAAGACCGGCATCTTTTCATCTACAAGGGCCAGTGGACCGTGCTTCAGCTCTCCGGCTGGAAAGGCTTCTGCATGAATGTAACTTATTTCTTTAATTTTCAATGCGCCTTCTTCCGCCAGTGGATAGGCAATACCTCGACCCAGATAAAGCATGTTTTCAGCTTTATGCAGTAGTTTTGCAACATTTTGAATCGAAGAAGTATCGCTTAAATACTCTCTTAGGAGTGTGGGAATCTGCTCCATCGATTCTTTTGCTTGCTGCGCCTTATGTTTATTGTGTGCTTGTTGCCTAAAAGACATTGTAAAAATGAGAAGAGAGGTTAACTGCGAAATAAAGGCTTTCGTCGACGCAACGCCAATTTCGGGCCCAGCGAGGGTTGGTAAAACGGTGTCTGATTCCATTGCCATAGTGCTGGTCAATATGTTTACAAACGAAATACAACGTAAACCCGCTGCCTTCGCATGAGCCATTGCTGCTAACGTGTCGGCTGTTTCGCCGGATTGCGAGATGAAAATTGCCAGACTATTCTGGTCCAGAGGTGCCTTGCGATACCGGAATTCCGATGCGATATCAATGTTTACCGGAACTTTCGCGTATTCTTCCAGCCAATATTTAGCCACCATACCGGCAAAGTAGGAAGTACCGCAGGCAACAATCGTGATGCTGTTAACCTCGTTGTCTGGCACACTAAATTCAGGCAACTGAAATGCTTGTCTTTGGTTATTAAAGTAGTGTCTCCATGTGCGTTCAAAAACGTCGGGTTGTTCATGAATTTCCTTAAGCATGAAATGATCATAGCCTTGCTTGCCCGACTCACACCCATCTTTTTCCAATTTTTGTAATAGTCGAGGCGTTTTCTCCCCTTGTAAATTGATAACGCTAAAACCGTCACGATTTATCTTAGCTACATCACCATCTTTGAGGTAAGTGATTGATGAAACATCTTCTGAAAATGCATTAATATCACTCGAGACGTAAAATCCACTGTCTCCTTTCCCCAAGATTAATGGGCTACCTCTCCGAGCTGCATAGAGAGTCTTAGGTTGCTCTTGAAAAATCACCGCAACTCCATAAGAACCTTCGATTTCTAGCAACGCTTTGCAAAGGGATTGCTCATGATTCAACCCAAGATCAAGGTAGTAAGTTATAAGTTGAGAGATGGTTTCACTATCGGTTTCTGATTCGAAGATGTAACCAGCAGTTTCTAGTCTGCGTCTAAGTGATTCGTAGTTCTCCACAATCCCGTTATGGGCTACTGCTACCCTTGAGGTCATATGCGGGTGGGCATTTTTTTCGTTGGGTATACCATGTGTCGCCCAGCGTGTATGGGCAATACCGATATTGCCGTCCAGGGGATAAGAATGCAGTCGGTTTTCCAGTTCGTGTAGCTTACCTGAAGCTCTTACACGTTCAATGTTTCCTTGCTTAACAACAGCTATTCCCGCGGAATCATAACCACGGTAGCTCAGTGACGAGAGTCCACCTAGCAAGTTGTTAGTAACGTTGGTTTTATTGACGGCAGCAAAAATTCCGCACATAGCGATTACTCCATAATTGTTTGTTCAAGGGAGATTCTTCACAATGCGTACCAATCTAATTAATGTATTAAAAACAAATGGATACTGAATTTCATGAATTGCTGTGTGCAAATTGCATAGCGGAATGCGAGTACTGGTAAGAATACCGATACTGATTATCTAAACGGAACCTCTGGCAGTGGAGTTTAAGGCGGTACAAACGTATAAATCTAATCGAATTAATTGACTGAAAGCCAAAAGTCGCCGAGTTACTAGTGTCCATTTAAGGGTAAGCAGGAGTAATGTAACACACAAATTAATAGTGTTAATTCGGCTCATAAAAAGAGCTTTATTGGTGAATGGGTAAAAGGGATTCTTGCTAGTGAGCGAAAAAGTCCGCTCACTTGCTCTTGCTATGCCACCTTACTTATCATTCCAGCGTTTGCACGACCAAGCGGGCTCTTCGGTTTACCTTTACCAGTTGGATTCCTGAAAAAGCCTATTAGATAATGAGCGTTGTGTGTACACATTGACATCATCACCTCTTGGTATGCCACAAAGAAGTCATTCGGTGATAGGCGATATCCTGATGGCTTGGACATTATTTTATTTCTAGTGTGCGAGGAAAGATTGATGGTTTGTGCCGAATCATCATCGATATAGGTTGAACGAATATACTCCCCAATATCATGTTGGGAGAACAAGTTGCACCGGGTTGGATCGAGTATTCCGATATCGCGAAAGATTGGGGGTTTACCCTCTGTAATCCTTACGTATTCAGCAAGCGAAAGTAAAAACTCCGCATCAGACCCGATCAACTGCTTTTCTGTAGAACGTAAAAAATTGATAGCTGCTACCTTGCGTCCTTGATGATTGAGTATTCCCTCTAACATTGCTCCACGTTTTCCGCATCTGTTTGCTGGTAAAGGCATGATAAATCTCCTGGTCAATGAATATTGGATTTGTTTCGTTTTGCTATGGTGAAATAATAAGCCTTTGTTGTTTTATTGACGTTTGAACAGTGTTTGAAAAGCGTTTGATTATCATCTGGTCTTAGTTGTAAAGCTGCACACCCTCAACTAGTATCCAATCTTAGATAAGCTGTTACGTTGCCAAGTGTGGAAAATGAACGTAGTTATCGTAGAAGACGAGCGCTTGACCGGAATGTTTCTGGAAGAAACGTTGCTCAAACTTGGGTGCAAGGTGAGTGCGCTGTTCAAAGAAGCTTCTGAAACACTTGAGTTTGTGGCGACCAACCCGGTTGATTTCATAATTATGGACATTGAAATCGAAGGGGATGTTAACGGAGTCCAGGCTGCCATCGCACTGCGCAAGCAGTACGGTATTCCCTCATTCTTTATCACTTCCCATAGCGATAGCACCACTATTAATGATGCTATGCAGGCAGAACCGCTGGGTTATATTATTAAGCCAATCAGTGTAAGCCATGTTGAATCCGTGGTAGGCGTTGTTCGAGGGCTACTTGGAAAAGAGGCTAAGCACACTGCAGAACAGACTTCAGCTCTTACACCGATTGGATTTGGGTTTGCGTACGACTATGACTCCAAGAGTCTTTTTTGTGATGGGCGACCAGTCGATCTTACCTCCAGTGAGCTAAAGCTTTTTGACCTTTGCCTTCGCCGCAGAGGGAATACTGTTCCATACAGCGTTATCGACGACTTAGTGTGGGATGGCAAGGTAGTTTCCGACAGTACTCGCCGGGGTTTATATCACCGGTTACGAACCAAGCTCAATAAACAACTGTTTGAGACCGTCACGGGAATTGGCTGTCGCGTGCGCCTTCCTGGAAAGAACTAAAAAGATGACGGTTCTCAGTAGCATTCCATCGCTATTATTCAATCTGCTTATATTATGTATTAGCCTCAGTTGTGTCCCAATCCAGGCCCAGGAACAACAGCCTGGCCAGCTTTCAACCACCCAGACTGCCAGTGTTTTCCGCATTCTCACAGAGGAGTTCCCCCCCTATAACTACACATCCAATAATGGGGAAACGGTCGGTATTTCAACCGAGATCGTGCGCGAAATCCTGAACCGAATCGGCCATCCTGAGAATATCGAAGTAATGCCCTGGGCAGATGGATACGAGCAGATACAGAATGAAGAAAACGTCATCCTGTTTTCCACAACGCGCGCGCCCGCACGTGAGACCCTATTTAAGTGGGTCGGCCCATTGGTACCCAACAATCTCGCCTTTTTTGCGCATAGAGCACGAGATATTTCGATCAGCAGTTTGGAAGAAGCTAAGAATATCGGCAGCATCGGCGTCTATAAGGATGATTATGGCGAGCTGTTGTTAGAGGAAAAGGGCTTTTCCAATCTCAATGCAAGTATTGAAAATCGCGATAACATTCCGAAACTCTTGTCTGGCGAAATTGACCTATGGATTGCCAATGAGCTCACTGGCAAACACATGCTTGCCGGGTTTGAGGGGGGCAGTCAAATCGAAAAGGTCTTTGACGTTCAGAAAGGTTATATGTCTATCGCGTTCAGCCTCGATACACCTGATACAGTGATTGAGCAGTGGCAACGTGTGCTGGATGAAATCAAGTCAGACGGTACCTATGCACAGATATTCAGCCGCTGGATCATGTTTTCCTACACACAAGATCTCCACCCTGAAGTCTCTGGGAATATAGGTTTGACCCCAGAACAACAACAATGGATCAAGGAGCACCCGGTGATTCGTGTTGCCACCGATCCGGATTATGCGCCTTTCCAATATAGAGGAGATGATGGTGAGTCGAAGGGTGTTGCAAATGATTATCTCAAACTAATTGAGCGCAAAACCAACTTAAAGTTTGAGTTGCTGCCGAGCGATAGCTGGGAAAACTCGCTTAATCTTGTGCGCCAGAAACAGGCAGAAATGGTAGTGGTGGCTACCAGAACGGCAGAACGCGAAGAGTACATGCGTTTTACCGCGCCTTATGTAGAGTTTCCGGACGTTATTGTTACCCGTGCTTCGCAAGTCCATATCTCTTCCCTGGAAGATTTGCACGGTAAAACTATCGCCTCAGTCGAAGGTTTTGCGATCAACCAGTTTCTTAAAGACCACCATCCAAAAATTAATATTGTCATGGCGGCTGACGTAAAAGGGCAGATGCAAAAGGTTTCTCTTGGTGAAGCCGATGCCGCCATCATGAATATCGCGACTACCAGCCACACCATCGAAAAGTGGAATATTACTAATCTACGCATCAATGAGCTGTCGGGATTTTCCTACGAACTTGCCTTTGCTTCACGCAAAGATTGGCCAATGCTAAGTACGATTTTAGATAGAGCGCTCACCACCATCACAGAGGAAGAACGACAGGAAATTTTCAGAAAGTGGATTTCTGTCTCGGCGGGCACGCAGGAGACAAATGTTGCACCTGAGCTCTCATTTACTGCAAACGAGAAGGCATGGTTGGAGGCGCATTCAGTCATACTGGCAGCAATCGATCCTAAATGGGCTCCCATTGAGCACCTGGATGAAGCGGGTGCCTATACAGGGATGACAGTAGATTATTTGGAACTGATAGAAAAGAAAGTGGGAATTAAGATTGAAATCGTACCCAGTCAAAACTGGAGTCATGCGCTAGAGAAAGCAAAGAACAGGGAGGTCTTTATTTTGCCCGCTGCGGTAAGGACGCCGGAACGGGATCAATACATGAATTTTACCGAACCCTATTTGGATCTGCCTGCGGTAATTATCGTCAACGACGATATCGAGGAAACGTTATCGATGGCAGATCTAAGGGATAAAAAAGTCGCTGTAGTAAAAGACTATGGTACGCATAATTTCCTTAAACATGGCTTCCCATACCTGGATCTCCATCTGGTGTCTGATGTCGAGACCGGGCTTTATGATGTCTCTTACAACAAAGTGGACGCACTCATTGCCAACATCGCCGTTGCTTCCTGGGGAATTGAAAAAAATGCCATTCCCAATCTGCGTATTGCTGGAGAGTCGGGTTATGTATATGAACTGGCGATTGCTTCACGAAGCGATTGGCCGCAGCTAACCCAGCTCCTTCAGAAAGGTTTGGATGCGATTACCCGGGAGGAGCATCGTGCTATTTACAGAAAATGGATCGGGTTGAAAACCGAGTCTTGGAAGCCTTCGCGAGAACTTGTGATATCAGTTTCCTCGGTGATTGTTTTACTTCTTATTGCCAGTGTTTTCTTTTGGAATATCCTCCTGAAACGCAAAGTGGATGAACGAACCAATGAACTTGCAGAGGCGCTTCTGCTCAAAGAGAAAGCGGAAGAAGAGATAAATCAGGCAAAAGAGACGGCAGAAAAGGCCAATAAGGCAAAAAGTGAATTTCTCGCCACCATGAGCCACGAAATGCGTACGCCTATGAATGCAGTGCTCGGCATGTCTCATTTAGCGCTTCAGCAAGAACTCACCCCACGATTGAATGACTACCTCAACTCGATCCAAATAGCAGCCAAGTCTTTGCTCGGGCTGATCAGCGACACTTTGGACTTGTCCAAAATCGAGGCAGGGAAACTTGAACTGGAGCAAATAGAGTTTGATATTGATCAGGTATTGGAAAGTGTTGCCGTTGTTGCCGGGCACCAAGCTCTGGAAAAAGGGCTTTCATTCAGCATTTATGTCAAACGCGATGTACCGCACCGATATGTTGGTGATCCGCAGCGTTTAGGACAGATACTGCTTAATCTTGCCGGTAATGCAGTGAAGTTTACCAAACAGGGAAAAATAGAAATTAATGTCTCAGTTATTAAGAGAGAAAATGGTCGGATACGCCTGCACTGTGCCATTGCTGATACCGGTATTGGACTGTCAAGTACGCAAAGCCAAACAATCTTTGAAGCGTTTACCCAAGCCGATAGTTCAACAACACGTCGTTATGGCGGTACCGGGCTTGGATTAAGCATCTCAAGTCACCTGATTAAGAAAATGGATGGTTCGTTGGATGTGAAAAGCCAACCCGGTGAGGGTAGTACATTCAGCTTTAACGCGTGGGTGGGACTACCTAGCCAAGAAAGTCTTCAGCCAGAACCGACTATTTCCCTAAAGGGAGTTCGGTTGTTACTCGCTGGCCAAGAGTTTGCCCAATTACTCATTTTATCCGAGATGTTGGAACGTGTCGGAGCCAGTGTAATCAGTATCGATAATCCGGCACGCGCCTTAGGAACGAATAGCAATCCTTTTGATCTGATTGTCTTGGATATACGCAGCGATAATGATAATGCCTGGCAAGAGCTACAACCTGTGCTACCCGAAGACGCCAAGGTTGTGTTACTGACGGATGATTATAGTGATCCACCCAAACACTCGGGAGTCAGTTGTGTTCACGGAGTCATTTCACCCTTATCGCTTAGCCGCAATATCGGGCGTGCTTTGGGATATGCTGTTTCTGAAACCGCTGAAGAGCAATGGCCAGCCGACCATGAAGCTTTAACCGGCCGACATGTTTTGCTGGTGGAAGACAATATGATCAACCAGCAGGTTGGTCGCGGACTATTAGAAGAACGCGGTATTGAGGTTGTCGTCGCTGAAGACGGCCCATCTGCGCTGGAGTCCGTCGCAAATCGTTCTTTCGATATGATACTTATGGATATCCAAATGCCTGGTATGAACGGTTATGAAGTGACGAAAATAATGCGTCGTACCGCAAGCCTTGAAAACCTGCCTATTATTGCAATGACAGCCCATGCCATGGAAGATGCCAAACACGAAGCCCTTGCAGCCGGAATGAATGATTTCATTACCAAACCCATTGATCCACAGCGTCTGTATAGCCTTTTAGCGAAATACCTGGGCATTCCTGAACTAACAACGCCATCACCAAAATCAGTGCAATCTGCCCTTTCAATAGAAAGGACGATGGGAAGGATTCCCGGAATTGATACTCAGAAAGGATTACACCATACCGGGGGAAATACAAGGCTATATAAGAAGCTGCTCGATGAATTTATACGACATAACAAAACAGATGGCCAAACGCTCAAACGTCTTATTGAGGCAAACCAATATGATAAGGCGAGACACCTGGCCCATACTCTAAAAGGCATAGCAGGTAACCTTGGAGCAACTGAACTACAGTTAATATGTCGGACTATTGAGATGAGTATGCGTACAAAAGGCTCTGAAAAAGTCACTGAAGATGACCTTGCTTCCTTGTTAAAAGCACATCAACAGATAGTGGACAGTATTCAACAGTTGCCAGATCTGATTCAAAAAACCAACAATACTAGCGAGGCAGAAACGGTAGAAACCGGAGAGTTAATTAGTCAGCTCGAAGCTCTGCTCAAACAAGGTAACCTGCGCTCTCGCGAGATAATACCTCAACTCCAACTAAAGCTAGAAGCGCAACACCCCCAGTTAGTCACTAAGATCAAAGATCATATTGATCGTTACCGTTTCAATGATGCCCTTGAAGCGCTAACCAAGCTTAATAATACAATCAAGGGAAGTAAAAAGGATGTTTGCAGAGCACAATGAACGCGCAACCATCCTGATCGTGGATGACGAGCCCCAGAATCTTCACCTACTTGGTGAACTTTTGATGGCGGACCATGAGGTACTCGCTGCCACTTCCGGGGAAGAGGCGATCAATCGAGTCCAATCAAGTACGCCACCTGATCTGATCCTGTTGGATATCATGATGCCTGACATGAATGGTATTCAAGTGTGCCGAAAGCTGAAAGAAGACCCTATAACTACCGATATTCCCATCATTTTTATTACTGCCATGGATGATGTGAAGGATGAAACCGAGGGGCTGGCTGCGGGTGCGGTTGATTACATCACCAAACCGTTTTCACCGGCTATCCTCAAGGCACGAGTAAAAACTCACCTTAAGCTAAAAGCGCAAACAGACATGCTCACTAAGCTTTCAATGGTGGATGGATTAACCGGTATACCCAACCGCCGCCAGTTTGATTTACGCATTGCGCAAGAGTGGCGAAGACTGACACGGTCAGGTGAACATCTCACCCTGATTATGATTGATGTCGACCACTTTAAACAATACAACGACAACTATGGCCATGCAGCGGGAGACCAATGCCTGAGGCAAGTTGCCAAAGCCCTGCATGGTGTGATTCATCGAGCAGAAGACTTGGTAGCCCGCTACGGGGGCGAAGAGTTTGTTGGATTACTCCCGGGTGTCAACGAAGACAACAGCCTCATCATTGGGGAATGGTTTCGCCGTGCAATTGAAGATAGCCAAATAGAGCACAAATTTTCATCAGTAAGCGATGTCGTCACTGTCAGCCTTGGCATCGCAACCTGCCGCCCCAAAGATCACACCACTCCTGAGAAACTGATGAAAGCTTCAGATCATGCGCTTTATACCTCTAAAAAAAGCGGACGGAATCGACTAAGCCTGGACGTGATATAAGCCAAATAGGGGTCGCATCTATGTGTGCCCTTACTTATCAATAGATTTGACCTTTTGCTATGGAAGTGATGATAACTTAAGGTCGTATTTCTGCTGAATAGCTCTTAAACGGCAATCTGTTTCCATCTTTCTTAGAATTTATTCCTATCGTATATCGCATCCATCAAATATTTTTCAGCCTGATACTTGGCCTCGCAATTAAACAAGCGAATAAGGCTTTGAGCTGACATGTTCCCGGCGATAGCATCAGAGATTTCAGTCCATAAACTGCGGCCTTAATCCGGTTAGATTGCTGTCGATAAAAGTCCCGGTAATTTGCTGCTAGCAAAGCCTGGGCTCTGCGAATCGATTTGCCATCCTCTAGCCCGGCTGGTTTCTTATAACGTTTTAGAATGTCTTCTACAGCCTGTAGTCGCTTCGTTTGATTGCGGGAAATAGCGCCGTCTCGAACCAGATAGTGCATTAACTGCCTGGTGCTGCATCCGATCTTTCCTAATTGACTTAGCC
Organism: Hahella sp.; assembly: GCA_028280065.1. Lineage (GTDB taxonomy): Bacteria > Pseudomonadota > Gammaproteobacteria > Pseudomonadales > Oleiphilaceae > Hahella. The sequence goes on from JANQMN010000123.1 coordinate 10,514, forward strand.
TTAACCAAAGATCCCAATCGCTTGCGGATGCCAGTGTAGTATCAAATCCGCCGATCTCAAGAAACTTGTCACGACGTACCATAACTGTGGAGGTGCCAATCACGTTCTCTTCGTAGAGCAAGGCCGTTGGCTTTTCCAAATCAATAAATGTTGCTCCTTGATCACCTTCCTTAAAGATAGATTTCAATCGATTTTGAAAGTGCGGCCAAAACTCAAAACAACCGCAAATCACTGCCCTTCCCTCTTCTAAAACATGTTGATAATCAGTAAAGCTTAATAAGTTATCTTCGCTCGATTCATGCCACCGAATTTGCTGTGTAAGTTTTTCTGGGTGCCAACTGTCATCAGCATCGACAAAAGCCAGAAAGTCTCCTCTGGAAAAATGTGCTCCTAAATTACGGGCACCACCGGGACCCAAACGTTTAGATCGCAGTACTTTTATTCGGGGATCATGTTGTTCTTGTTGGATAAGCCAATCCAAAGAAGCATCAGTCGATCCATCATCGATAATGATAAGCTCATAATTATGATAACTCTGGGCCTTAATCGACTGAAGCGTATCCGGAAGGAACTTCATACAGTTAAAGTTCGGCATTATGATGGAAACTGAGGGGCTATTCGTTGGTGTTAAAAAAGAGCTATTTGACATGTGGTATTTCTCCAACTGTATGATGCTGAATGGTCTTGTGCAAGGCGATGCTTAGCCCTAAGAGAATGTAAAAAGGCCAGATAAAGCCCTGAGTCAGGAAAGTTCCGGAAACACAAAAGCCGACTAAACCGGAATACAGTGCATTGCCTGCAATCCGTAATTGCTGAACGGAAGAATCCTTGAAGTTTTCCAAAAGTGAAAGGGATCGTTGTACACATCGAAATGCTGTAACAACCAGAACCAAAAACAGAATGAAACCCAAAAAACCAGTTTCAGCTAGAACCTGAAACCAAGTAGAATGGACCGCGTGGTTCTTGCCATCCCAGTGGGGACTGTAGAAGTAGTAGTTAGCATAGAAGTTATCTAAACCTACACCTGTAAATGGGTGTGCCATTGCCATGTTAAAGGCTGCCTGCCAGGCATAAATTCGCCCCATTGCCGATTCGTCAATTCCACTTTCCGCAGCTCCACCGGATGCTCTATCCGATATACCTGCAGCGGCCACTAACACAGTTAGTGCAACTACTCCAAGGCTAATTACCAAGACTTTGTTGGTAGACTGACGCCAGACTAATATCCCGGTTACTGCGATTATTCCCAGTAAACCCCCACGGCTCTGAGTGCATAGAATAGCCCAGACCACTATGCCATAAGCCACAATACCGAGGAGCCTCACCCAATTGGATTGACCGGGAGTAAGAATTTGACTGGCGGCAAAACTTAGTGGGAAGGTTAATACTAAAGCCAGATCGTTCGGGTCACCTATCATAGAACCAATATCTCTACCAATTGTCACCCGAGTCCCCTCCACTAAACCAATGCCAGCCAGTTTATTGGAAATAGCTACACCTGCTATTGCAATTCCAGCGAAAATAACGGCCCAGCTTACTAACGCGAAATCTTTTGGTGAGCGCAAAAGCCAGGCAACAGCAAATAACATAATGGCAATTTTGCTGTAAGAACCAGTGAGTGTAGCCATGGCTGATCCTCGATCGGTAGCGAGAAATACACCAATCACCACGAATCCAAAGAAAAGTGAAAAGACAGTTAATTCTTTGGTCCAAAAAGGATCGATTTTCTTACTGATACCAATATGCCAACCCAAGACAACTAATGAGGCCAACGCCAATAGCTGAGGAATACGCAAGGGGTTCAACTGTGGAAAGGCTTCATGAATGCGGAAGAAGGAAAATAGAATAAAAAGCAGGCATACCAAAAAGGGAAACCGGAGAGCGGTCAACGCAGCAGGTATCAGAAGTGGGATGCCCAAGGCTAGCCAGGGATTTGGAAGCCAAGCAATACCAGTTGCCATGAGTACTAGCATCAGAATTAGGATGCTATAGACCGTCGGGTTCCCCTCTGTTGTTCCGGAGAAGTCGTTCACTGACAGATCCTTTCTTGAGTTTTAAACAAAACATGGTTTGAAGTAAAACGACGAATCCAGGAATAATCATTTTTCAAAAAAGTATTCTTTATCCAAATTAAGTTCAAAATTCCAAAGCCAATAGTGAATGCGCCAGCTACCAGATGCAGCTGAAAAACAATGCATACCGATATCAAACTGACGGCAAGGAGTTGGCAGCCTAGGATTGGCCAGGGATAGGGCAGCTTTAGGCGACCTTGGCTGAAATAGATGAATAACAGGCTGCGTAATCCATATATAGCCAGTGACGCACAAATTAAGCCCGCAAGTCCGTAGGTGTCGATCAGCACAAAATATGTAGGTAGGCCGATTGCGGCGATAACGGCGTTCAGTACAGTGGGAAGCTTGGTGGAATGACCTGTATAACAACCTAAATTTAATATGTGAGAACTCTGTTTGAGGGCAATAATTAAACACAGCCAAGGAAGCCATGTTCCAGCTTCATGGTAACTGGGAGGAAATAGCAGCTTGATAACCAGTGGTCCTACCAAACTGATTCCCACAGCACAGATCGCCGTAACCATAACCCCAAGGCTGGCATAATTTGCATTGGCCTGTAATTGGGACTCGGATAGCAAGGAAAAACGCTTTGGAAACCACCAAAGTAAATAGGGTTCGCTAGCGATAGCAACCACCATGGCGAATTGCATGGCGATCCCATATATACCTAAACTTGCCGTATCTGTATGCGCAGCTAAGAACCAACGCTCGCTGCCGAATACGAGGAAAACGCAGGTACTTGAGATCACTAGGGGTGATCCATATACCAGAAGTGACCTAATCCACTTCCAGTGAAAAACCACCCCTGAAGTTTTGTATTGGAAAACAAAGGTTGCCAGGGCAAGACAACCACTTGAAACTAGTGAACTCCAGAGTACTGCTTCAAGTCGATAACCCCACTCGAGCAATATCCAGGTTAAACCTGCATGTAAAAAGGCCTTGGTTACTGTCAGACTACAGAAAAGCTTGGCTTTGCCGAGTATTCTTAGCCAAGCTAGAGTTACTGCAGAGGTGGCACTCAATACCAGAGCAACGATTGCGAGCAGGATTTGCTTTGAATTGAGTGCACCTGGCAAAACGGAACAAAGGACCGGTAAAAGAGGCAGACTGACGACAAGAATCAACAGAGCACAACTCGCTGCCAAAAGATAAGCATTGGCTATGATGGCATGCTGCTCTTCTCTATCACTTGCAACACCGACATAACGGTAGCAAGCTTCGACAATGCCGAGACCGGCAATCAAACCTAGCCAGTTCATTAAGGTCAGGAGTACGTCCAATTGTCCATATTCGGCTGGCTCCAGATGCCCTGCAATCACCGGCAGCATGAAAAAACTGACGCCTTTCATGAGAATCAGTCCAATTCCATAGTAGAAACTTTGCCTCAAGAAACCGCTCATAACGACATACCCACTTGGGCTTGAGGTATTTCCTTTTGCTTGGGATGGTCGCATTCCGTCATTGGTCGTCCAAGGTTTTCGATAATAGCGGACAACTTTTTGGCAGATGTATCGGCTGAAAAGAATTTAGTTACACGTTGCCTAGCAATCCAGCAAAGCCTTAGTCGTTGCGCTGGCCCTAACTGAAAAATGGCTTTAATAGCTTTGGCAAGTTCGCACTCTGATTCTTGTGGAACTAGAAAACCCCCTTCATTGCCGACAATTTCCGTGCATCCCATAAACGACGTTGTCACAACAGGTAAACCTAAGGCCATAGCTTCTTTTAAAACCAGTGGGCCGGTATCCCTATCGCCGTCAGCAGCCTCACAAAATGGTGCTACCAGCGCCGTGTAATAAGGTGCATGAGTTGCGATCCAGTCACTATCCTTAGCGCCTAAAAACTCGATATTTGATAATTGGACTTCTTCTACCAGGCGAATTAACTCTTGCTTGAGTGGCCCGTTTCCGACTATATCGATAGCAAAACTCTTCCCATCTAAACGCAGCCGTGCTAAAGCGCGTATCAATGTTTTTAATCCCTTTTTCTCTGTCAATCTGCCGATAAATAACAGTTTCCCGTTACCACAGGGCTTCGCCTGGTAGGTAAATCGCTTGAGTTCAATACCGCATGGTACATAGTGGACAGGCCTAGTATTTATAGACGGTGTAAGTTTTGGACGTTCAGACTTCTCAAGTAGTTGAAACAGTTGTTTCATTTCATGACACACAGCCACACTAAAATCGGCATGAAGGCATTTCACCGCCAGATCTTGTGGTGTTCGATATATGTCGAATCCATGTCCGACAAAGGAAACCGTTATCCCAGCTAACCGGGCAGCAGCTATAGCTAGCGCCGCGCTATGAAGAGCAAAATGGGCATGCAAATGGTCAATCCTGTGTTGCTTGATAAGGTCAACAATTTGCAGACTTTGTCGAAGCAATGCCAACAAGCTAAATCCTTGTTGCTCTGATGCAAAGCGATAGAACTGCAGCCAGTTTTGAGGGGCGGCGCAGAGTCGCCTTAGGCAGGTGGATAAAGGAATTGAGTTTGAATTCAAAGTGTTCTGGCTCAATTCCACATCCTGCGGCTGACAGGGTGATAGCTGGCCCGTTGACGCGTTACCTGCATTTTTAACTGATAAAGATATGGGAACGACTTTATGTCCCAGGTCCTGCATTGCGCGCATTTCCGTCCCGGTAAAAGTCTCGGTCAATACCGGGAAATCGGGTAAGACTACACCGATTGTTTTCATAGATAACCTCTTATGCTGTTTGGTTCAGGCCACGGATTGCATGGGATAAACCACGCATATGAAGACTGGAAGGTGATTTCAGTAGGTAGTTAATACCTGCATTAATCTCAGATTCAGAGAGCTGAAATCCTGCTAGGGCTTGCTGCAATGCAAGATGCTGATCGTCCGGTAACCAAGCTTGATAATCGTAAAGTCCTGTGAAGGTTTTCTTCTGCTTGATTTGGTCTCGGTTTGAAGCTTTTCCCCAGTAATGCTGGTTACCCAATCGGCTGGCCAAGCCAGGATAACGCTCGTACCATTTCAATCCTTGGTTCAAGGGACGACAGGTTTTGTCCCATCGGACATGCCCAAGCGTTGGGCTGAACTCAATGATCGCTTTACGATGATAGAGGCTGCCTAAGCGCAGCCCTGTGGGCATATTGGCAAACACTTCCAGAACTTCCGGATCTAGAAATGGGTGACAACGGTCATAATTTCGGTCCATCAGTTGCTGGCCGGATATCACCATGCGCGCTACCCGTTCACCTAAATACACATTATCCATGTACCTGGCCCCATCGGTTTCGCAATCTTCATAGCGATTCACCATCTGCCGAAAACGCTCTTCCAGGTATTCTTGTAAGGCTGGAAATGCACTTATGACCGGGTCCATCAGACGCCCGAACTCTTCTCTAATGTAGCGTTGAGCAAAAGGTAATAACTGTGTTTTCAATGAAGAAAAACCCAGGATGGAATAACCTGGCATCCCGCGGTCGAAATAGAACGCGCGAAATGTTTCGGCTCCGGTTCCTGTCAATACAGTCAATCCGCGGGTCAATTCCAGCAGGCTATCATCTACCAGGGCATGCCCATGTTGAATTGGAACTTCACCGCAACCCAACTCTCCGATTCGTTTGACTGCTGACCAAGGTTGCAATTGCCCACTAGAGCCCGTAAAAAAAGGTAAACCATGAAGAGCGGCTATTTCTTTGGCAATGCGTCGATCTTCATTGTCGGCATGACCGTAGGAAAAGGTCACCGGACGTTGCTTGTGCTCGAGAGCAGCGGCTAAAATCAATCGGGAATCCAATCCACCTGATAGTGATATTGCTGCACTAGTGTCTGACTGATCATTGCATGACCGAAAACACCGTTGCACACTCGCACTGAATACCTCAAGGGATTCTGTAAAATTGAATTTGCCCTTTTGCTGGATGCGATAATTAGCCTTCGTGATAAGCTCGAGTATTCCCTGAGCGTTACAGATCAATAGCCGACTTCCGCGTAATTGGGTTACATCTGCCATTAATGTCGATTCATCCATGATTTGACCAAATGCAAGAAGATCAATAAGAGCAGCAGAATTTAATGGCCGTTCTTCGCCCAACAAACGGTGCATTTCAACCCGATGTGACGTCAGTAATAATTTTTTTGCATTTTTATGGAACACAATGGGGAACAAGCCCAGCTTATCCGTGCAAGCCACCAGACAATTTGATCGGTGATCGATATAAATCCAGGAACGCCCCCAGTACGACTCATATTGGTTTCGGACGCACTTAGCGATGAGTTCTTTATCGAATCGAGCTGCAGCGGGATCTCCCCAAATCAAAATCTCGCAATGTTGATTGGAATGTTTCGTTACCGCATGCGCGTTAAAGTTGTACGAGGTTCTTAGGCAATATGACGCTGCCTTTTGGTCTTTGCCGGTGAAAATAAATTCGGCACTGCAAATTGTCATTGCTTGATCCTAGGTTGCTGTATGCTGATTTACCCAGGACGTACTCAAGACTTGTGCCGATTTTTGACTCTGATAATTTATGCAAATAAATCAATGTACTAGAGTCATATTCTCTATCCAGCAGGATAATAAAACGAAAACCCTATTTTCATTTTGCAAATCAATTCGCAACTCGAGAAGTCGCCAAATTAACCCAAAATTAGTTCTATCATGTTGATTTAAATATAGTTTTACCGGGTGGTGTAATTCCTGCTCAAATGCAATATCTCTCCTGGTTGGAGTAATCTTTACAGGCCGGTAAAAGGGCCAAGAACAGACGGAGAATTCGATGTTGCAAGTAATTAATTCCACATCATTAAGAAGTTGGGTAAAAGAAGGGCATGGGATTATGCCGGGAATCCTACGTTCCGTTTATTGGGCGATTAAGGACTTTAATGCTCCGGTCATTCCGATTGTTCACAGCGTTTTGTTGTTGCTACATAACAGCGTTTGCTCATTTGTTGGAAACTTTCTGCGGATGCTCTATTGGACACCGCTTTTTAAATCCCGCTGTCTTGGAACGGGACAAAATCTCTATCTGTACGGTGGAATGCCACTTGTCACTGGACCTCTCCAAATTAGACTTGGGAAACAATGCCGAATTTCTGCTCATTCGACCTTTTCGGGACGTGCATCAAATACAGGAAGTAAAGAACAACAACCAACTCTAGAAATCGGTAATAACATCGATATTGGATGGCAGACCACCATTGCCGTCGGCAGCAGGATAATTCTTGGGGATAACGTTCGTATTGCAGGAAGATGTTTTCTGGCCGGATACCCGGGTCATCCGGAAGATCCAAAGTTAAGGGCTGCAGGACAGCCGGACCTGGTTGAGCAAATCGGCGATATAAGACTTGAAGACAACGTCTGGTTGGCGACGGGCGTAAGCGTCATGTCCGGCGTTACAATTGGCGCGAATACCATTGTCGCGGCCGGTAGCGTAGTGACCAAATCACTGCCACCAAATGTTGTGGCAGGGGGGAATCCCGCCAGAGCTTTGCGCCCTATTAGAGAGTCCAGCGGTCAAAAGGGATTTCAAGTAATGCAAAAAGGAGGAGAAGTGTGATGCAGATCGTTGTCTTCGGCGAGGATTGGGGTAGACACCCCAGTAGCACCCAACATCTGTTCTATCATCTTAAGAGTCATCACGATGTTGTCTGGGTGAACTCAATTGGTTTAAGAAGGCCGCGTCTAAACTGGCGGGATATTTCGCGAGCAGTCAATAAACTTGCCTCCTGGTGGAAGCAGCATAGCCCCCATGAAAACGAAAATATCTCTAAATCCGGTAAAAATTTTAAGGTCGTCCAACCTTTAGCCCTACCCTGGCCTGGCAGTAGCCTGGCAGCAAAAATCAATCGATTGCTGTTGTCCAGACAGCTTCGCCATCACCTATGCCCTGAACAACCGGTAATTCTTTGGTGCTCTTTGCCTTCAGCCGTAGATCTGGTTGGGCAATTTAACGAACTGGCAGTGATCTATTACTGTGGCGATGATTTTTCCGGCCTGTCCGGAGTCGATCATGACCCAGTAACGGCAATGGAACTGAACTTAGTGGCGAAAGCAGATTACATTTATGCCGCAAGTCAGGACCTCGCTGGAAAATTCCCTGCAACGAAAACCGAGTTTTTGCCCCATGGGGTTAATTTTGAGTTGTTCAGTCAGGCAATGCCTAGACCACGGGATTTACCCGATAACCCATTTATCGCGGGCTTTTATGGCAGTGTTGCAGATTGGTTGGACATTAAACTCATCAGAGCTGCGGCAATAGCACTGCCGCATTGGCAGTTTGTTTTTATTGGAACAATCCAAACCGATGTCAGTCTTTTAGAAGACTTGAAAAATGTGCATTTTCTTGGTCCGAAACCACATCACCTGCTTCCGGCCTATGTCCAACATTGGCAGGCATCACTGCTGCCGTTTCTAAGAAACCGCCAAATAATTAGTTGCAACCCCTTGAAACTACTTGAATACATGGCAGTGGGAAAACCTATTGTCAGTACTCGATTTCCCGCCGTTGAAAAATACGAGGAACATGTCGCTGTTACTGATTCGGTAGAAGATTTTATTAACGGACTTAGCAGTATCGAGTCCCATACTACGGTAACCGATAGCCAAAATGCATTAAAGGAGATCAGTCATGAAATGTCTTGGCAGAAATTTGCCGACCGAATCCGGTTGAAAATTAATGAACTGGTCCAAAATTAGATGAACAAACCTCCTATTCGCCTATCCTGATTTATCTACTGCTCCATAACAGGATGATGAGGAAAGAAAATGGACGCCTCATCTTCCTTTTTGCTTAGCTCCCCTTGGTTTAAGGCCATCCCCTCGGAATTTTCAGTACTCTAGCTTTCAAATGGCTGTTTGCATTTTCTATTGCAAGATGCAAACGGAAACACCCAGTTAATGCTTTCAATTTATCCAACCTATTGTATTTATTAGACTTTAATTGTTGGCACGGTTCTGGTACCTAATCCGTAAACAGATACTGTTAAATCAATTTGCCGGATTACCAACATGCACAATGAGAAAACCTTAAATACGACAAGAACGTTAGGAAAGCCTGTAGCTTTTGCTTTGGTTACTTTAACTACGGTTGGCTGTGCAAGCATGCAAGGTCCATCCATCCAGCAAATAAATGCTGAAATTGCATCTTTAACTGCTTCGGAGGAGAGGATGGAACAGCGTCACACAACCAGCATAACGTTGAGTGCCTATGCTTCTGATAATCCACGTTATGAAGAACAGTGGTTGCAAATTGAGAAGGGGCTTCTTGATTTCACCCTGCACAACTGCGGATCTCCGATATCAGTTCAAATAGGATTACTGCGGAGCAACTCGCCTCTTCAAGAAGTGCAGGAAAGTATCTCACTCGGAAAGCAGATCGAAACTTTTTTTGAAGCGCAAGACTGTTCCGCGACTGTACATTTCAATCCACGTCAAAAGGTGAACACACTGCTGATTAAGCGGGCAAATCCCACTCAAAATGGTCAGTCTGCTTAATCAAGGTAACATTATGCGAACCGACCTGTTTTTAAATCTGCATTACATACTGGCAGCTGCTTGGCGACGAAGATACACCCTTGTCTTGCCTATTTTTGTGGTGCCCATAATCGCTTTAATTGTTGGTTCGCTGGCCCCGAAAAAATTTTCCAGCCATACCACCATCCTCATTCAGGAAACGTCCAAGCTGAATCCTTTTCTCGCGGATCTTGCCGTTTCAACCCAGTTGAAGGAGCGTATGGCTGCACTTCAAGCATTGCTGCATTCCAGGCACATGTTGGGCGAGGTGGCAGAAGAACTGGGTTACATCACTAACACCAAGCAACCCTACGACAGCGGCGTTCTGAGCAAGCTTTCTAACGCACTGCGAGTAGAATTGATTGGATCTGACATGATCAAGATACATTTGAATGACAAATCACCTCACCATATGAAACAGACGTTGGAAGTGGTTTCCAAGCATTTTCTTTCTAAGCTATTAGCACCAGAGAGATCATCAATAGATGCTTCAGAAAGCTTCCTCGAGTCGCAACTAGAAAAGCAACAGCAGGCATTGGCAACGGCTGAGCAAGCATTGGCGGAATTTAAATCCCGCTTTAGCAGCAATCTGCCCGGCCAGCACCGGTTCGACATCGAGCAGCTGCGGGAACTAGAAAAACAGCTCTACCAAAAAACCACGGATCTGGCTGGTGCAGAAGCCGCACTTCAATCCCTGACCACGCAATTATTAAAAACCAATCCCTTGCTAGCGCAGGTCGAGCAACAGATCGTTACAGCTACATCCCAAATCAATCAGTTGCGATCTCGCTACACCGAACGCCACAGTAAGGTGATTCGTGCACGCCATGCCCTTGAACGGCTAGAGAAAGAACGCCGGGATCTGATGGCAACCGCCAGTAGCATTCAGCCTCAAGAGTTTGACCAATTGTGGCAACTGGCCAATCAGTTTTTGCCAGGGTCACAGAAAGATTCCCTCGACGACGATGATAGCAGTCCTGGTAAATCTCGGCTTTTGCTGATTTCTCAGTTGGAAGCCGTCGAGTTGGCAAAATCACGCCAACAGCAATTGCAAAAGGAAATCAGCCAATTGGAAGAGGCCAAAACGGTTCTTCAAGAGAGAGTCAACACTTTTGCCAGTGTCGAACAGCGATTAAAAGAGTTGGAACGCGATATTGAGACTAAACAGCGTCTTTACAACGACTTCTTAAAACGGTTTGAGATGGCAAAAATTACTGGTGCTTTAGGCAGATTTGAAGAGCACGATCGAGTCAAGGTTATAGATCGTCCCTTTACACCCACCAGATCAACTAATCTGCCGGTTCCAGTATATGGAATTGCTGGATTGTTTGGGGGCATTGTTTTGGGAATTTGTTTGGCGTTGCTGGCTGAAGTGCTGGATACCTCAGTTATACGGCGTGACGCAATTGAAAGGTTAACCGGTGTACCGGTTCTTAGCCGATTACCAAATTTCAGCAATGTCAGATACATGTGTAGCTCGACACTTGATTAAACAGTTATTAGATGGGAGTTAACTGATGAATAAAGCAAAGAACGTTGTTGTACATGTCGTACAGCATCTGTTACCCGGTGGTATTGAAAGCCTATGTCTTGAGATGCTGCTAAAAAGCAAGGACGTTAAAGTTCATATCATCAGCCTGGAAGGCACCTTCCAGGAGATGTCATCAAAATGGCCAAGATTGCTTAAGCTTGCTCCACGCTTGCATTTTGTGAATAAGCCGGCGGGATTCAAGCCAAGTGTTGTTTGGCAAGTTGCCAGACTAATGCGTCGATTAAATGCCAAAGTTATCCATACACATCACATCGGTCCCCTTTTATACGGTGGGATGGCTGCAAAATTGGCAGGAATCAAAACGCATATTCATACTGAACACGATGCTTGGCACTTGGAAAACGCTAAGCATAAAAAAATCGTAAAGCGCTGCATTCGATTACTTAAACCCAAGCTTATCGCCGACGCCGATGTAGTCGCCCAAGCGCTGATAAAGGCTGTTCCCGAATGTTCGCCTTCCGTGATCCACAATGGCGTGGATACTGGTAAGTTTAAACCCGGTATACAATCCAGAGCACGACGTCTGCTAAATCTTCCACCCGATACCTCACTAGTTGGCTGTGCAGCAAGAATGCAACAAGTGAAAGGCCATGACATTCTGTTAGATGCCATGTTTCGGCTTCCTTCCGGAGTTCACCTGGCCTTAGCGGGAGGTGGGCCAGAGGAAGAACGTCTGCGTCAACAGGTAAAGGATCTCAAACTAGACGAGCGAGTACATTTTCTAGGCTTGGTTCAGGATATGCCAGCCTTCTATCAAGCCATTGACATCTTTTGCCTCGCTTCCAGGGCCGAAGGTATGCCTTTGTCACCCTTAGAGGCGCAAGCCTGCGGCACACCAGCGGTAATCACGAATGTTGGAGGTAGCGCTGAATCTTTGTGTAAAGATTCGGGTTTCTTGGTTGAACCGCAAGATTCTGTGGAACTTGCAAATACCATTAGCACAGCCCTATCAAAACCTGAAAAGGCTAATCCAAGAAACTTTGTTATGCGTGAACGTAATTTGCAGGGAATGCTTGGCGCTTATCAAGCCCTGCATGCTGCTAACTAGCAGCCTTGAGCGTATTTCTGTCACCTCGTGACAAAGGAAACGCATATTCCGAAAAAGTTGGAGGTAGTAAAAAATGATAGTTGGCGTGTTATGGGTTGTATTAATCCTGTCTGCTTTATTAATCGGTTATCACCATTTTGTTTATCCCCTATTGTTAGGCCGCCTAGCGTCAAAAAAAATAAGACGGCAATCGTCAAATCCGAAAGTAGACAATCACTATTCTCCTAGTATTACCATTGTGATTCCGAGTTACAACGAGGCCGAGGTGATCGCCGAAAAACTCCGCAATCTGGCATTTGTAGATTATCCGGCCGAGAAACTAAAGATATGGGTGCTGGACGATGGCTCAACGGACAAAACGGCTGAGGTTGCGAAAAATATACTACAAGAACCTAATCTACAGGGATTGCAGGTCAAAGTAATCAGAGAGCCAATAAACCTGGGTAAAGTTGCCATGCTGAACAAGTATTTGCCTCAGGTAAATTCTGACCTGATATTGTTATCAGATGCCTCAGCACTGATTTCAATAGACGCTCTGTACAACCTGGCCAAACATATGGCAGACCCACAAATTGGCGTCGTTGCCGGTACATATCGGTTTCTAGACGTGGGAAGCACTGGAGAAGAAGTATATTGGAATTATCAAACCAGAATTAAGCTCTACGAAAGCGCTATGGGGGCAACATTAGGCGTACATGGAGCACTTTATTGTATACGCACTGCACTTTTCGAAAAGCTTCCCGAAGATACGATCAATGACGACTTCGTTCTACCAATGCAAATTGTTGCTAGAGGTTTCCGTTGTGTCTACGAACCTGCAATTGTGGCTGTGGAATTAGAGACGGCTACCCTGAGGCAGGACCAGCATCGTCGGAAACGTATTTCTGCTGGAAATTTTCAGCAGGTATTTCGCCTGTTTGAATTGCTCCACCCAAAACATGGTGCAATCGCCTTTAATTTTCTCTCAGGCAAGTTTCTAAGGCTAATCATGCCGTGGTGCTTTCTAATCATTCTTCTAAGCAGTGTCGCCCTGGCTGAACAGTTTGTTTTAGCTCAGTTAATTCTCGCTATGCAGGTTTTGGCATACGGCTTGGTTGTGCTGAAACAATACGTGCCTGGGATTGCCTGGCCAAAGGTGGTCAACCTACTTCATTATTTAATTGCAGGGCATTGGGCTAACGCTATAGGCACCCTACGTTATTTATCTGGATTACAAACCAACCGTTGGCAGCGCGTGAGCGAGGTGAATTAATATGAATATAAATGCTTTGAACCCGTCATTATCGGACAACTTCATTGCACCTGCTGTTTTACATGGAAAAAGGTGTTTTGATGTTTTGGTATCCTTGTCTTTGTTTTTGGTAAGTTTGCCGCTTTGGCCAATCATTGCAGCCGCCATTAAATTGGAATCATCCGGTCCGGTATTTTTTTCTCAACTCCGCGTCGGTCGAACTAGAAGTGATAGGACAGAATTGTTTGAGATGATCAAATTTCGCACCATGGTCGTTAATGCCGAAGGAAGAACAGGTGCGGTTTGGGCTTCCAAGAACGATCCCAGAGTGACTGGGGTTGGCAGATTTCTTAGAAAAACCCGGCTGGATGAGTTGCCGCAATTAATTAATGTTATTCGCAACGACATGTCACTGGTTGGTCCCCGCCCGGAGCGTCCTGGTATAAGTCGCCGACTTAACAATGCCATCCCCTTTTATAGTGAAAGGACTTACATGGTTCTTCCGGGGGTAACGGGATTGGCTCAGGTAAACCAAGGTTATGATACTTGTCTTGAAGATGTGCGATCAAAAATTGGTTATGACCATGCGTATTCGCTTTCCCTGGCAGGTTGGATCAGCTGGCTCCGTATGGATATGGAAATTCTCTGGCGCACATTTATCGTAATGGTGTTAGGAAGAGGCCAATGATCACGAATATCAATGATTAGAGTTTCTTGCATTATTTAGTTTTCATCCTGAAACGGCATCCCTGCCGTTTCGCGGCCGTGAACAACCTCTATCACAGAATACTCAACGATCCCCGGCATAACGATATCATCATTCTCAGCTATCAAGAGATTGTCGCTCGGGGAGGTTTAAGCCCTTTGCTAACTCTCCCCTACGGCCCGGATTTACTTAATACCAGGTTAACCGGTAGTCGTCTCCGCTCATGATCGAAGACGGTACCGTCTTTATTTCATCTGCCTTATGAACAAATTTGGCCTGGCTGTATTTACGGATGTCTTCTACCTCAATGCCGGGCACTTTGTATGTGAGTTGCAGTCCTTGGGGTGTCAACTTAAAAACACCGACATTTGTTACATAGAAAACGTTTTTGCCCCTCTTAATGGCCTCTTGACCGCTGAAGGTGATCTCCATGACCTGACTTACAAACTTGCTGACACCAGGCTTAATTATAGTGAGCTTTCCATCTTTGATAGCCATTTCTGACTTTGCCATAAAACTGCCGACAAAGATGATGTTTTGAGCGCTTTCGCAAATGCTGGAAAAACCTCCCGGACCCACGTATTCCGTGGCATGTTTACCTCGCCGGGAGACATTGACATTGCCTTGGGAATCGACCTCCAGGAATCCCAATACAGTAACGTCTAGATGCTCTTGATAATGCCGAAACATCCAGGCAGAACTTTCTATTCGGTCTGGATTTACCGACGCGCCAAAATACACGCCCGGTGCGGGAATCCCTCCGTATACACCGCTTTCACAGCTAAAAGTGAGGTCATCATATAAACCGCCCTCGTAAATAAGTCTGCCGACCTCTTCGGGTAAGCCCGTCCCAAGGTTGATCAAGTTGCCCTTTTTTGCGACCTTGGTAAAAACATAACCTGCTGTTCGACATAGGGCGTCTTCTACCGGGCCACGCTTCGAATAAATTCCCAACACCTGGTTGATAAATTTGATTTTTCCTAGCGATGCCTTTTCATTGCTGTCGGCTCCTTCCGTTAAAGCCTCCCAATGGTTATTTTGATAAATGCATGCCGTTTGTTCCGCTAAGGGAAAAAGCACTATTCCATCGACAAGGTTAGCTGGGATGGATATTGCCGAATCATCCTTCTCTATCAGACCGCTGACGGCGACAAAGACCTTTCCACCGTTGGCTTTGGCCGCTTGGGTAACTTCCAGATTTTCGGTAATCGCCGCCGCGTCCCTAAAATAGATATTGCCGTCAGTATCGGCATAGGGCGCAGCGAGCATGGCATATTGAATATCAGGAAGTGAATATTCGAGCAGTTCATGATTATCGGGTACGGGATTTATGTATTGCTGTTTGGCCCGGTCCGATACCCGGGAGCCGTTACCGACCCGCGGATCGAGGAAAGTACGAATCCCGGTTGCCGATTGAAGGGTATTCGCGCCCTGCCCCTGTTGTTGAATCAGAAACGCAAGCTCCCCTTGGGGAATGGTGTGTAATTCCATATTGCCCTTTTCCGCTTGCCGTAGCAGTGATTTAGCCGTTTCCAGATGGCCGGATATGTAACTGGAAAGAAGCCCCGGAGGATCTAACTCTTCGATTGTGCCGGGCACCTTGCCTCTCCCGCCCTGAGCACTGACGGAAATCCAAGTAAGTTGCCTTGGTGACTGATTCTTGAGAAATGCCTCTCTAATCGCCCAGAAAAAGATTGAACAACGGCCGATAGCGCCCATGCCACTGGTTGCACATACCGCTTGGTCCGGAATGGTGGCTACCAACTCTCTGGCAGACTTGAATTTTTCAGAGTTAAGGTCCTTTGGCCTATAATCCAGATCCCGGCGATTCCAATTCATTCGCCATTTTACGATTTGGCCGATCGTTGAAAGCTTCTCAGAAAAACGCATACCCGCTCCTATTTAATTTGTTGTTGATGCCCTTCTATAGTCAATAGGTGTGCCAAGTTGTAAAAGCCATTCAATTCAATAGGATAAAAAATATGGCAACTATGCAGTGACGACATTTCGTGAATTTATTTCACGATATATCGTTTATATACGATATTTCGTCATCGCTGCTAAACTAATGGGGAGATTCGAGAAACGACATTGAAACGGAAATTTACAGGCTATGGTTCAAGGCGATCTATTCCGGGAAGTCACCAGGCGAATTTGCGGCAGTCTTCATTTCGAAGAAGCGCTGCAAGATACCTACGCGTACTTGAAACAGATCCTGAAATTGGATGCGATTTTTATCACTCGTTATGAATTTGCCAATCGGCGGGCGAGATTGATTGCCGGGGCTCACGATCAGGCGGGTTTTTTATTGGACGAGGATCTAACTCTGTCGAAGTCCGCATGGCATGCCATTGATCAATGGTTGGCGTCAGCCAGTGATCATCCCAAACCCTGGATCAGAGATAATACCCACCCTATAAACAAGGAAATCCTAAAACACATTACCAACCACATTCCCGAAGAGCGGCGCCACGAAATTAAAAAATTTTCCAGTTTGACCTGTGTCCTCAAGGTGAAAGACACCGTGATAGGCAACCTTACCTTTTGTGCTACCGGGGATTTTCAATACAACGAAGACCACGCCAAGATCATCTACGAAATAAACGAACCTTTTGCCATCGCGCTATCCAATGCGCTGAGCTATATGGAACTGATGATGAGCCATAAAGCTCTGCAGGCTGACGAAAGAAACGTCAGCGGCGATGTTCTGATTGGCGCCAATGCTGGCTTGCTGGAAGTAAAGCGCCTGATTGACCAAGTCGCCCCCAAAGAAAGCCATGTGCTTATACTGGGCGAAACAGGCGTCGGTAAAGAAGTGGTTGCCACGGAAATTCACAATAATTCTGGGCGCGCTGAAGGCCCCTTCATTAAACTCAACTGTGGCGCTATCCCGGAATCGCTTATAGATTCAGAATTATTCGGCCACGAAAAAGGCGCGTTCACCGGCGCTCATAAAACCCTTTTAGGACGTTTTGAACGGGCTAACCAAGGAACACTCTTTTTGGACGAAATTGCGGAACTTCCGCTGCAAGCACAGGTAAAGCTCCTGCGGGTGATTCAATCCGGCGAATTTGAAAGGGTCGGCGGGGCGGAAATGCGCTCCACTGACGTTCGAATTATTGCCGCTACCCACCGAGATCTGCAAAGCATGATTAGTGAGAAAGTATTCCGGTCCGACCTTTGGTATCGGTTGAACGTATTCCCCATCTTTGTTCCGCCGTTAAGAGACCGGAAACAGGACATTCCCGAGTTAGCGAACTATTTGGTCCGCCGAAAGTGCACAGAAATGAACATGAAGTTCGTGCCTGAAATCACTAAGGAAGCCATCGGCAAACTTATGGCTTACGATTGGCCAGGCAATATCAGAGAGCTGCAAAATTTCATTGAACGTTCATTGATCCTGTCAAAGGGACCCGTTCTTCAGATTTCCGACATCGAAGGCTCCGGCACGTCGGAACAACCGCAACAAAATCGAAAGCCCAAAGAATTTCAGACCTTAGAGGAATTGGAAGCCTCACATATCACCAAGGTACTAAAGAAGGTCCAAGGTAAAATTTCCGGAAAACAGGGGGCGGCGGAAGTGCTCGGCATTCATCCCAACACCTTAAGAAGCCGGATGCAGAAACTCGGCATTCCTATGGCTACGGGAAAGCTTTAATTGTCGCTCCGGGTCAGCTTATTCAAAGATCAATTTCCGTTCTGGAGATGCTCCGCTAGTATACGGCAAACTTGGGAGCGACTATAGCCAGTCGCTTCAGCAGTTTCATTGAGGCTCAGTCCCTTTTCTTCCCTGAAATAGACCACTTTTTTATGTCGCTCAGCATCAGCCTGTCTGCCCTGATATTTTCCTTTTGATTTGGCGAGTTCAATTCCTTGTTTTTGCCGCTCTTGACGAGACAAATAGTCCTTTCTTGCCATTGCAGTCATCAGATCAATCAACATATTGTTAATGGCTTCAAGTACCGCCTCAACAATCGAGTCACCGTTGATAGTTCGCTGTTTATCAAGTGCCAGATAGGAAGTTGGAACATCTAACTCAAGTTTCGGAGTTCAAAAACAGAGGTAAAGATAACATAATTCATTGATT